>JAJDNX010000057.1 GCA_022340485.1 Gammaproteobacteria bacterium | reverse complement strand
CACCGCGAGGCCGTGGTCACGGGTGCGCAGGCGCTGGTCACTGCCTGTGAGTGTGCCCACGGTTGCCCCAGTTGCATCGGGCCGATCCTGGCAAGCGACGAGGTACGCGGCTATTCACCAAAGGCGGTGGCCTTGCAGGTGCTGGGATTGCTGGCAGCTCATGAGTCTTGAGACACGGCTTTCGCGGTTGCGCGCACAGGCCGGTGCAGACACGCCTGTCACCACGGAGAAGCTGCCGTTGTCGAGTCTGCGGGAACGGTTGGCACAGCTGGAGTCACGCGATCGGGGGGCTGCAGTCAAGGGTTCGAGAATAAAGGGGTCAGACCCAAAAACCGGGTCAGACCCCTTTATTCTGGCGGGCAGGTTTGGGGGGGAGTGTATTGCCGAGGGTGTGATCCGTATCCGCGAGCGACTGCCACTGGCGGGCACACTGGGTAGCGTGGCGCTGAGTGCCCTGCAGGAAACACCTCGCCTGCCGGGCGAGACCGGCAGTAACCGCCGCCACGTCTATCTCGATACCGAGACCACCGGCCTCTCTGGCGGCAGCGGCACCCTCGCCTTCCTGGTCGGTGTGGCCGTGGTCGACACGGATGCGCTCGAAGTAACACAATGGCTGATCACCCGCTTTGCCGCGGAGGCCACTGCCTTGTCGGCCTTCGCAGACACACTGACGTCCACAGACCGTCTGGTGAGTTACAACGGCAAGAGCTATGACCTGCCGTTGTTGAGCAGCCGCTTTCGCTTGCAGGGGCTGCAGCCAGCGTTTGAGAAGCTGCCACACCTCGATCTGCTGCACCCGGTACGACGGCTGTTTGCAAAGCGCTGGGACGATTGCCGCCTGCTGAGCGTGGAAAACAGGCTACTCGGTTTCCGACGCCTCGACGACCTGCCCGGCAGCGAGGCGCCCGCGGCCTGGTTCCGCTATCTGCGCGAGGGTCAGCCCGAACCACTCATCCAGGTGGTCGAACACAACCGTCAGGACATCCTGTCGCTGGCCGTGGCACACGCGGCACTGGCACAGGCGGTGGAGCAGCCGGCGGCCTTTGACGTCGACCTGCCCGCCCTCGCCCGCTGGCTGAGCGATAGCGATGAGGCACGCGCACGTGCCCTGCTGCAACGCCACGCCGCGACACTGTGCGATGACGGCCAGCGCCTGCTGGCACAACTGCTGCGCCGCGCCGGCCACTGGCCACAGGCGGTTGCCGTCTGGGAGACACTAGCCGCCCGGGGCTGCAAGGAATCCATCGAGCGCCTCGCCAAGTATCATGAACACATCAGCAAGGACCTGGAAGCCGCCAAGCGCTGCTGCGACAGGCTGCCACTCACGCCGGCCATCCTGCATCGGCGCCAGCGTCTCGAAGGAAAGATCAAGGCAATCCGGCAGGGCTGGTGAGCGCTATGGGCGGCTGCGAGGGGTTTACGGATTTCCTGTTCAAGGACGCTAAACCGTACCCGCCGGACTTGCATAACCCGAGTACCGTACCCCGGACAGCAACGCCATTTCGCGATGCCAGGTTGCCAGATCATTTTTATTGAACTTCTTCAGGTCATCATGTCCGCAGGCCCGGGCCAATACCTGCATCAATTCGACCGAGGCACTGAAAAAGTTGGCTAACTGGGTTGCTGATTGATTGATATTCAGCAGGTTACGCAACGCCTCATTTTGAGTCGCAATGCCTGTGGGACAGTTATTGGTATTACAGATTCTCGCGGCAACACAGCCAATGGCCTGCATGGCACTATTTGCAATCGCAATCCCGTCTGCACCCAGTGCCAGCGCCTTGACGAAATCGGTCGGGACGCGCAAACCACCGGTAATAATCAGTGTGACACGACCACTTGCGCCTTGTTCATCCAGATAACGCCGGGCGCGTGCCAGCGCCGGGATGGTCGGTACGCTGATGTGGTTCCTGAACATTTCAGGGGCGGCACCCGTACCCCCACCACGGCCGTCCAGTATGATGTAGTCCGCACTGGCATCCAGCGCGAATTGAATATCTTCTTCGATATGGTTTGCACTGAGTTTGAAACCGACCGGGATGCCGCCGGTGAGTTCCCTGACACGGTCTGCAAACCGCCTGAAATCAGCTACCGAGGAAAGGTCCCTGAAGGTGGGTGGTGAGATTGCCGGCTGACCTTCGGGTATGCCTCTTACCCGTGATATTTTCCCCTTGTTTTTGTTAGCCGGGAGGTGACCACCGGTACCGGTTTTTGCGCCTTGCCCCCCCTTGAAGTGGAAGGCCTGTACCTTTTTCAAGAGTTCTTCCCGGTAGCCAAAGCCTGCGCTGGCGTATTCATAAAAATAGCGGGTATTCGCCTGCTGTTCTTCAGGCAACATGCCGCCTTCACCCGAGCAGATGCCGGTACCCGCAAGTTCTGCGCCCCGGGCCAGGGATAACTTGGCTTCCTCGGACAGCGAGCCAAAACTCATGTCCGATACAAACACAGGGATTTTCAAGACCAGGGGTTTGTCAGCGGCCGGCCCGATGGTCAGTTCGGTAGCCACGCGCCGGTCTTCCATCAAGGGTTTTGTTGCCATCTGCGCTACCATGATCTGCAGCTCATCCCAGTGCGGCAGTTCGTGACGCGGAACTCCCATGGCCGTCATCGGTCCGTGATGGCCCAGACTGGACAGGCCCTCTCTGGCCAGCTGATGAATAAATTCTACGGTGGGTTCTTCTTGCGTAGCGATGGCGACCGGTAGTTGTGCAGATTCCGGTTTTTTCCCCGGGCCTTCCTTGCCAACCTGTTCGTCACTAAATTGTTTATGTGAGCCATCGCAATAGGGTGCATTGCCGGTATGCTTGCAGGCACACAAATAGGCTACGCCGTCTTCTTCTGCAACGATGACCTTGGGGTTGAAGGATGTACCCGCATGTGAGCCATCGCAAAAAGGCTGGCTTCTGGATCGGCCACAGGTACAAAAGTGGTACTCCTGGCCTTTGACAAGATTTACCCGAACGGGTTTGTTATCTGCGACGACGGGTTTGCTCATAGTTGGCTGCTCTCAGGGTGATCTTTGGAGTTTGCATAAAAGCGTACTGGCGTCCACATAGTACCGTTCAAAAAAACGGCAGGTCTATACTGAACGACGATATTCCAGCCGAATCAGCAATGCGATGTTGCGAAGGACTTTATACAGAACCCGCTGGTCCCTGATGTCATCCAGCCAGGCACGCCCCTGTAGAAACGCGCCAGCTTGGTCTACACTCCTTTCAATAATGGCCCATCGACAAGGAGTTGAGTGAATCATGATCGTTCGTTTCTGGGGCACACGGGGTTCACTGGCAAAGGCCGGGCCAGAAACCGTCCGCTACGGCGGAAACACATCCTGTGTCGAGGTCCGCTCGGCCGCGGGGACATTGATCGTCATCGATTGCGGGACCGGTGCCCATGGTCTCGGACAGGCACTGGTGCAAGAACCAATCCAGCCCATACATGGTCATCTCTTAATCAGCCACACACACTGGGATCACATTCAGGGAATTCCGTTTTTTGCACCGTTGTTCGTACCCGAAAATGAGTGGGACATTTACGCGCCGCGTAGCCTGAGCCAGTCAATTCGAGATACGCTCGCAGGACAGATGCAATACACCTACTTTCCCGTAACGATCGAGGCACTTGGTGCAAAGATTCGCTATCACGACCTCGTGGAGGGCGTCTTCAAGGTCGGTGACGTCACGGTGCGAGCTCACTACCTGAATCACCCGGCTTTGACACTGGGCTACCGGCTGGAAGCCGGCGGTGTTTCGATGGTCTACGCATGCGATCACGAACCCTGTTGTCGCCAGCCATCGTTAGACAAGAACGGCATCAATGAGCAAGACCAGCAACACGCGGAATTTTTACGCGGAGCCGATCTTGTCATTCATGATGCCCAGTACACTGCATCGGAGTATGCCGGCAAGATTGGCTGGGGCCACAGCACGGTCGAGTATGCGGTTGAAATTTGCAACGCCGTCGGGGTACGGCAACTTGCGTTGACGCACCATGACCCGGCGCGGGTTGACGAGGAGATCGACCAGATCGTCAGCTCCGTGAGCAGTCGCCTGAGTTCCACCGGGGAGCCACTTCAGGTGTTCGCGGCTGCAGAAGGCAAGACCATTGAGCTGCTCCCCGCCCCCGCCACAGGAATAACACATGGCTCCAAAGAGTTCTCTGCCACCACGCCCGTTACACCCGCTATTTGGGACTATTCGATACTCCTGGGTGCCATGGATACCCAAACGGCCGAGGTCATCAGGAGTGCCGCGGCCGCGGAAAATGTGCGCCTCAGGGCAGCAAGCGATACGCAGGCCATACTGCCTATCCCGGCAAAGGACAGACCTTCGCTGCTCATCGTCGACGAGCAATCGGCGGCCGCTGTTGAACTCTGCAGGCGCGTCCGGGAGTCAAGCAATGACGCAACCACGCAAATACCGGTTGTTGTTGTGGCAGACAGGGAGAACCCCGCTTCGGGCCTGGCTGAGTTTGATCCCGACTGGTTGATCAGGCCTTTTTCACAGCAGTATGCACGCACACGATTACGTGCATGGATCCTGCGAACCACTTGTCGCTGGATACCGGCGCCAATGCCGGAAAACGAGACGCAGAGACAGGCGGCACTGAATCAACTGGGCATCCTCGATACCGGGCAGGAAGAACGTTTTGATCGCATCACTCGAATCGCTTCGGAAGCCTTTGAGGTCCCGATCTCGATGGTCAGTCTTGTCGATCGCGACCGACAGTGGTTCAAATCCTGTGTCGGTCTGGATGTGAAAGAGACTCCGCGTGACATGGCCTTTTGTGCACATGCGATACTGGAAAACGAGGTACTGGTTGTGCCTGACGCCTTGCTGGACCCGCGCTTCGCAGACAATCCGCTGGTGACCGGCGATCCGCATGTACGTTTCTATGCCGGTTACCCACTGCAGTTAGCGGATGGTCATTGCATAGGGACCCTGTGTCTCATTGACACACGCCCCCGCCAGCTTGACGATGGAAAAATAAACATGCTGCGAGACCTTGGTCACCTTGCCGAGACCGAGCTTTCCAGTGGACCCCGGCAAGCGACCGCCTGAATCATCGCGGAGGGTTCCTGTTTGACCAGCTAGCGGTCTTCCCGGCAAGCTCCTTTCCGCAAGGGACTGTTGTAGCCAGTATCCACTCAGCTGGATGGGCAGATTCGTGCCGCCAGCAGAGTGGCACCTGGCTCCCGGTTTGCTTACTGCAGCTTGTCGATCACCGCATTCAAGATACTGCTGGGGCGCATCACCCTGGCGGCCAGCACCCTGTCGGGGCGATAGTAACCGCCAAGATCCACCGCCTGTCCCTGTAGGCGATTCAGCTCGTCCACGATGTTGGCCTCGTTCCCGGTGAGCTCGATGGCGACTGGCGTAAAGAGTGCCTGCAGCTCCGTGTCACTCGTCTGCTCTGCCAGCGCCTGTGCCCAGTACATCGCCAGGTAAAAGTGGCTGCCGCGGGTATCCAGCTCGCCGACCTTGCGCGAGGGGGACTTGTTGTTATTCAGAAACTGGCTGTTGGCCTGGTCGAGGGCACTGGCCAGTACCTGTATCTTGCTGCTTCCGGTCTTTTGCGCGAGATCCTCCAGTGAAACCGCCAGTGCCAGGAACTCACCGAGGGAGTCCCAGCGCAGATGATTCTGTTCCAGCAGCTGCTGAACGTGCTTGGGCGCGGAACCACCCGCACCGGTTTCATAGAGGCCGCCACCGGCGAGCAGCGGCACAATGGAAAGCATCTTGGCACTGGTGCCCAGTTCCAGGATCGGAAACAGGTCCGTCAGGTAATCACGCAAGACATTGCCGGTCACCGAGATGGTGTCCTCGCCGGCCTTGACGCGTTCCAGCGTGTAGCGGATCGCCTCGACCGGGGACTTGATCAGGATTTCGAGTCCACTGGTGTCGTGGTCCTTGAGGTAGTTCTCTACCTTCGCGATCAGGTTCGCGTCGTGTGCACGCTGGCTGTCCAGCCAGAATACGGCAGGCTGCCCTGTGAGGCGTGCACGTTTCACTGCCAGCTTCACCCAGTCCTGTATCGGTAGATCCTTTGTCTGGCACATGCGCCAGATGTCGCCCTGCTCTACCGCATGTTCCAGCAGGGTATTGCCCGCACGATCGGCGACCCGCACGACACCCGCGGCCGGTATTTCAAAGGTCTTGTCGTGTGATCCGTATTCTTCCGCCTTCTGCGCCATCAGGCCGACATTGCTGACGCTGCCCATGGTGGTGACATCAAATGCACCGTGCTGCTTGCAGAAATCGATGACGGCCTGGTAGATGCCGGCATAATTTCGATCGGGAATCATCGCCTTGGTATCGTGCAACTTGCCGTCCGGCCCCCACATCTGTCCGGAGGAGCGGATCATCGCCGGCATCGAGGCATCGACAATCACATCACTGGGCACGTGCAGGTTGGTTATACCCCTGTCGGAGTTCACCATCGCCAGCTCCGGACGGGTTTCATAGACTGCCTGCAGATCAGCCTCGATCTCAGTGCGCTGCTCGTCCGGCAGGCCGGCAATCCTTGCGTAGACATCACCGAGACCGTTGCGTGTATCCACACCCAGCTTCTCGAAGGTTGCCGCATGCTTGTCGAACACGTCCTTGTAATAGACCCTGACGGCATGGCCAAAGATGATCGGGTCAGACACCTTCATCATGGTGGCCTTCATGTGCAACGACAGTAACACACCCTGTGCCCTGGCATCCTGCATGGCCGCCTCGAAAAAGGCACACAACTTGTTGCGGTTCATCACGGTCGCATCGACGACTTCACCCGCCAGCACGGGGATGGATGCTTTCAGTACCCGGGACTCACCATCAGCCGTTGCCAGGGTGATCTTCAGGTCGTCCTCTGCAGCCAGCACGGCTGACTTTTCACTGGCATAAAAATCACCGTCGGACATCGAGGCGACATGTGATTTCGAATCCGCTGACCATGCTCCCATCGAGTGAGGATGCGCCTTGGCATAGGCCTTGACCGGAGCGGCGACCCGACGATCCGAGTTACCTTCACGCAGCACCGGATTAACCGCGCTGCCCAGCACCTTCGCATAACGCAGGCGGAGCTGCTCCTCTTCCGCAGTGGCCGGCTCTTCCGGGAAGTCGGGAATGTCATAGCCCTGGGTCTGCAATTCCCCGATCGCAGCCTTCAGCTGCGGTATCGAGGCGCTGATATTCGGCAACTTGATCACGTTTGCATCGGGTTCTTTCACCAGCCTGCCCAGCTCCGCCAGTGCATCGCCAAGCTGCTGCTGTGGCGTCAACCTGTCCGGGAAATTTGCAATAATTCGCCCTGACAGGGAAATATCACGGCTTTCCACCGTCACCCCTGCAGCACGGGCATAGGCCTGAACAATCGGCAAAAAAGAGCATGTGGCCAATGCGGGCGCTTCGTCGGTTTCGGTGTAGATGATGGTTGCAGGCATAGTCCGGATCCCTGATTTTGTTTCGGGGCGAACCCCACAAAGGGCGCCTATCATATTTCAGAATGGCAGTGAATACACTAACGCGGCCGGAATACGTATGGGTGCCGTACCATCCTGTGTCTGTCAAATCATCCAGCGGATCGGGTCATAGACGGATTACCCCGTTGTCGTGCAATTACAGTGCACAACCCGCACCCTATCTGTGCACAGCAGGCCCTGCAGTGTCTGCCGGAGACCACCCGCTCCTGCATTTTTTTGAAGAACAGGAATACATTCTGGTTGCGAGCCACTGCTAACCAGGGCCCTGATCATCTAGACTATGAATATGCATTACCGCGTTACAAAACTTCGCTGCGGCCTGCTGTTACTGGTGCTGTGGTTGAGCGCATGCGCCTCGCAAGTCCCGCAGAGTATCCGGGAGGCACCTGCCGGCATGCCGTCACTCCAACAGGTAAGGGCAGATGCCAGCCACTACCTGGGGCAGCAGGTGCGCTGGGGGGGCATCATTATCGAAACCGTGAACCGGGAAGACGCCACCTGGCTTACCCTGCTGGGGCGTCCCCTGTACAACAGCGGCAAGCCCAAGATCACCGATGACAGCGCCGGGCGTTTCATCGCCATCGTGCCGGAATTCCTGGACCCGCAGGTCTATGCCGCCGACCGCCGGGTCACCGTCAGCGGGACCTTGCTGCGCACAGAGACCGCTCAGGTGGGTGACTACCCCTATACCTACCCCGTCGTCCAGTCAGAGGCCTGGTACCTGTGGCCCAAGGAAACCGAACCGCCCTACACCTATCGGTATCCGGGGTGGTACGATCCCTGGTATTACGAGCCCTGGTATCCGCCGTACGCCTACCCCTACCGCTATTGGCGTTGACCCGGATGCTGCCGCCTCCTGCACTGCCACTCCTGCTGCTGCTCCTGCTGCTGAACGCCTGTGCCAGTGGCCCTGCGTTTAACACTGGCGGGGTCGACCGCTCGCTGACGCCGCGGGAGGTTGCCAGCCAACCGCTTCCAGCCATGGGCAGGAATGTGCTGTGGGGCGGTGTCATCATCCGCACCCGCAACCTGAAAGACAGCACGCAGATCGAGATGCTTGCCTACCCCCTCGACGCCAGTGAGCGGCCGCAACCCAGCGGCACCCCACTGGGGCGCTTTATCCTCGAACAGCGCGGTTACCTGGAACCGGCATCCTATACCGAGGGCCGGCAACTCACCGTGGTCGGCACGGTGAGTGGCACACGGGCCGCTCAGATCGGCGAATCGGACTATAATTACCCGGTCATCACCGCCCGGCAACTGCACCTGTGGCCCGCCACTTTCACGCGTGATGGCGTTGGTGTTGGCGGTTTTATCGGCATCGGCACGGGTGGTGGCAGCAGCTGGGGCAGCGGCATCAGCATTGGCTTCTGAAGCAAAGCGATACATCCCGTTACAGCTAGAATCGTAAACACTCGATTCCAGTGCGTGTAGCGTTCCTGCACGGAATGACGAATATCCGGGTAACGCTGGCAGCAACTTCAGACGGGGTATTCCGTTGACCCTTGCATCCAGTCATTGTCAACCATGGAGAACACTGCATGAGTAGCGGCCAGGAACCAATCAGTAACATTGATCTCTTCACTCCCCTCAACCTCGGTGAACTGACCCTGCCAAACCGGATGGTCATGGCGCCGCTGACGCGTAACCGGGCAGCCATGCCGGGCAATGTGCCGCAGGCCATGAATGCAACTTACTATGCCCAACGCGCCACTGCTGGCCTGATCATCTCCGAGGCGACGCAGGTATCGCCGCAAGGCATTGGATATCCCGCAACACCGGGGATTCACAGCGAGGAACAGGTGCAGGGCTGGCGTGCCGTAAATGATGCCGTACATGCGGCAGGGGGGCGCATCTTTGTGCAACTGTGGTATTGCGGCCGTATCTCCCACCCTGACCTGTTACCGGATGGGCAGCAACCGGTATCCGCCTCTGCCATCAAACCCGAAGGGGAAGCGGTGACCTTTGATGGATTGAAACCGTTCGTCGAACCCAGGGCATTGCGTACCGAGGAGCTACCGGGCATTGTCGATCAGTACCGCCAGGCCGCAAGATGTGCCGTGGAAGCCGGCTTCGATGGTGTGGAGATCCATTCCGCCAACGGTTATCTGCTGGACCAGTTCCTGCGTGATGGGACCAATCACCGCGATGACGACTATGGAGGTCCGCTGGAAAACCGCAGCCGCCTCTTGCAGGAGGTTCTGTCCGCCGTGCTGGAGAGCTGGGAACCAGCGCGGATCGGGGTGCGCATCTCTCCGGAAAATTCTTTCAACGATATCCACGATTCGGCTCCACAGACCACCTTCAACTTTGTCGCCGGAGCACTCAGCGGCAAGGGACTGGG
>JAJDNX010000001.1 GCA_022340485.1 Gammaproteobacteria bacterium | reverse complement strand
CGACTTATAGCCGTTTCCATTGGGGTGTATGCCATCGGCGTCCATCTCTGCCGGATGAGCGATGAAGTAGCTGTAGAAATCGGGAGCCGTGTAACTACCGCTAAGCCCCTTCTCCAGCAGAAGTTCATCAATGACCTGATTGAACTCCTGCAGGGCGGCATTGAGCGGGGCAACATTCGGGCCGTTGGGGCTACCATTTTCAAATTTCGGCAAGGCCTTGCCCGGGAATATCTGCTTACCCGCAGCAAGAATAGCGCTGAAAATTTGGTCCATATGGCCCTTGAACGTATCGTTATATCCCGGTTGTGCCGAATTCATCCCCAGGCCACTTGGCAGTATCTTCGAGCTTCTGGCGTCATTGGCGCCATACAGCAGTAGATATCCCTGTGCTGCGGGATTATTCTGCAAAACCGTCTGTATCCGGGCAAGACCTTCCGCTGAATTCTCACCCGCGTTGCCTTCACTCAATATAGAAATAGGCATTGTGGATCTCACAGACAATCGATCATTCAACACGCTTTGGAAGCCGCCACTGGTATTGCGGAGATCATCAGAAGTATCGTCATTCGGGTCATTATCTTTGAGACCACCCGCGATGCTGTTGCCCATACCGATCAGCTGGACCCCTTCTGTGGCCACCTGCGGCAACTCCATGGCCGCCTCGCTGTCGCTCAGCCGCTGACCGTTATCGTCCAGCAGATAGGCGCGAACCGTATGGTCACCCTGGTTCAGCTGGCTAAATGTGGCGCTATAGGGCAGTGCAAGAGCTTCCTGTGAAGACTCGTTCCCCGTCCCTTCGTCAATAACGAATTCCACCCATCCAAATCCGGCACTTTCGGTCACTGTGGCCGCGACCTCCAGGCTGTTGGTGTCACCGACAAAATACTCGCTCGAGGCATGCGCTGGGCCGTCGGTGATATTGACGCCCACAATCGGGGCACTGGGTGCGCTTAACAGAACCACATTATCGAAGCGGCAGGATTCATTGCGTGCACAGAATAGCGCAATCTTGCCACCAGCGAAGGTTGAATCCTCGGCGGCTAGTACCTTACTGCCATTTACATAAGCCAGTATTGCGCCATTTTTGTGCACCACACGCAGATTCGTCCATTGTTCAGGGACATAGCTCTGTGGGCTGGTATTCAACTCGGTGTAGACACCTGCCTCCTTCTTGTACAGTTTGCGGTGCCCCTCTACCTGACTGAGGTCCAGACGGTAATAGTTGTTGTTATCCTGGTAACCAAACAGGACACCCATGGGGCCCATCAGCCAATCAGCATTCCGATAGTCTGACCGTAGGCTCAATCTCAAATCCATACCGTCAGGCAAATCAAGGGTTTTCAGCGAATAAGAACCGAGTTCTACTCCTGCTCCGTCGCTGCTATACCCACGGCAGTCACCTTCCTGCAGGTATTGATTACCGGCGCCGGCATGGAGGGGAACAGGGTTCGGATCCCAACTCTGGCCACCGGTTTGACAATCGGCATTGCTGTCATCCCAGCCGACCGCATCACCATCGTTGAATAAATCTTCCGCCAGGCGAATCTGCCCCGGATCCAGCGAGGAATAGGCAGCAATCTCGGCCAGCTGGTAACTCGTGTTAGCCGCGGTCATCCTTACCCGGACCCATTCCGTCAGTCGTGGTGTAAATACAACTTCATGGGGCGTGCCATCATTCGGCAGCGGTCCGTTGATGGACACATTGCTGCCATCACTGAATTCAATCACACCATCCAGTAGCTGCGCGTTCAGACTAATCGAATCGGTCAGTACCACACGGTTAATCAATTTGGCGGAATCAAACGTCAACTGGATCCAGGCCTCTTCTGAGTTGACGTTTTCAGTGCCCGCCCAGCCGTTACTGGAGTCATTATCGATACCATCATTGGCCTGGTACTGGCGTTCTGGTTTGTTCAGCACCGACGACACGGTTGGTTCTGCAAAGAGCGCCTCGTTAAATCCGTAGCGGAGTTCAAAAGTCCTCACCAGAAACACGCCCATCTGGTCGCGGGTCACAGAATCCTTGGGGCAGTAGTTGTTATTCCCACAACCGAGAGTAATGCCCTCGGCGGCCAACTGCTCAATCCAGGGAGCAGCCCAGTGGTTTAGATCGACATCATTAAAAACACCCACAGGGTTGGGTGGCTGATAAGCTGCACCGTGCTTGGCTCTTAGAAGAAAGACGGCCATCTGTTCACGTGTGACCGCATCCTCTGGACAATAGATGTTAGGGCCACAGCCAGTAGTAATACCATCAGTATAGAGCTTTTCAATCCACCCGACCGCCCAATAGGAAGCCGGCACATCAGAAAAGACGTTTCCGACGCCTGGCCCGGGATCGAAACCACTACCATTGATCCCTCGCTCCAAAAACACGGCCATCTGGGCACGAGTAACCGGACTACTGGGGCAATAGTTTCCACCACCACAGCCAGTGGTAATGCCGCTATCCGCTAATATCTCGATGTTAGTAAAAGCCCAATGGCTGACCGGGACATCCAGGAAACTGGGTACATCGGCATGGGTAGGCAGTGCGCAAAGGCTAACGATTGCAGCGCATATAACACCGATCAGGGAGGATCGCTTCATAATGATTTGCTCCGAATTGAAAATATGTATGTCCAGCAGGGATATGGCTCTAAACCATTGGTCAATTAGTACCAAATTTAGGCACGATTATGAAGACAGTATGCACCACAGGTCAATAGGCCTCTTGTCCAATATAGAATGAGGCTGAGGCACGATGGCGATCTGTTAATGATTGTACATACCGGGGAGACAGGTATCTAAAGTATTAGGCAACAACCTGATTTTATATCCTTTCTTCCTTCCCTTTCCCGGAGCAAGAAGAACTCTTCTTTTGGTATTTACAATTCTGTTACATATCGGTTACCACCGCCTCAAGGCGGGGGGGGTACGTATCCCCATAGGGGACTCTAAATTAACTCCAGGCTTTACGTAACCGACGTACTTCTTCCTCACTGAAAAAATACCGTGTAAATTTTGAGCCATACATTCTATTTAGGTACTCTTCAGGAAGGCATATTTCCTTTTTAAAGGCCTTATACAGCCGGGCGTAGGCCTTGTTACTTGCTACATTCGACTGGATGAGGGCAAACTCGTTAATATCCAGAAATTCATTGAACGCCATGGCCGCACACTGATTGAGCTCATTCAGTCTGATTAATAGTAGATCTGCATGCTCTCCAGCAATGATTTTATAGCCCTTTTCGCGTGAGAAATTCCCTTCGAAAACGTCTATTCCAAAAACAGACTTTATCTCATCATCAAACCAGGTAAGTGGACGCTCATGAACCAGTCGCTCAAAAAACAGTGCGATCAGTGGCTCTACCTTATCGAGGCCCACTTCAACATCAAACCCGTAATAATCAGACTTTACCTGGAAGACATTCGTGCCATCCAGTTCTCCGACCTCGAGGTTTTCGAAAAAGGTAGAGATATTACGTGCAACCGGGTCTCTCACCAGTGTAATGAGTTTCCAGCGTCGATCCCTCTTGCTAACTTCCTCAAATAGAAACTGGGACAGCCAGGGCCGGTACAGCAACCTCTGTTTGTCTGTCCTGAAGAACCTGCGACGCTGCTGTTCAATCTCTCGCACTCTATCGGGACTCAAAAAATGGATGTGATAAATTGGTTGATCCAGGTCCAGCGCTTGTAGCGACGCCTGGATGGTACTCGAACCGACTTTGCCCATTTGATAATTGAGCACCGGCGGACCTTTGAATGCCTGCATTGTCTTGCGTTGCCTGTGTTTCCACCGCGACCTGGCCATATAATAATTCCGCTTCGCCAAGCCGGCGTACAAGCTTTTGATTAGACCCATTCTATCTCCAACTAGTTGTGCAAGATCCGTTTTTTGTATAACTTGGTTACATGATGCCACAATATACCTATCTTGCTGTAGGGCATAACTATTTCCCGACCCGGTGTAACCTGGTTTTGCTTGTATGGACACTGCTATTCCGGTACAAAAACCACCATCTAGATTCACTGGGATTGCGAAGGCGTCAGGTACCTGGCATTCTCAAGAGCCTGTTTCGCCATCGATACAAGCATGCCGAGCAAGGCGCCTCGAACATCCTGACCCTGCCTGCATTTGGACATTTGTGTATCCCGGTGCACAAAGGTTACAAGATCTTTGATTTTTCCAGATCAGTGGCCACAAAAGTATTTGATCAGGACATCGATACCCTAGTCGCCGAGAGCGAGATCGAAGCAGTCCGCAAGGTCTCCTCGTTGAGCTTTACACCAACACTCATTGAAGCAAAGCCTGGTAGCCGCTGGTATTCAGAAACCTTTATCCCTGGAGAAAGGAGCAGCAGGACGGAATCGTCAGTCCCGGACTTGATCTTCAATCAAGTGATTGTTAACCATATATGCGAAATGGTCCTGTCAAACCCTGTACGTACTCTTGGACTCCAGGAATACACGAACAGTTTATCGGCCTCAGTTGAGCAACAGCTGATGCAACTGGAGAGCGACCATGAACTTTCAGCAACAGCCCATGAATTCATCCGCACGATAATCCAAAAACTCAAGGCAGCCGAGTATATTCCTGTACAACTAGGCTTCACGCATGGTGACTTTTCGTTTGTAAACTTTATATTCCACCATAAAAAGAAAATAGCTGTCATTGACTGGGAAAGCGCGCAACATCGAAGCATACTTCATGATTTGCATAACTACTTCCTAACCGAACTTTATTATGGTCGAACCCAGGGTAATCTGGTAAAAGAGATCAATGACTCAATCTCGTTGATAGCATGGGAACTGCTACGATCAAACAAGTCTATAGAAGCAGAAACTCTGGAGAAGTCCAGGGATACCTATCGGTGGCTTTATTATATAGAACGTATGCTGGTGCTTCTGGACAGAGAACCTTCTGAAATCCAGAAGAATGTTATCCGTCACTCCATAGAAACTTTTTCACAGCATGAGACATCCACGTCTAGCAGACGCGGTAACTCACAGACACTATTTGCAAAGTCTTGAAAAATAGCATCAGCCACATTGCCATAATTTTTCTGTTTCTGCGATTTATCTTACCCGTTTGCAACAGGTCTGCCCATCCAGCCATCTCGCTCACACGGTAACTCCCTGGCACATCTTATTTGGTTGCTACATCAAATGCATCAATATCGACAGCCACCCCTCTGGAGTTTTGATTGCTTTCCCCGGTAACTGTAACGGTAATCGTATGTTTTTCCAGTGCCAGGCCCTGAACAGAAAACAGTTTTGTAGCAGTTTCATCCTGATTACTGAACTGGTCTATGTTTCCCTTGTGAATACCATCCAGCTCAATAGATGCTATCCCAAGATCATCCGATCGTGGACCCAAAAACGTAATTCCTGTACCAATAAAATCCAGTGACACCTTGTCGCCTTTTGTACTTGAACGGGTGACACTTTGCGCACTATGTTCGTCGCCATCAATCACCTGCCAGTTGCCGGTATAGCGAAGTATGTCCCGGGTATCTTCATAGCGTACGGGGCGCGACAGACGCTCCCATGTTTCTCCAGAATCAGTTGTCAGAAACACTTGTTCATCGGATGCAACCAGAATTGTCCGGTCCACAGGAAAACGAGGGGAGAATTCAATAAGCTCTATGGAATGATTGTTCCGGGCCAAATCATGCGCGATGCTGGAAAAAGATTGCCCACGGTCATTTGAAAGAAATAGCCCTTTGCCCCGTATGCTGACAAGTAATGTACCATCTGTTTTATAGCCAGGAGAAATACCGAGCCCGATTATATTGTCTCTCTTCTGTGCATCCAGAACACCCTTTTGTGCCCACGAATCCCCTCCATCAATTGATTTATAAAGCCCTTCCGAACTACCGAGAAAGATGGTTTTATCATTCGTGTAGTCCGGTGAGATTGCCAGGGAGAGGTCATACAAAGCCAACTGATGCTTTATCCCTGATTTCCACAAGTCGAGGAACTGCAGTCCGCTGTTTACCGGTTTCCAGCTATCTCCACCGTCAACAGATCTGAAAACACCACCGGCCCTGAATGCTGCAAACAACGTTCCATCCGAATGGAAACCATTTGATAATACAAGGTCACTAACAGGCAACTGATTATCCCGGTCTGCCCAGATAGCCTCTATTTTCTTACCACCGTCTGTGGACTTGTAAATCCCATGCCAGCGCGTGCCAAAATATAAGGTTTTATCGGAATCAAAGTCCGGCGACACGGCGATCACCGTCGCCATTGGAGTACTTTTATCTGCATACACAAGCAGGTCATTAATCCAGCTTTTTGGCACACCGATTTTTCTCAGGTATCTGTAAGCCTGGTTTTGCCAGGTAGACATTGGAGCCAGCTTCACCGAATGCCAGGTTTTTCCTCCGTCTGTTGATCTCAGGAAATACCCCCTGGTAGCTGCCAGTATTGTATTGTCAGACTTGTAGCTTGGTGAGAAAGTAATGCCACCCGGTCGAAGCAACTGAACACCCTTGTTTTCTATAAGCCATGTCTTCCCGTCATCGTCACTAAAATAGACTCCACCACCATAGGTGCTGACAATGATTGACAGTGTATTGTTGCTGTTCTCACTCACAGCCAGCCGTCGAATCATGCCAACAGGAAGCGTTTCCAGTTGAATGAAGTTTTCTCCACCATCTGTCGATTTAAACAGGCCATCAAAACCACCAACAAAAAGGGTTCGGTCATCCGCAAAGTTCCCGGACACGCGTATATCACGAAAATTGGGCGACCTGTACAGGTCCTCGTCTGCCTGCTTGTCGGTTGTTAACTTATGACCGTGCTTGTCCCACGTCCTCCCCCCGTCATTTGATACATAAAGTGCATCTTCCCAAGTGGTAACAAATACGGCCTGGTCGTTATTATAATCGGGTGAAAACGCGATGGATTCTATCGGCTGCCCGGCAGCGTCGAGATTAACGGGTGTAATTTTGCGTCCATCATCTCGTGCCTCGAAAAGCCCCAGTTTTTCAGTACCCACCATGAAATGACTACTTGCTCCTCCAGGTGGCGGAAAGGCAAGTGCGGAAATGGCACCCGCACCCGTGATCGTACCTGTTTCATTCCAGGTATCACCGTCATCACTGGAGGCATATATATTTCCCTGAGTATCCCCTGCATACGCTACAACGCGCCCCTCGTCTGCATGGAAAGCGATTGCAGTAATTACAGAATTGGCAGCAATAACCTCTTTCCACGTATCGCCGGCATCATCACTCTTGTACAACCCACCCCGGGACAAGGCGGCAAGAAGCACACTCTTCGCGGAAAATTGTGGGTATGTTTCGATTGCGTTTACTTCAAGACTATCCAGGCCGGCGTCAATCCTGGTCCATGAGTCACCGGCATCCTGGCTGCGCAATATTCCATCCCCATCAGTCGCCAGGAAAATGTTCCCGGACTCATGGAAGTCAGACGGTAAAGCAATATCTGTATACAGGCTTCTGGTATCCAGGCCGTTGGTAAGTTCTTTCCAGCTATAACCACCATCGTGTGAACGATAAATCCTGTCTGATATAACAATAAAGAGCGTTTGGTCTACTTCAAACGTTGGCGATATTTCCACAACGTCTATAACGTCATGCGGAGAGTGTGCCTGCGCTACGGAAAACCAGCTGCTAAAGAGAGCAAATATGGCGAGTAGTCGAAGAACGTTTGCTGTCTTTATAAAACCACAATACATGTCGAACACCTCGGTTAATGGCTGCCATGATCAGGCAGCGTAATGAGACAGGTAATATCGTGACAGTGCTTCTGGAGTACAGCTGTCCGGTATCCGTAAATATTCACAATGCCTGCCTTTTACGGCCTCGTATATTATTTCTCTAGACTGAGAAACAAATTCGTCAACATCAAATAATCCAAGCACAGACATCAGGCATAGCCTTCTCATACTCAAGGCCCATTCGTTATGCAATAGGGCACACAGACGAGAAGCAAGCATCTCCGGCTCCATGGGTCCTGTTGCAAAAGAGGACCCATGGTAGCGTTCCAGATAGATAATCTGGTCGATATCAGCCCGCGGTACAATTTTATCCAGGCCATAAATTGCCTCGAGTGGAACCGTGCGTACCAGTCCATTTGGCTGTCGTTGCGAAAAATCCGGTATTATTTTTTTCAGCAGTTCAGGCTGGTCCAGTTTTTGCAGCAGTATATTCAGCAGCCCGAGAAACGGCATATTACCTATCAGCTGTTTCACAAATGTTTTTTTAAATGATTTTGAGCCGTGCCTCCGCGACTTTGCCGTTGTCGAAAAATACTCCGGAAATGTGTTGCTATGATAGTCCTTTATTGTGAACTCTCTCGGGTAGGAAAGGCCATAACCGGATCTTGCAATACAAACAGTGTCGTCACCCAGTAAACGATAATTACCGTTTTTAACGGCGCTCAACGTAATGGTTGTTTTTCCTGTGCCACCCGCACCGGTAAGAAGCGTGGCATAGTTGTTCTGGTCAACAAGTGCTGCAGCCGGCAAGAGTGAAAACCCCTGTCCCAGAAGCAGCAATTGTATAAACATGTTTATGGGAAAATTTCGTTTGTTAGCGTAAATAACCAGCGAATTTCCATCCTTGGTTATTCCCAGCTGTTCTTTTGGGTTGTTATACGAACAATCCGTCACTCCGGATGCCTGCCATAAATTGATAACGCTTGCGCCAGGCTCGAATGCAAACTCATCATATGGCTTTATGGCCAACTGATAGTCAATCGGATGATGGCTGCAAGCAGCCTTGAGACTGCCAAGCTGGAAATCCAGCATTTTTACTATATTTTTTTTTACGCGGGGACTGACATGGATTTCGAGCAAATCATGTACGCAGTAGCGTGCTCCCACCATAGATGTTTCGTCGCCGTTATCCAAACCGAAGACTACTCATAAGCATAGACTGTTTATCCTGCATGCAACTCATTGCTGTTACTCGTTGGCGTACAAGCAAGAGGCGGATGTTACTAATTATTAACCGCCAGCGATCATGGATTTCTGTGCCCGTGGCTCGTAGCTTGTTTCCCAGTTGAGAAGAGGCCTTATAACGCCTGCCATGCGACCGACCCAATCACCACGTGCTGAGTCACCATCGACCGTGTCCATTATATTGAAAGCAACAACTTCGGGTTCGTTAAAATGACGTTTCTTGCGCTCGAGTGTTTTCATTGTCGCCCTTACATAATATGTGCCTTCCGTAAGCAGGTTTCCCGGTATCCAGGCCGTACTGGTATAAACTCCCTCCGGCCGCATGCGTTTTTTCCATTCGCCACACTGATCAATCGTTGAAAAAACAGTTGTGCCCTCCTCATTGAACAGGGTGAAGTACGGCATCATCTCTGTCCCTCCCTGAAGAACCTCGAATTCCATTTCGAGGCCCACTGCCTTGCGAATATCAATTCCTTCCTTGACTGTGCCATCCTCTTCTCTTACACGAACCGCACGCAAGCGCACAATATCATTTCCCGGTGCCTCGCTTAAATCAGTCCACTCTCGTAAAGCTGTAGTTCCACGACCTGCATGCAAATAGGCGCTAACCACCTCGTCGACTGGACCGTCGCGCAATATCTTTCCACTACCCAGCAAAATTACACGCGGACACAATCGTGTTACAGCCGGCATATTGTGTGACACGAACAGCACGGTCCGCCCTTCTTTACCTACATCCTGCATCTTGCTCAGACATTTCTTCTGGAATTCTGCGTCACCGACCGCCAGCACTTCGTCGATAATCAATATCTCGGGTTCCAGGTGCGCAGCCACTGCAAAGGCCAGCCTTACCCTCATCCCACTTGAATACCTCTTGACCGGGGTATCCAGAAATTTTTCGACGCCGGAGAAATCAACAATTTCATCGAACTTCCTGTCAATCTCCCGTTTCCTCATACCGAGTATGGTTCCATTCAGATAGACATTCTCACGGCCTGTTAGCTCTGGATGGAATCCTGTTCCGACTTCCAGCAAACTGCTTACACGTCCGTGAATTTCCACAGTGCCCTGTGTTGGCGGCGTAATTCTTGACAGAATTTTCAATAGCGTTGATTTACCGGCACCGTTAGTCCCGATAATTCCGACCACCTCTCCCCGGTTTACTTCAAATGACACACCACTCAGGGCGGTAAGTATATTTAAAGACTCGTAATTGACGCTGTCACTGGGACCGATCACATCATCAAAGCGGTACAGTGATCTGTACTTTCGGTAGTTCTTTATCGGGCTCTTGATAAAGCTTGCCAGTGCACTGCTTAAATTCTCACTTGCCTGTTGCTTGATACCCAGGCGGTAGAGCTTGTATACATCATTCACCTTAATTGCAAGGTCACTCATAATATTATCCCGACATCCGCTGCATTTTACCGGCGTTACATCTCACACATGCCATCAGATCACATCAACAAACACGTATTCCATCCGGCGAAAATACATCGCCCCGCTAAATAGCAACAGCGCCGCAACCACTGTCCCAGGAAGTATAAATTCCCAGGGCATCGGCGTGCCCAAGATACAGGCCCGATAACCTTCCACAACCGCTACGATGGGATTTAGCGAATACAGCAATCGGTACTGGTCAGGGATGGAAGATGCCGTATAAAGGATTGGCGCCGAATAGATAAGCATCCTTATGATGAATGGCATTGTAAACTTCACGTCCCTGAAGCGTATTGCCAATGCAGACAACCACATACCGATTCCAGCTGGAATCGACATCATCAGCAAAACCAGAAAAGGGAAATATACAAGATTCAGCGTTGGTTCGATCCGGTAGTAGACCAATACTCCTGTAAGTAACAGCAGTGAAATACTGAAATCAACCAGCTTTGCCAGTACCGGCGTCAATGGGAATATGATCCTGGGAAAATAGACTTTACCAAGCATTCCCTGTCCGCCAACGAGGCTTTGGCTGGAAGCTGCCATGGCGTCAGACATGTAGGTCCAGGGAATTATGGCCACCGTGGAAAACAACACATAGGGAATCCCATCGGTAGGTAGTTTGGCAACCTTTCCGAAAATGATACTAAAGATTATTATCTGGACAAGCGGATTCAGGACTGCCCACGCAAAACCCATAATAGTCTGTGCATAAAGGACCTTGATATCACGCGCAACCAGGAAGTAGAACAGATCCCGGTACATCTTCAATTCCTTGAAATCTACAGACACCCATCCACCCGGTGGAGTGATCAGTGTGAATCTGTCTTTATCGTTATACGTAGAGGCCATTTTATATCTCTAGAATCCCTCGCCAGCAGCGATGATAGTTGAAGTCCCCTGGAGAAATTACCAGATTTTCCAGGGGGCGTGGCCACTTTGCCACAGGTCTTCCAGCACATGTTTGTCACGGAGTGTGTCCATCGGCTGCCAGAAGCCAGTGTGCTTAAATGCAGCAAGCTCGCCGTTAACAGCAAGGTTTTCTAATGGTCCCTTCTCCCAAACAGTGCTGTCACCTTCTATGTAGTCCATAATGCCGGGCTCAAGAACAAAGAAGCCGCTATTGATCCAGGCACCATCCCCATCAGGTTTTTCTTTGAATGACGGGACCCTGTCTTCATTATGCCCTAGTTTGAAAGCTCCAAAACGACCTGGCGGCTGTACCGCTGTCAGCGTGGCAAGTACGCCCTGATCCTTATGAAACTTCACCAGATCACTGATATTTACATTAGAAACACCATCTCCGTAGGTAAAACAAAATGTTTCGTCTCCAATATACTGCCTAACTCGCTTCAGTCTCCCCCCGGTCATGGTACTGTCACCTGTATCCACCAGTGTAACCAGCCACGGCTCAGCACCATTACTGTGGATATCCATTTTATGATTCTTCACATCAAAGGTTATATCCGAACAGTGCAGGTGATAATTGGCAAAATATTCTTTTATGATATGTGCCTTGTAGCCGCAACAAATAATGAATTCATTGATGCCGTACACTGAGTAACTTTTCATTATATGCCACAGGATCGGCTTACCCCCGATCTCCACCATGGGTTTCGGCTTTACGGTACTTTCTTCACTGATTCGCGTCCCGAATCCACCTGCGAGAATCACAGCTTTCACAAAATTGCTCCTAAAATGTCAAGTCGGGTAACTGGTTACAGTCATAATCGATGGGGAGTTACAAAAAGTACCCAATTATTTTCCACATCTCAGTCAGCTTATCGACCCCTAACGAAATTTATATAAGGGGATTATGCCATTCACAATATCGCTGGGGCATGTCACATACCGCGCCACTCATGATGATACTTTGGTATTTGTGCAGGAAAGTAACGGATGCCCTGCTTGCAGAAAAACCCACGCCCATGTCAGAGAGGTCCGGTATGGGTGCGGGCGGGATAAGGATACCCTTTATTTAGTCAGCAGCTGATTGAGAACAAATCGGCAGGCGACTGATGCGGCATCAATAAGCATTTTCCCCGGCAAACTCTTTTATGATCGTCCTGAAAATAATTCTTATATCCAGCCACAAGGACCAGTTTCGTATATAAGCGAGATCATACTCTATGCGCTTCTGCATTTTTTCCAGCGTATCGGTTTCACCGCGCCAGCCACTGACCTGAGCCAGGCCAGTTATGCCTGGTTTGACCTTGTGTCGAAGCATGTAGCCATCAACAATCTTCCGATACTGTTCGTTATGTGCCACAGCATGAGGACGTGGACCGACGATCGACATACTACCCTGAAGGACATTGATAAATTGTGGCAACTCGTCAAGTGAGGTCTTGCGCAGAAAATTTCCAAAGCGGGTTACACGCGGATCATCCCTGCTCACCTGTTTAATGTCGCTCCCGTTCTCACACACATTCATGGTACGAAATTTCCATACTGCAATCTTTTCACCGCGCAGACCATAACGGGTTTGTTTGAAAATAACCGGACCCGGTGAGGAAAGTTTCACGCCAATTCCAATAATAATCATTGGAATAAACACAATGAGTAAAATAATGCTCCCAAGGACAAAGTCCTCCGCATTCTTCAACCACCCATCAACACCAAAAAATGGTGTCTCAAATACACTAATTGCCGGCAAATCGCCGACATTACTCCAGGTCAAGTTCATTAAATCTGATACAAAGAATTCAGGAATGACATAAACAGAGGCGGTAGACTGGGAAAGCTTGGAAATCAGCGTCCTGATTCTTTCTTCTGCCCGCAGGGGTAGTGTTATATAGACAATATCTATCTTGCCTTTGGTTGCCAGCTCAACAAGATCATCGAGATTACCCAGCACCTGAACGGGTGGGCTGGCAAGGGGTCTGGAACCGGTCTGTGCCCGGTCATCAAAAAAGCCTACAGGACGCAAACCCATCCACGGCGAGCTCAGCAGCATTTGCGCAACATGAACACCGTTCTCTCTGGCTCCGGCAATCGCCACCGTACGGTTGTTGATATCACGCTCTCGAAGCAAACCAAGAACGAGGCGCATCAACATCCTCCACATAATCAGCAAGAAGGGCGTTGCAGCGAACCACACCAGGATTACACGCCGGGAATACTCTGTTGAGGTTTTGGTTGAATACGAGAGAAGCAAAAGCACGAGCACCACCCAGAACCATGCCACCCAGATGCGAATGGCTTCCTGTTGCATGGCAGCACCACGCCAGGAGCGGTAAAGATCCTGGGATTGCCCGAAAAAGAAAAACAACCCTACTGCGGAGACCAGGGCCAGACTGTAGTTGCTGCTCCAGTGCGTATCAAAAGCAGTTGCCAGAAAAAACAGTGAACACCCAACAAACACAGCATCCAGCAGTGCAGACAAGATACCTACCCTGGAATTTGCTTTGTGTTGCATGCCTACCTCAGACCCGCCCAGTAGCAAAATGATACAGAACTTATCAGTATTAGCATTACAGAGCTATATATACACAGCTGGTCGGCCACCGGGAAAGGGGCTTAAGAGTTAACCCGAACCGCCCTGTTTTCCTTGTATGGATTACCGCCGACACGATTTGGGCATAATTTCCCAATAATAACAACCCAAAAAACGACATTTTCTTGCTGTATCGGTCAATAACATTTTTATTCAATACGTTATCGAAACCGTTCCAATCCTACAACAAAAACAGCAGCCAATCTATTGAAATTAGATTAGATAGGACCCGATTCACCAGGGGGAACAGCCACTCTCTGCAGATCGTCCTGGGTACCTATATCAATAAAAGGCAACTCAGATACCTGCACACCGCGGACATTCAAACCCTCTTTGATCCCAGCTTGCACGACCTCGCCCAGGAAGAGTTCCGGCTCTCTTTCGGGATTTTTCCTATGAAAAACAAGGTATTCGTGCATGAAGTGGGTAAATCTCGGCATCCAGACAGCCACACCCCAAGTGGTTTGTAGTTCCGTGTGTTGCGGTTTTATGACTATTCGCTTCACCTTGCCGTTACTGTACATCTCCACCATGTCCACCTTCTCTGGACGCTCTGCCGGGAACAAGCCAAGTACGACATCGGCAGAACACATCCGCTGGTATTCGAGAAGCTTCCCGAAAATGTCCTCCGGCCCCAGCACCATGTCAGGAAACCCAAAGGCGACGATTGCATTCTGTAAAAAAGGATATGCCTGATCGACGCTGTACGGAGTTCCGTACGGTAGCCTCATCATTAGATAGGCCAGGTGCAAACCTGTCATAGAACCATCACCAAGGTAAGCGGGGATATCCCATTTGCCCTCGCGCAAGATGACATAAGCCCTTGTTACTTGAGCCTGATGCAGTTTCTCAAGCAGGTATTCACAAACCACGCGCGGGCGTTCTCCCGCATGGCGCGCTTCCTGTCGCCACTCGACTGGATGGATTTCCTTGCTGCAAGTACGTTGGGCAAGTCGCGTTGCTCGGCCTGCCATAGGAACGACGCCGATGAGCTCGAGAGGCCGTGCACCTTTGTTCGGACTACCCATCAGGGTCTTTTCAGCGGTTTTTTACTCTTGGGCATAGGCTCGAGACAGTCTTTTATTAAAATTATCAGTGCCAAACAGATGGATAGCATTATTCAGACTGCAGTGCCTTCAGGAGCTTTTCATGAACCCCACCAAAGGCACCGTTACTCATTACCAGGATGTGATCACCCGGTCGTGCCTGCTGTACCACATCCGCCGTGATCCCCTCTATGGATTCTTTAATGGCAACCGGCACCTTGCTGGAACCCATCTCTTCGCTCAGTGACCAGTCAATATCGGCTGGCTGGTGCAACCAGATGCAATCAGCCCCCTGCATGGAGGCAGCCAGCGACTCCCGATGCACCCCCATGCGCATGGTGTTAGAGCGCGGCTCCAGCAGCAGCAGGATACGCGCATCGCCGACACGCCGGCGCAATCCCTGCAGGGTCGTCGCAATCGCAGTCGGATGGTGGGCGAAGTCATCATAAACTGTGATGCCATTGACTTCGCCGCGCACTTCCAGGCGACGCCTGACACCCCTGAACTCGCCAAGGGCCTCAATCGCCTGTGCCAACGGCACCCCTGCATGCCGTGCTGCTGCAATGCCAGCAAGGGCATTATGTACGCTGTGATCACCCAGCTGACTCCAATTCACCGTCCCCATGTGCTTACCATCCAGCAGAATGTCAAAACAGCGGCCATCTTCAGTTTGCTTGTGCCCCTGCCACAGCGCACTCCCGGCCTGCAGTGACACTCTTTCCACCGGTGTCCAGCAACCGCGTTCGAGAACAGCGTCGAGATTGGTATCGGAGTCATTCGTGATAATCAGCCCATTACCGGGCACAGTCCGTAGCAGGTGATGGAACTGGGTCTGGATTGCGGCAAGATCCGGAAATATATCTGCATGATCGTATTCAAGATTATTCAGTATCAGGGTGCGAGGATGATAGTGAACGAACTTGGAACGCTTGTCGAAAAACGCAGTGTCGTATTCATCCGCCTCGACCACAAAAAACGGGCCGCTACCCAGCCGTGCGGAAATCCCGAAGTTCAGAGGCACACCGCCAATCAGGAAACCGGGTGACAAACCGGCATACTCCAGTATCCAGGCCAGGATGCTTGCCGTGGATGTCTTGCCGTGGGTACCGGCAACCGCCAGTACCCAGCGATCCCGCAAAACCTGTTCGTACAGCCACTGCGGACCGGAGGTATAGGAGAGCCCTTTATTGAGGGTGTATTCAACGGCAGGATTGCCACGCGACATGGCGTTGCCGATCACCACGCAGTCCGGTGCCGGATCAAGGTGGGCCGCCTGGTAGCCTTCCTTCAAGGCAATCCCCTGCCGGGACAACTGGGTACTCATCGGTGGATAGACATTGGCGTCAGAACCACTCACCTGCACCCCGTGTTCGCGAGCCAGCAGCGCGACCCCACCCATAAACGTTCCGCAAATTCCGAGTATATGAATATGCATTCAAACCGCCTGTGATGAAAATAGCGTGGTAATCACCTGCATATTGAGCAGTGCGTACAATAGCGAAACACCGAATCCGATCGCAAAGGAACTCGACAGGGCGTGACGGATGATATGGGCCATGACAAAGAGATTCCACAACAACAGCAACAACCACAATGACAGCAGCGGTGCAGAAACCGGTTCAGCGACCGTCCCGGGCCCGATAACCAGCAATAGTGGCAAGGCAATGATCCCCATCAGGCTGCCTGTACCTGCCAGCGCTGACAGGGTCTGGTTGATACGCGCTGTCTTGCGTTGCAGATACAACAGGGACCACACAAAGAGTATCAGCATACCAAGGTCCACTGCCGCAAGCAGCAGTGCCTGGCTGAAGGGATAACTCTGCGTAGACACCAGCACCGAAACCAGGCCATAGCAACACAGGGAAAGCCCAAGCAGGTATCTGGAAGCCGGCAATTCCTGTGGTGCCCTGCGCAACAGGCAAATATCGAACCATGCGCGGATGAGTTGCAACATTGACAGTAGTACTTGTTGCTGTAACTAGCGTTTTTTGCGTGCGGTTTTCCTTGCTATCGCCTGCTTTTTCTTGACGACCGATTTTTTCGCGGTCTTTGCCTTGTTCACGGCAGCCTTCTTCTTCGGGACCGCTTTCTTCTTGGGTGCTACCTTCTTTGAGGCGTGCTGCTTCTTGCTTACTTTTTTCTTGGCATTGCCGGTGGTCACTGTCTTCTTCTGGGTCACCTTTTTCTTCGGGGCCACCTTTTTCTTCGCTACCAGCTTTTTCTTCGCTGCCAGCTTTTTCTTCGGGGCTACCTTTTTCTTCGCTGCCACCTTCTTCCCAACAGCAGCCTTTTTTGCCACGGCCTTCTTGTGGCTCGCCTTGCTCTCCTCGCCCTCTGTTGCGGCCGCCTTGTTCTTCACGGTAGCGGGTTTTGCAGATTTTGCCTTTGTCTGTGCGGCCATCTTTTGCCTTGCGGCGGCTTCTTTCCTGGCCTTGGTGGCACGGTGTTTGGCAAATGCAGCCCGAATCGTATCCGTGCGTGACTCGCTCCTGGCGCTCGGCTTCACCTCATCCACGATCTTGGTGAGGGCGCGAAAAATATCGGCTATTTCACCAACTCCCTGGACCGTTCTTAGTTTGCCCTGCTGCTGGTAATACTCAATGACCGGGTTGGTATGTGTCTCGAACACCCGCAGCCGGTTACCAATGGTTTCCTCGTTATCATCTGCCCGGTGCCGCAGACGGCCGCCACAAGCATCGCAGCGACCCTCAATGTGCGGCGGCGCGTAAAAGACGTTATACATTTGCCCGCAGGACAGGCAGGTACGGCGGCCTACCAGGCGCTGAATCAGCGCATCGACGTCGACGGCGATCAGCAATGCCAGGTTCAGCGGACGGCCCAGCGAGGTCAGCAACTGGTCCAGGGCCTCTGCCTGCTGCAGGTTTCTCGGGAATCCATCCAGTATGAACCCCTTACGCGCATCTGGCCGTGTGATGCGCTCCTGGATAATGCTCAACACGATTTCGTCACTGACCAGTTGCCCTGCGTCCATCGCCGCCTTGGCCTGGCGCCCGAGTGGCGTTCCCTCGGATACCGCCTCACGCAGCATGTCGCCGGTTGAAATCTGCGGCAGCTTGTATTTCTCAACAAGAAGTTTTGCCTGCGTTCCCTTGCCTGAACCGGGGGCGCCGAGCATGACGATTCTCATGGTGTGATCGAGTCCTCTAGTGTATTGATCTTGTTAACTTCCTGTAACGCGGAAGATTTTTTCAATGCAGACATATATTTTTTTGCGTGGCCGTAGCGCAAGGCAGCGTTTAAGCTACCCCCTGCCAGTGGTATAAGTCAACGAAGTTCATGAAATAAATCAGGTTTTGAGCTAGAATCTGCCGCCCCTGAACACCGACCATTCAACCCGACAGACATATCTGCATTTTATGAGCGCAATTGGAAATTTCACCGACAGCGAATTGTGGATCATCAGAACCACGCTGGAAGAACGCTATGGGAAAACCATCGAACCAGAGCTGGCGGATACCGAGCTGCGCCTTAACCCCTATGCAACGGAATTGACGGAATGCCCGGCAGCCTACTGGGAAGATCAGGGTTGTCACTTCATAGTCTGTAAAAGCGACAATTCACGTTACCGTTGCCAGTTCTACTATCGCGTTCACCAGATGTATGGCACCGGTGTGGAAGAGTACGACGACTTGTCCGAGTGCATGGTGACGCTCTTGCAGGTGCAGGCTGACCACGTCGCCAGCAGTAACAGGGATTTGTAACAGCAGATACCAGACCTGAACAGAATTTACACATTCACAGCAAAACATCGAGGGAGAACAGCTTATGGCTAAAGCAGCAGGGAAAAAAAATGCGTTCTATGCACAATCCGGTGGCGTCACAGCAGTCATCAATGCATCCGCCTGTGGCGTAATCGAAACTGCGCGTCAGCACAAGGACAGGATCGGCAAGGTCTTTGCCGGACGCAACGGTATCATTGGAGCACTCACGGAAGATCTGATCGACACCAGCAAGGAATCCGCTCGCGCCATTGCGGCGCTGCGCCATACCCCGTCCGGTGCCTTCGGCTCCTGCCGCTACAAGATGAAGAGCCTGGAGGCCAACAAGCGCGAGTATGACCGCCTGATCGAGGTATTTGCAGCGCACAACATCGGTTACTTCTTTTACAACGGTGGTGGTGACTCGGCCGACACCTGCCTCAAGGTCTCACAGCTCTCCAAGGCAACCGGTTACCCGATTCAGGCCATCCACGTACCCAAGACCGTGGACAACGACCTGCCGATTACTGACAACTGTCCGGGCTTTGGTTCGGTGGCCAAGTACATTGCCGTTTCCACGCGCGAAGCCAGTTTTGACGTCGCCTCCATGTGCGCCACCTCTACCAAGGTGTTCGTGCTCGAGGTCATGGGCCGTCATGCAGGCTGGATTGCTGCCGCAGGCGGCATGGCTGCCTCGGAAGACTGTGACTTGCCCATTGTCATCCTGTTCCCGGAAGTGCCCTTTGACCAGGGGCTGTTCCTCAAACAGGTGCGCGACAAGGTCGAGGAATACGGCTACTGCTCCATCGTTGTCTCCGAAGGCGTGGCGGACAAGAGTGGTAAGTTCCTTGCCGACCAGGGCCTCAAGGACGCCTTTGGCCATGCCCAGCTGGGCGGTGTGGCGCCGGTGATCGCCAACATGGTTCGTGAGCAACTCGGTTACAAGTACCACTGGGCGGTGGCTGACTACCTGCAGCGGGCCGCACGTCACATTGCATCGAAATCAGACGTCGAGCAGGCCTACGCCATGGGCAAGGCGGCTGTCGAGCTGGCACTGGCCGGCAAGAACTCCGTCATGCCAACCGTCGTACGCACCTCCAACAAACCATACCGCTGGAAGATCGGTGAAGCAAAACTGTCACGCGTGGCCAACGTCGAAAAGATGATGCCAAAGAATTTCATCACCAAGGATGGCTTTGGCATTACCAGTCGCTGCCGCGATTACCTGGCACCGCTGATGCAGGGTGAAGATTATCCGCCCTATGGCAAGGACGGACTACCAAAATATGTACAGCTGAAGAATGTGTCGGTCCGCAGAAAGCTCGCGGACTTCGAAGTCAAGTAAGGCTGGCCCCGGATACCCCTGGAAAAGGCCGTGAGCTGCTGTCGGTTCAGACCGCCATGGGCGGTGGCTATCACCGCTACGGTGCAAAGCTCCTCCTCGCGGAGGTACCACGCGAACACGGACAAAGCACCGTGGACGGGTTTATCCGGGAGTTTGACCTGGGCACATTGTTCGGCTTCGAGCCGGGCACACAATTTAAATCACCCTAATAGCAGCTTGCCTCGGGCAGGTCTGCGCAAACAGGAGAACAAACATGTCTAGTGAACTTATCTTTGCCCTTGCCTGCGGGTTTGGTGCATTGGCCTACGGTATCCTATCCGTGAAATGGATACTGGCAAAGCCCACCGGCAATGCGCGCATGCAGGAAATCGCCGCCGCCATCCAGGAAGGCGCCAAGGCCTACCTGAATCGCCAGTACACCACCATCGGCTTGGCCGGTGTGGTGCTATTTCTCATCATCGGGTTTTTCCTCGACTGGCCGACCGCATTCGGCTTTGCGCTCGGCGCAGTGTTCTCCGGACTCACTGGCTACATCGGCATGAATATATCGGTACGTTCCAACGTGCGCACCGCCGAGGCCGCCAATGACGGCATCAACGCTGCACTGCAGATTGCCTTTCGTGGCGGCGCCATTACCGGCTTGCTGGTGGTTGGACTGGGGCTGATCGGCGTGGCCGGTTTCTACGCCCTGATGCTGGCGACTGGCGCCGCAGACCCGATTCACCCGCTGGTAGGGCTGGCCTTCGGTGGCTCACTAATCTCCATCTTTGCGCGTCTGGGCGGCGGCATCTTCACCAAGGGTGCCGATGTCGGCGCCGACATCGTCGGCAAGGTCGAGGCCGGCATCCCGGAAGATGATCCCCGCAATCCCGCCGTGATCGCCGACAATGTCGGCGACAATGTCGGCGACTGTGCCGGCATGGCCGCTGACCTGTTCGAGACCTACGCAGTAACGGTGGTCGCCACCATGCTGCTGGGCAGCCTGCTGATGGAAAATGCCAGCGCCTCGGCACTCTACCCGCTGGTACTGGGCGGCGTCTCCATCCTCGCCTCCATCATAGGTACCTTCTTCGTCAAGGCCTCGGAAGGTGGCAAGATCATGAACGCGCTGTACCGCGGCCTGATCGTCTCCGGCATACTCGCCGCCATTGCCTTCTATCCGGTCACCACCTGGGTAATGGGACATTCCATCATGCTCGACGGTGCAGAAGTCAGCACCCGCATGCTCTACTACTGCGCCCTGATCGGTCTCGCACTAACGGCTGCCATGGTGGTGATCACCGAGTACTACACCGCGACAGAGTTCAAGCCGGTACGCCATATCGCCGAGGCCTCTACCACGGGTGATGGTACCAACGTCATTGCGGGGCTCGGAGTCTCCATGAAATCCACCGCCCTGCCGGTGCTTGCCGTTTGCGCCAGTATCTGGGGTGCCCATGAACTGGCCGGGCTATACGGTATTGCCATTGCCGCCACCTCCATGTTGTCCATGACCGGTATCATCGTCGCACTTGACGCCTATGGACCGATTACCGATAACGCCGGCGGTATTGCAGAGATGGCTGAACTGGATGAAAAGATCCGCAATATCACCGACCCGCTGGATGCTGTGGGCAATACCACCAAGGCGGTGACCAAGGGTTATGCAATCGGCTCCGCCGGCCTCGCCGCACTGGTCCTGTTCGCTGATTACACCCATGCACTGGCTGCACACGGCGACATGGTGCTGAACTTTTCTCTGGATAATCACATGGTACTGATCGGCCTGCTGATCGGCGGACTGGTGCCGTTCCTGTTTGGTTCCATGGCCATGGAAGCGGTCGGCCGGGCAGCCGGCGGCATCGTCAACGAGGTCCGTCGCCAGTTCCGTGAAATGCCGGGCATTATGGACCACACCCAGAAGCCGGATTATTCGAGAGCCGTGGACATGCTCACCAAGGCAGCCATCCGTGAAATGGTTATACCCTCACTGCTCCCGGTATTGGTCCCCGTAATTGTCGGACTGACCCTGGGTGCCGAGGCACTGGGTGGCCTGCTTATCGGTACCATCGTTACCGGTCTGTTCGTGGCCATCTCCATGACGACCGGTGGCGGAGCCTGGGACAACGCCAAAAAGTTCATCGAGGATGGCAACTTCGGAGGCAAGGGCAGTGACGCGCACAAGGCTGCCGTCACAGGCGACACCGTCGGTGATCCCTACAAGGACACTGCCGGCCCGGCCATCAACCCGTTGATCAAGATCATTAATATCGTGGCCTTGCTGATCGTGCCGTTGCTGTAAAATCTGGGTCAGGCCGGATTTCCCCTGTGGTATCCGGCCTGTACCGCTGCATACCTGTACGCCGCCTGCTTGCGGCACTATACGCCTGCCCTACTGACCGATTCGCATCCATGAAAATCTGCATCCTTTCAGACAGCCATGACAACCGCACGCTTCTCGAAGCGGCCGTCCGTGACGCCAAGGCGGCGGGAGCCGAAGCGATACTTCACTGCGGTGATGTGGTCGCACCAAGTACTCTGGAAGTGCTGAAACCGTACAACCTGCCAGCACACGTCATTCATGGTAACAATACCGGTGACCTCTACATGATGGGCCTGATCGCAGCGAAACTGTCGAACAGGACTACCTACTATGGTCAGGATGCCGGAATTGAACTCGGTGGCAAGCGTATCTTCATGGTGCACTACCCGCATTATGCAGAGGCGATGGCGACCACCGGTGACTGGGACCTGGTGTGCTGCGGCCATGACCACAAGGCAGATATCCGGAGCATCAGGAACATGTCCGGCAATTCGACCCTGCTGGTGAACCCCGGTACCGTTGGCGGCATCAAGGCACCCGCGACCTGGGTGCTGGGTGATCTGGACAAGATGCTATTCAAGATACAGACAGTGTGTACAAACGACACACAGAACATCGCGTAATGGGATCACCTTAGAGAAAAGAACTCTGTCCTGAACAGATGGTCATACGTTCGGGATCAAAACCGTGCGAGCAACGAGCAAGCACGGCACAATGGAGCAACATGAAAAACGAACTCAGCCCTGAACAACTGGTCGTCGGCGATAAAAGCGGGATTGACCTGTCTGAATCCAGACCTTCCTTACAGGCACTGCTGAAGCAGCATCAGACAACACTGGAGGCCCTGCCGGCTGACTGCGAACCGATGGAACGCGCCCGTGTACAGCTGGACATCGCTGAAACCCTGCTGGCATTGCTGAAAAACAAAGAGGCCTGGGATACCGCACGGCAGCTGTTTGACGTATTTGTCGGGCAGCAAGCCTGGCAGGATGCCATCGAGACCTGCGACATTCTGTTCCAGTGCGATCAACCTGAATCACTGGCGGCACTGGGGAACGGTGTCTGGTTAGCCGTCACCTACCCGGTACCTGCCCAGCTGACAGTGGCCATGCTGCAGCATATTGTCGATGAAACCCCGGATGATTCCGATGGCGCGGCGGTCGCGGCCATGGTCGCCAACTATATTGCCGACATACGTACCGAGGGCAAGGACCATGAAAGCCTGACCTTCTTTACCCGGCAGATGCTGGCTGCCGTCGCCAAGCGCCACCGTGGCATCGAGGATGATCCTGAAATGATCAACACCTGGATTGAAATCCTGGAGTTGAATGACATCGATACCTTGCTGTCGCGTATGGCTAGCATGCTGGATGCCATTGTCGGCGATCACTGGTGGATTGACCGTGAGGCCCTGCGCGCCAGTCTGCCGGTTAGCTGACAGATGTTCAACTGTACAGACGCCTGCAGAGATGTCATAAAAAATCTGAAACGACCCTTCAAGAAGATCATCTTCCTGGCCAAGTATGGGCTCGCATCCGGCATGTCAGCCAGCGGAGAATGGCTGATTTATAACGCCCAGCGGTTCTCGCCCTACAAGTTCAGGGCCTACCAGCCCATGCCTTGGATCGGGCTTAGATCCCGCAAGCGCGATGAATCAACACTGCAGCGCTGGCAGGCCATCGAACAAAACCTCGACATCGCGGGCGGCACGGCCATGGATATTGGTTCGAACCTGGGTCACTTTGTACTGCGACTGGCGGAAAAAGGTTTCTACGGCATTGGCATCGACATGGCCTATGGCAACGTCAAGATCGCCCAGTATGTACAGCGCAAGGCCGGTATCGAGAACGCAGCCTTCAGCGTCATGGCAGTAACTCCGGATAATGTCAGTTTACTGCCGAGTGTCGATGTGCTCGTGTTCTTCTCGGTCTGGCATCACTGGATCGGGGCCTACGGTCTTGAAAATGCAACGGAGATGTTGCGTGTCATCTGGGGAAAGACACGTCATGTCATGTTCTTCGAAACCGGTGAGGACACCGAGATTCAGCGTCTCAAGGTCACCGGAAAACCGGCTGTCTGGGTCCGCAGTCAGCTGGAGCGAGCCTGTCCCGACGCGAACATCGAGGTTATCGGTGAATTTGACCGTGGTGCCCATCAGAGAATCAAGCAGGCACGCACCCTGTTTGCCGTTTACCGCCAGACTAGCTGAACAGGGCGTCATGGCCATAGTGAATCTGCGCGCCAGGCAGGCATTCTTATTTCTGGTGGTAATAGTCGTACTTGTCGAGCATCTCCACAGTAAAGCCCCAGGCCTCGTTATATGACAAACCACTGTCGTCCGGAATGATCAGTTTCACGTAGAGATTTTTGCCATACTTTTCCTTCAGTGCGGCCATCTGCCGGTGCAGCTCCTCACGACCGACAGCACGGTAGTCCTCTTCACCCATATCCTTGATCCGTATCTGATACTGGCCGCGTTCTTTCCAGTAGCGTACCGTGACTACATGCTTGCCCTCGGCCGAGCGCGCCGGCTCGAACAGCTTGTCATACTTGACCTGCAACTCGCTGTAATCGTTCTGCAATGAAACCAGCTGCTGTTCGGTCAAGGAATTACCCAGTCTCAATGCCGCCAGTTCCGTGGCCTGCTGCTGGTTTACTTCTTCCCCCTCCGCCAGTTCGGCAAGCACCTGTTGCAATCGCTGCTGCAAGGTTGTATGTGCGCTTTGCAATTGTGCAACCTCGTCACGTGCCTGCTTCAGCTGGTCATCATTCAGCAGTGCATCGCGCCGGTATTTCTGCAGACTTGTGACCAGTTTCTGATTGTCGGTCTCGAGTGCCAGCACCCGCTGCTCCTCTCTGGTGAGCTGCTCAGACAGTTTATTGTTACGTTCCGTCATGCGTAGTAGCTGGATGCGCAGTTCGGAGTTTGTGTGCTGTGCCTGCGCCAGCTGTTCCTCCAGGGTAGCGCTGGTCTCGGTCATGGAGCGTGCCAGCTCCTCGGCCTGGTGTTCCGACTCGATGGTGGCACGCAATTCCTTTACCAGCTCCCAGTTACGCAACATCAGCACGGTACTGGCAATCATGAAAATCATGAGCACGACCATCATAATATCGGTAAAGGATGGCCAGAAACTGTCATCGCCCATCCCTGTGGCACGATGCTGACGCAGGTCGACGAATCCACCATCCATGATCAGCTACCTGCAGTCGGCAAGCGGAATCCTTCACGCAACAGCAGCTTGATACTGTCGATGTTTTCCCTGGTGCTCCCCATTTGCTGACCCAGTGCATCGGCCACCTCGTTCAGCCGGCTGCCTGCCTGTGCATATTCCGTTTGGATTGCCAGCATCGCGCCAGCCGCCTCACGCAGACCATGAATCAGGCCAGAGACTTCCTGCAACATGCTCTCGCTGTCGCGGGCATATTTCGGCAACAGGTACACCGCCGTTGCCTCTTCCACACCACTTAGCAGGTGCGTCTGCGCATCACCCAATTTGAGATTGAAATAGCCATAGAACAGGTAACACAGGATCGCTGTGATGGTGGTCGACAGGGCTGTCGACATACCGTGGATCACCAGCCCCATGGAGCCGGTATCCTGCGCTGAATCCAGCAGGTTGGACGCACCGACCAGTGCCCCGGAGAGCGAGACAATGGTCCCGAAGACACCGGTCAGAATAAGAATATTACCGATATAACGCGCAAAGCTGGTGCGCGTGCTCTCGTCTGCCAGCAGTGTAGATGCCAGCGCACTGTGGTTGATACGTGCATGCTGCTCACTGAGTTCACGGATGATGTTATAACGTCGTGCAATGATGGACTTTGCATGGATGCCCTTCAGTGGTTTTGCCGGGTCTTCACTGAACTGGCGAATGAATCGGGCCAGAGCGGACTCCTCCTGCATGTAATACCACAGGGAGGAGACAACCTTGATGAGGCCCAGCAGAAAGGCAAACAGGATGCCGCCATTGATGACCATGCCAACCGGGGTCAGCTGGTTCTTCAGATACAGGTTATTGATGTAGCCGTAATTGGCTAGCAGGATTGCAACGGCGATTACACCGAAAACAACCAGCCGCAACAGCATACGACGGCTGAAATTACGCCTGATTTCGATCATAGGGACAGTCCTTAAATATAGGGTTGATGCAAATAGTCGGCTGCAGAGAATTTTGCCACGGAAGCACACGGAAAAAACACGGAAAATATACCTTGCGAGAAATATTTCTGTGTATTTCCGTGTGCTTCCGTGGCTATTGAGTAATTTCTCTGACGGTCAGCCTGTGTATTACTCGATGTGAAAGAATCTTCCCCTTCAGGCCTTGCTATAGATCTCTGCACCCGCTTCCTTGAACTGATCCGCCTTCTCGGCCAGGCCCTGTTCAATGGCCACACCAATGTCGCCAATGCCCTTGCTGGCGGCATAGTCCCGAACATCCTGGCTGATTTTCATGGAACAGAACTTCGGCCCGCACATGGAGCAAAAGTGTGCCACCTTGGCCGAATCCTTTGGCAGTGTGGCATCATGAAACTCACGGGCCTTCTCCGGATCCAGCCCCAGGTTGAACTGGTCTTCCCAGCGAAATTCAAAGCGCGCCTTGGACAGTGCATTGTCACGCACCTGTGCACCCGGGTGGCCCTTGGCAAGGTCAGCGGCGTGGGCGGCAATCTTGTAGGTAATTATGCCCTCGCGGACATCCTGCTTGTCCGGAAGACCAAGATGCTCCTTGGGTGTTACGTAGCATAACATCGCCGTGCCATACCAGCCGATCTGCGCAGCGCCAATCGCGGAGGTAATGTGATCGTAGCCAGGCGCGATATCCATGGTCAGTGGCCCGAGTGTATAAAACGGTGCCTCCTCACAGTCGTCCAGTTCCTTTTGCATATTCTCACGGATCATCTGCATCGGCACATGTCCAGGGCCCTCGATCATGACCTGTACATCATGCTGCCAAGCGATTTTTGTCAGTTCACCCAGCGTCTCGAGCTCGGCAAACTGCGCAGCATCATTGGCATCGGCGATAGAACCGGGGCGCAGTCCGTCTCCGAGGGAGAAAGACACATCGTATGCCTTCATGATCTCGCAAATGTCTTCGAAATGCGTATACAGGAAATTCTCCTGATGATGTGCCAGGCACCATTTCGCCATGATGGAGCCACCACGCGAGACGATCCCGGTGACCCGGGTGGCAGTCATCGGCACCCACGCCAGTCGGACGCCGGCATGAATGGTGAAATAGTCGACCCCCTGCTCTGCCTGTTCAATCAGGGTATCGCGAAAGATCTCCCAGTTGAGGTCTTCCGCCCTGCCGTCGACCTTTTCCAGAGCCTGGTAAATCGGTACCGTGCCAACCGGCACTGGTGAGTTACGCAAGATCCACTCGCGGGTTTCGTGGATATTCTTGCCGGTTGACAGGTCCATGAGGGTATCGCCGCCCCAGCGGGCCGACCACACCATTTTTTCGACTTCCTCGGCAATCGACGAGGTCACCGCAGAATTGCCGATGTTGGTATTGATCTTTACCAGAAAATTGCGGCCGATGATCATCGGTTCCAGTTCCGGGTGGTTGATATTTGCCGGAATAATCGCGCGGCCACGGGCCAGTTCGTCGCGCACGAATTCGGCGCTGACGCGATCGGGAATGCTGGCACCAAAACTGTTGCCGGGGTGTTGCTGCAACAGGCCGCTGTCCTGCAGTTCCTCCAGCAACAGGTTCTCACGTATCGCAACAAATTCCATTTCCGGGGTAATGATGCCCTGCCTGGCATAGTGCATTTGTGTCACATTACGGCCTGGGAGTGCCCGGCGAGGCTTGCGGATATGCTCAAAGCGCAGATGTGCCAGCTCCGGGTTGGACTGGCGTTCACGACCAAATGCCGAACTCGGAGCGTCCAGTTGTTCGGTATCCTTGCGATTGGCTATCCAGCCGGCACGGACATCCGGGAGGCCGGCCAGCAGGTTAATGGTGGCATCCGGATCGGAATAGGGTCCCGAGGTGTCATAGACAGTGATCGCCGGATTCTGCTGCGCACCAAAACTGGCGGGCGTATCGGCTTGCCGGATCTGGCGCATCGGCACACGAATATCGGGACGCGAGCCCTGTACGTAGATTTTCCTGGAATTGGGGAAAGGCCGGGTGACCGCTGCTGACAGCTGCGTGGTCTTGTTGATAAAGTCTTCCGGAATCGCACTCATCTGGCCGTCCTCACACAGGTCATGGATACAAAGCCGGCAAGTGCAGAAGCTTCCCTACGCCGGTATGAACCGGATCAGGTTCCAAGGGTAACTCTCAGCCCATGGGGCACCCCCAGCTGCGCTACAAGGTAACGAATGGCCCGGGTGTTTGCAACCTCATTATGCCAAGACCATATAACAACCCAATGTTTTATATGTAAAACATGGCATGTACCCCGCTCAGATTATTGCCAGCGCGCGGTAAACACCGTACTCTTGGCCGCCATTCGTACCCCCATGAGATGCACAGCCCAATGAAGCAGACAGAAATCGAACAGGCACGCTTTAACATGATCGAGCAACAGGTACGTCCCTGGGACGTCCTGGACCAACATGTGCTGGATACCATGAAAACCATACCCCGGGAACACTTCGTCCCGGAGCGCTACCGCTCGCTGGCATTTGCCGATACCAATATTCCACTTGGCCACGAGCAGGTGATGATGGCCCCCAAACTGGAAGGTCGTCTGCTGCAGGCACTGGCCATAGCACCGGGCGATCGCATCCTGGAGATCGGTACCGGCAGCGGCTACCTGACCGCCTGCCTTGCCACACTGGGTCGGCACGTCACCAGTGTCGACATTATGCCGGACTTTACTGCCGCCGCCGGGGAAAAACTGCAGCAGGAGAAGATTGGCAATATTTCCCTTTATACCGCGGACGTGGCCAACGGTATCGGCTCGGACGAGCGTTTTGACGCGATCGCCGTTACCGGTTCATTACCGGTGCTGCAACAGCAATACCACAACAACCTTGCCATCGGTGGACGCCTGTTCCTCATCACCGGTGAGCTACCCATAATGGAAGCCTGCCTGATTACCCGGGTAGACGAACACAACTGGTCACGTGAAAGCCTCCTCGAAACCTGCATTCCACCACTGCTGAATGCGGCCAGAGCCCAGGATTTTATTTTCTGATCAATTGCCACGGAACACACGCAAGAGAAGATCATTTGCAGGAATTTTTTTCCGTGTAATTCCGTGTACTTCCGTGGCAAGATTGTTTATGTCGATCCAGCACAAGCCAATTCAATGAAACACCTTCTCCTCTACCGCTATGGCCCGTTGCTGTTTTGTGGACTGCTGCTTGGCATGGCCTGGCAAGTCCGTGCAGATGACCTGATCTCGGTCTACAAGGAGGCGCTGCTTTCCGACCCGCAGTACCTGGCAGCCATCGAGGCACACAACGCTGCACTCGAGGTCGTACCTCAGGCACGTTCCGCACTGCTGCCCAATATCGGCTTCGGCGGTGCCGCATCACGGGAACGCTACGATCCAAGAAATGAGGGCGAAACCACCTTTTCTACCAACCAGACCTACAGCATCGGCTTGCGTCAAGCGCTCTACCAGCGTGAATCCTTCCTACAACTCAAGCAGGCTGACAGCCTGGTCGCACAGGCCGACGCCCAGCTGATCGCTGCCCAGCAGGACCTGATCCTGCGCGTCGCGACACGTTACTTCCTGGTGCTGGGGGCGCATGACAATGTCGAATTTGTACAGGCGGACAAGGAAGCCATCGGGCGTACACTGGAACAGGCCAAACAGCAGTTTGCGGTCGGCCTGGCAGCCATCACCGATACCCTGGAGGCACAGGCACGCTATGACATTGCTGTCAGTAACGAGATCAATGCAGAGCGACTGCTCGCCGATGCCGAGGAGGCCCTGCGCGAACTGACCGGGGAGTTACCGGTCGCACCCGAGATCCTCCGGCCCGACATCCCCCTGTTGAAACCGGACCCTGACAACCAGGACGAGTGGGTAGCGGCCGCCGTGGAACAGAACCCGCTGATACTGGCTGCCCAGGCCGGCGCCGAGGTGGCCAAGCAGGAGATCCAGGTAAAAAATTCCGGGCACTATCCAAGCCTTGATGCCACTGCGGACTTTACCTATCTCGACAATACCTTTGGTGGCATACAGCCGCTGGAACGCAACGACAGTTCCATCGGTCTCGAGTTGAGCATACCGATCTACCAGGGTGGGCTGGTGTCTTCGCAAACTCGTCAGTCACGCTACCAGTACAACCAGGCCCTGGAAGAACTGGACAAGCAGCGACGTGCCACCGAGCGCCAGACACTGAATAATTATCGTGGCGTACTCTCCGGCATCAGCAAGGTTGAGGCACTACGCCATGCCGTGATTTCCAATGAAAAAGCGGTAGAGGCGGCACAAGCCGGCTTTGAGGTTGGCACGCGCGCCATTATCGATGTACTGAATGCACAACGCGATCTGCTGGCTGCCCGCCGTGACTATGCCCGCTCCCGCTATGATTACCTGCTGGACACACTGCAGCTGAAACAGGCCGCTGGAATATTGTCTTCCGTTGACCTGGCACAGATTAACGAATTGCTGGTCGAAAGCAGCAAGTACGTCACCCCCTAATCAGCAATTCAAGCGCTGCATCAGTTAACGGTCGGCAATGAACATCCTCGGCCTCTCCGCCTACTACCATGACAGTGCCGCTGCACTGGTCCGTGACGGGGTCATCCTCGCGGCGGCCCAGGAAGAGCGTTTTTCCCGCAAGAAGCACGATGCCCGCTTTCCGGAGGGAGCCATTCGCAGTTGCCTGTCGCAGGCCGGCCTGTCGCTGGCGGATATCGATGAAGTCGTCTTCTACGACAAGCCACTGGTCAAGTTCGAGCGCCTGCTGGAGACCTACCTGACCTATGCACCGCGAGGGTTTCGCTCCTTTGTTGCGGCCATGCCGGTGTGGCTGAAAGAAAAGCTCTATCTCAAATCGACGCTGAAAAAGCAGCTCGCCGCACTTGGTAGTGTGAAGATCAGTGACTTGCCGCCACTGTTGTTTGCCGAGCATCACCAGTCCCATGCAGCCTCCGCGTTTTTCCCCAGCCCGTTTGAGAAGGCCGCCGTATTGTGCCTCGACGGCGTCGGGGAATGGGCCACCACCTCGGTGTGGCTGGGCGACGGGCACACCCTCACACCCAAGTGGGAACTCGATTTTCCGCACTCGCTGGGGATGCTGTACTCGGCCTTCACCTATTACACCGGCTTCAAGGTGAACTCGGGTGAATACAAGCTGATGGGGCTGGCGCCCTACGGGGAGCCGAAGTACGTCGACCTGATACACGAACACCTGATCGACCTGAAGGACGACGGTACCTTTCGCCTCAACATGGACTACTTCAACTACGCCACCGGCCTCACCATGACCAATGCGCGCTTTGCCAGGCTGTTTGGTGGGCCGGCACGTACTGCAGAGAGCACCCTTTCACAAAAGGAGATGGATATCGCGCGCTCCATCCAGGAGGTCACGGAAGAGGTGATCTTACGCCTGGCGCGCACCGTGCATCGGGAACTGGGTACCGAGTACCTGTGCCTGGCCGGCGGTGTGGCGCTCAATTGTGTGGCCAATGGCCGCATCCTGCGGGAAGGTCCGTTCAAGGACATCTGGATCCAGCCGGCCGCCGGTGATGCCGGCGGGGCACTGGGAGCGGCCCTGGCGGTGTGGCACGAGTACCACGACCAGCCGCGGCAGGTGAATGGCCACGATGCCATGCAGGGTTCCTACCTGGGTCCACACTACCCGGATCGCGAGTCCCGGGCGCAACTGGATGCCCTGGGTGCGGTCTACGAACGCCTGGATGACGATGCGCTGTACGCGCGCCTGAGTAGCCTGCTCGCCGAGGAGAAGGTGGTCGGCTGGTTCCAGGGACGCATGGAGTTTGGTCCGCGCTCGCTGGGTGGCCGCTCCATCATCGGTGATGCGCGCAGCCGCAAGATGCAGTCGGTCATGAACCTGAAGATCAAGTACCGGGAATCGTTTCGCCCGTTTGCCCCGGCAGTGCTGGCCGAGGACGTGTCGGACTATTTTGAGCTGGACCGGCCCAGTCCCTACATGCTGATTGTGGCACCGGTGAAGGAATCGCTGCGCACCCCCATGACGGCGCAACAGCAGCGCTTGTTTGGCATCGAGAAACTCAACGTGCCACGCTCGCAGATCCCGGCAATCACGCATGTGGATTACTCGGCCCGGGTGCAGACGGTCCATGCAAAAAGCAACCCGAGATTCCATGCGCTGCTCCAGCACTTCAAGCAACGCACCGGCTGCAGCGTACTGGTCAACACCTCCTTCAACGTGCGCGGGGAACCGATTGTCTGTACCCCGGAGGATGCCTATCGCTGCTTCATGCGCACCGAGATGGATTGCCTGGTGGTCGAGAATTTCATCCTGATGAAGGCAGACCAGCCGCCCTGGGAACAGGATGATTCCTGGAAAACCGAGTTTGAACTGGACTGACCATGACCGGCACACCCGCCTACAACGATCCTGACCGGCAGGAACTGCGAAAATTCGGCCTGGTGTTTGCCAGCGGCATTGCCCTGGTCTTTGGCCTGTTACTGCCGTGGCTGTTTGACCGGCCCTGGCCACTGTGGCCCTGGATGATCGCTGCGGCCTTTGCCGCCACCGCGCTGCTGTTGCCGCAGCTGCTGCGGCCGGTGTTCTGGCTGTGGATGAAGATTGGCCACGTGCTCGGCTGGGTCAACACCCGCATTATCCTCGGCATTACCTTCCTGTTATTCTTTGTCCCGGTCGCCCTGCTGTTTCACCTGACTGGCAAGGACCCGCTGCGACGCCGCCAGGATCCGTCGCTGCAGAGCTATCGAATCAACAGCGAGCCGTTGCCTCGCGAACGCATGGAGAAACCGTTCTGATGCTGGATTTACTCAAAGACCTGTGGGACTTTCTCAAGGTACGCAAAAAGTTCTGGCTGGCGCCCATCATCCTGGTATTGCTGCTGCTGGGTGCCTTGATCGTGCTGTCACAGGGCTCCGCGGTGGCACCGTTTATCTATACCCTGTTCTAGTACTGGTTTAACCCGGCAAGGAGCTATACCTTTGCCGCGGTAGCACACGAAATATTTAGGGTCTTTATTTTCGTGGCTTCCGCGGCCATGAACAAATCTGGCACCGTCAAAAAGGCCAGAAACTCCAGCCAGCATCAAGATCGTCCTCGCAACGGCTCAACTGGGCCTGGTAGTTCGCAGCGCGGGTGCTAACCTTTTTTGCCACCGCGAGTAACCACGGTTTGCCTTCATAGGTCTTGCGCTGGAAACCACCGTGCCCTTCGTGGTAAGCCAGATACTGGTTGTAGGCGTCCCATTGCGAGATTCCCAGCTTCTGGTGACTGACACTTCCATACCAGGAGACGAAATCCACCGCATCATCGAAATCATCCCGATCGGCACCCCGATTACCGGACTTTTCCCGGTACCAGTCCCAGGTGGAATCCTGGGCTTGTGCATAACCATAGGCCGAGGAGACCCGTCCCCAGGGAATCACCCAGAGCAGGTAGTCCCGGGGCGGCTTGGCATCATCAACGAACTTCGACTCCTGGTAGATGATCGCCAGTTGTACGTGAATGGGAGTCCCCCAGCGTTCATAGGCCTTGCTGGCATCCCGGTACCAGCCGCTCTTGTCCTCGAAGATTTCACAGCTATCAGAAAGGTTCTTTGGCGGGCTGGTAGAACAGGAAACCATCGCCAGCAGGGACAAAATCAGGATCGGGTATGAGACACGCATCGGGATGAGACTATATCGCAGTATCGCTATAATCGCAGCATGCCAATCGGGGACTACCCGGTCGGCATCGAGGAGACCAGACATTGACCATGAGTGACTCAGGCCTGCCGCAGGAATTACCCGGGTTCGATGATCCGGTCGGGATGTTGCGTGCCTGCCATGAAAAGATGCTGACCCACTGCGAATGGCTAACAGCCCTGGCTGACAACGAAGGTCTGGACGATGCAGCACGTGAGACAGCCCGCAACATCAGCCGCTATTTTTCACAAAGTGCACTACTGCATCACCGTGATGAAGAGCAGGACCTGTTCCCGCGCATTAACCGACAATCCCTCAAGATTGCCGAACTGGTCTACACCCTGAAAAGGGAACATGAAACACTGGATGCGCTGTGGGCCAGTATTGCTGCAGAACTGAAACAGCTGCCTGCTGACGGCTTCAGTGCCGTCTTCAGGCAGGCGGCAAGGGAATTCAGTACGCTCTGCAGTCAGCATATCGCACGCGAAAACAGGGAATTGCTACCACTCCTGAGCAACAGCCTGAGCCACCAGGTACTGCTGGAAATCGGCGAATCCATGGCAAAACGGCGCGGTGTAAAATTCTCAGCATGGTAGGCGCGGATTGTTAATGCCCGGCGAGTAATCGGCTACGTGCGCGATGCATGCCCCTCGCATCGATTCTTGTAGGGGCGCCGTCCCCGGCGCGAATCGCGGCGAGACGCCGCTCCTACAAAATTCATATCATAAATACCGTCCAATGATGGCCATTACGGCCTCCAGGGCACCGCGGTTCCTCGCCACCACCTGACAGCCAAGCTGGCCGACATGGTGCCGCTCGTTGGCATCCTCCAGCCAGTGGCTGAGT
>JAJDNX010000136.1 GCA_022340485.1 Gammaproteobacteria bacterium | reverse complement strand
TCAGCATCTGGCGATTCAGGCTGGCTGATGCCGCCAATGTGCTGTTGATCCGTTCCAGCTGGTTGAACACTACCCTGCTATCCAGTCTGCGTGCAAGCTTCCGCAGTGTTTCCAGCAGGTCCACGCTGCGCACCTCGCTGGTCTGACCCGTCATGCCAATGCGGATCACGTCCATCAGCCATTCCCGCATCCAGCAAATTCCCCGCATATCCTCTTCACCGGACCATGACTGGGCAACCGCTAACGGGGTGGCCCTGCCCTCCAGGATATCCACAAGCGAATCCAGGTGTTCCCGTCTGGCCGTAATACTGTCCGCTTGTGCCTGTTTCAGCGCTTCCAGTGGCGCGCCGTGCGCCATTTTCAGATAGGTCCCCGCCGGTCCGGCAATTCCCTGCCCCGCGAGCCACTGCAGTGCGACATCCTGCCCCGGCACCTCGACCCTGATCTGTTGGCAGCGACTGCGAACCGTTGCGGGTAATTGTGACGGACGTTCACATATCAGCAGCAGTACTGTGTTATCGGACGGCTCTTCCAGGGTCTTTAACAGGCTGTTCGCGGCGTTGATATTCAGACTCCCTGCCGGATTCAGGACCGCCACCTTGTAGCCGCCCTGGTGGCTGCTGAAAGACAGTTTTTCTGCCAGCAGGCGGATCTGGTCGACCTTGATGACACTGGAGTCCTCTTCGGGCTGAATCCTGAGGTAATCAGGGTGGCTACCGGCGTTGAGCTGTGCACAGGCATCACAGTGGCCGCAGGGCCCCGTCTCCAGTGTCGCTGCGCCACACAACAGTTGGCCGGCGATCGCCTCCGCGAGGACGCCCTTTCCCAACCCCGGGAGACCGGTAAGCAGCAAGGCATGTGGCAGGCGCCTCTGCGTGAGCGCAGTCGCAACGGTGAGCCGGTAGGGTTCAAGCCAGGGATAGAGAGTGGTCATTCAATATCAACGGTCAGAGAAGTATTCTCCGAATAGTAACGGAAATTGTGCTCTGACCCCAGTTACCCGCAGTTACCCAATTACCCTGACCCAAATACCAGAAACCCGCTCTTGAGAGCGGGTTTCTGTCAAACAGGGCGATTAATTACGGTGTGAATTGTTCAATGATCAGGTTACCGTCATTATCGAACGAGTAACGTTCTCCCTTCTCGGTACCGGTCAATGCCGTGAATCCACCATCAAGATAGATCTGTTGGCCTTCCGGGCTGAGCAGAAACTCATACCACAACTGCGCCAGACGCTTATGTTTGTTGCTCATGGTTGCCAGGAAGGCAACTGAGTAGACAACCGGTACATTGACCTCATCGATGGGTTGATAGCCACTCACGGGATCACCATTATTGACTGCCAGCTGTAGCTCCGATACCCAGACCGGGCCGACATCCGATTCACCTGCCAAGATACGCGAGGGCGTCTCGACGTGGTGCACTCTTGTCTCATGGGTATTGGCCTTGTTCAGGATTGCGAACTCGCAGAGGCGCAAGGTGCCGTCCGGAATCGAGGCATGCCCCGTGTAGTGGCAGGCGGCATTGGTCGCCAGATTGAAGTTGGTGGTAATGCCCTCTTCAATCGTACGCGTCTCTGCCGGAGAACCCGGTTGTGGATCGCTCACAAGAGCCAGCGCTGCATCCAGCGCCGCAACCTCAGCAACACTACCATTGAGACGCGTGTATTCATCCATGCGCTGGTACATGGCGTTGATGCCGCGATGGACACCTTCGTTGATGTGGTCAACTTCGGAAACACGTATGTTTGGATCCAGCAGGTCCAGCGTGGCGTCGATGGTCTCATCCGGTGTGGTACCGATGCCCGAGCTGTTGGTTTCGTCGGTCAATAATGTCAGCTGGTTACGGATGTAAGGCACCGCTTCTGTGACGAAGCCACTTCTTGCGAGATCCTGCATCAGGTTGTAGTTGGTACTGGTGAACAGGTCGAAGTCCACCTGGATACTGGTCGGCAGGAAGTTACGCTCATCCTCGTTACCAAGTAACATACAGCCACTCTTGATCTGATCACGCTCCTGACCGGGTGGGATCAATTCGATAAAATAATCGGCGCCCTTGTTCTGCAGGCCTGCAAAGGTTCGCGGCTGGTTACCGATTGCAGTGAGATCAACGCCCTTTTCACCACTGGCATCACGGTACTCGTTGAACGCCTGCATAAAGTGATCGAACACCACCCACTGGTTACCGGCCATGGCCAGATTGAGATTGCTGGTCATGGGGTTGCCGTGGAACTCGGTGGTACGATCTGCCGGCAGTTGTGCACAGTTGCCTTGCAGTGTATAGGTCTTACTCTTTGCTGCCACTGCATTTGCACCGACTGCCAGGGACAGTGCGACCAGGGTCGCTGAGATACATCGTGTTAAATGTGCTGTATTGTTTGGCATATGAATCGCTCCTGTTTTCATTGTTCATTCTGACTAGCCGTTTTCACTAGGGTTTTAGGGAAACCCGAAGTGACAATCATCCCGGCTCAACGGCTTTGCCGGGAAACCTGTTATTTAAGGTAAGCCGGCATGGCAAGGCTTTCCGTCCAGCCCTCCTCGACGCCGGCCAATCGCCGGTCCGGTAGCTTGCGACGTTCTTGTCGCGCCACTCTCCCATCAGAATCCCTGAAGGGAAACTTGCGATTCTTGCTGCTGCGTCGTCGATCAGTTTTGTTGCGTTCTTGCACTAAATTTGGTCTCCTGACGGCAGGTTGTTGCAGGTAATCGTGATCCAGACCTCTCCTCATGGCGAGACCTAGAGGAGGTAATTTATCAGGGCTGAACGTACTTATAACCATCCGATTGAAAGTCCGATATGGCCGTCACACCAGCTGTGACATATTCAACGCCGTCAATTAACTCTTTAGTTGCGTCACCTGCAGGTAGAATCCCTTTTTTCATAAAGCTACGCGCGGTGTTCTGACAGAAGTAGAATTTCACACCTCTACCCATCAGATTCTTCACTTCTTGCTCGAACTTGTTTCGACCCGTTTTAACTGCGCCACTGTCATCGACATATTCGTCTTTAAGCAGCAAATAACCACCACCACTATGCACTACGGCCACAATTTCAAAATCCTTTCCAGCTTCTAGTTCATAGGTGTATTCATAATCCTTGATCATGTTATTGATATTACCCAATGCGTAGGAACGGCCAAAGTCAAGAGTGTTAGAGTCATCGGAACCAGCACATTTCGCTATATTGTTCTTTACGTTTCCGCTTTCATCTGCCCAAGAATCCCGACGTACTGATGTCGACATTCAAACTAACGAATGTTGACTGGATTAAACATAGGGAAATTCCCTAATAACTCTGGGAACAAAACTGATTAGAAAAACAGCATATCCTGATCTACAGATACAGCGGGCGCATTCAGGGATTGATAATGCCCAGCCGGATAGCCAGTCGGGTCAAGTCGGCGATATTGGCGATACCCAGCTTGCTCTTGATGCTGGTCATGTGATGACCCACGGTCTTGGGGCTGAGGTTCAGAAGTTGGGCAACCTCATTGACCGATTTCCCATCCGCCAGCAAGCGGAAT
>JAJDNX010000130.1 GCA_022340485.1 Gammaproteobacteria bacterium | reverse complement strand
TGCTCTCGGCGCCGTGGCCGGGGAACGTGCGGCAGCTTTACAATGTGGTGGAGCAGACGGTGGCGTTGTCGACCACCCCGCTGATTCCGGCGAGTCTGGTGCAGCGAGCGCTGCGCGGGGATTCGAGCGAGATGCCGGCGTTTGCGGAGGCGCGCAGCCAGTTTGAGCGGGATTATCTGACGCGGCTGCTGCAGATCACCCATGGCAACGTGACGCGGGCGGCGGGCATCGCCAAGCGCAATCGCACCGAATTCTACAAGCTCCTGCAGCGCCATCACCTCAATCCCGCACAGTTCAAGGCGGCGGCTCATCCTTAGCAGCGGATGGCCAGGAGGAGCAAATACCCGTTCAGCGTCATGTGGCCATGACCTGGGCGCAGCGGCTGAAGCGGGTTTTCAAGATTGATGTTGAGATGTGCCGAGTCTGTGGAGGATCAGCCAGGGTCATTGCGTGCATAGAAGATCCAGTGGTCATTAAGAAGATACTGCTACATCTGCAAGAAAAATCGCTGATACGAGCTGCGCGGCTGTTGCCGGACAGTCGAGCGTCGCCACAGTCCGGTCTGTTCGGCTGACTCAAGGAAGCATTCCCGTGCAACCAAGTTGCTGCCTTGCGCAGATGCAACAGGGTCTGTATTTGCCTGGAGGCATGAATTGGCTGGGGAAAGGGCGCATGAGCTGAATTCAGTCAGGTCAGTGTGGCCAATTTAGGCAGGATTCCGGTATGACCAGGCTGGAAAGCGGTGGCAGCGACCGCACAATGGAGGCGGGTTTCAGAGAAAATAGCGTTTATTCAGCCTATATTCATTCTATGTGGATAACCCTGCTGCACCCCCCGACTTTCAGGACACGCTACTCTTTCCGGTAGTACTGAAACCTAGCAATTCCTGGTTTCAGCTGCCCGACCAGTGGCAGTGGGCTGCCGTGAGATTCCCAACCAGTCAGAGGATCTTGAAAAAATTACTGAGTCTGAGCCCGTCTTTAAGACACAACCCTATATGGTCCAAGAATGTGTGGCCGTCTTGGGACAGGGAGTGTTTGCCTTGTATAACCATGGCAAGCCACTGGTCTTCTTTGCCCACCGGCGGCTATGGGAGAAACCACCCAGTGGTAGTGTCAGCGTCTTCTCGGAGAGCATCCCGGTGGATCCCGTGATGGAGGGGTATGCTCGCACTCTGCTGGACCATGTTGGCCGGCACGGCGTCGCCATGGTCGAATTCAAGGTCGCCGAAGACGGCACCCCTTAACTGATGGAGATCAATACCCGGTTCTGGGGCTCGCTGCAGCTTGCCGTCGATGCCGGTGTCGACTTCCCTTGGCTGCTGTACCAGCTGGCCTGTGGCGAGCAACCTGAACCGGTGAGTAGCTACAAGACAGGTCGGCGGCTGCGCTGGCTGCTTGGCGACTTGGACAGTCTGTACCTGACCCTGAGGGACCGTGAATATTACACGGTTGCTGATAAACTCCGTGCTGTTATGAAATTCATGATACCCTCAACCTTTCGCACCCGCCACGAGGTCAACCGCTGGTCCACGAGGTCAACCGCTGGTCCACGAGGTCAACCGCTGGTCCGACCCCCGACCGGGCTGGTGCGAGCTGATAGACTATATAAGGGACCTTTTCAGGTGAACTAATGCTGCAGAAGCTATTAAGCGCATTCGGTGACGATTTCAAGACGTGGTCAGGGCGTATTGACCGGCAGCGACACGGCATCGTTCGGGACAGGGTGTTTTTCCTGCATATACCGAAATGTGGCGGTACATCCGTTACAAGTGCTATCAACAGGAAATTTGCCCCCGAGACCATACACCATCTTGATGCCCTGGCGGCAGCCCGGGTCTCCAGCAAGCTCGACCTGGACCTGATGTCCTACCGGGAGAATCTGCTGCTGTATTTCATGGCTAACGATGGATGTCGGCTGGTCACAGGGCATTACAACTGGAGCGATCGCGCCTATCAGCTTTATGGCGAAGAATGGAAATTCGTCACCGTGCTGCGACACCCGGTAAAAAAGTGGCTGTCGCAGTACTACTTTAACCGCTACAAGGACTGCCCTGCCAGGCATTTCCAGATCGATGTGGATATCGATGAGTACATGGACTCGGAGGAAGGTCGCTCACTGGGGCATGACCAGGTGAGGAAATTATCGGACATTACCATTACTGAACCCGACACCATGCTGGAGGCCGCCCTCGAGAACCTCGAGAGGTTCGATGTCGTCGGCCTGACTGAACACCTTGACAGGTTCCAGCAGGACTTCGGACGGTGTTTTGGCACAGCTATCGATATCCCCAGGCTGAACATCAACCCCGCCCAGACACGTCAGCAGACAGCGCTGGAGTCACCGGAAATACGCAAGCGGGTTGAGGACTTGTGCAGGTACGACATGATCCTTTACCGCGCTGCCCTCGAGAAACTGGGATTGAAAACCGAATAGAGCCGCCACAAATCAGGGCATCAATTCACTGTAGATAGATTGGTAGGCCTGCAGCATGACTTTCATATCAAAGGTCGACAGGGCATGCTGCCGGGCACGTGATGCCAGGGAGACTCGCAAGGCTTCGTCCTGCAGCAAGCCTGAGAGACCCTTGGCGATGGCCTCCGGGCTTGCGACCTCGACCAGCCGGCCATTCATCCCGTACATGACGAGTTCCTGGTAGCCTCCACAGCGCGTCGCGAGGACCGGTAGTTCTGCAACCATTGCCTGAATTGCTGACAGTGGCATGCCATCGTATATCGATGACGACAGGAACAGATCAATGCCGGAGAGGAATTCTGCCGGGTCATCAATATAGCCAAGAAACTTAACAACCTCCTCGAGCCCGAGTTCTGTGCGTAACTTCAGTAGCTCATCATACAGGCTGGTGTTGCACTGACCAGCAATGACAAACTGCACTTGTACATGCTGTTCGGCAATCAATGCCGCCGCACGCATCAGGACATCGTAGCCCTTCGCAGGTCGAACATCGCTTTCACGGGCGTCTTCGGCGCCGGTTGATTCATCAGGGCTGCTAACTGACGCAGTCCAAACTGAGGTATTGGCTTCTATGAAATACATGACACTGAATCAGCAAGAGAGGCCCGCGCTCATCCGGGGCGGCATTGTAAAATCGTTGCTCACCGTCATGGTTGTGATGCAACT
>JAJDNX010000127.1 GCA_022340485.1 Gammaproteobacteria bacterium | reverse complement strand
TCTTCACGGTTCGAGGCAAATCGATATGCCGAGGTGGCAATGCCGAGTTCCTCTGCTACCAGCCGACGAATACCTTCCCGGTTCATGGTCAGTTGCGCTGCGCGGGCAGTGGGGATGACGTGGTAACCTTCCGATTCCAGTGCGGCAAGCGTATCGGTCGCTATCGCCTCGATCTCCGGCACGATATAGTCCGGCTTTTCCTGTTCGATCACTGCGCGCAGGGCCTTGCCATCCAGCATCGAGAGTGTATGGCTGCGGTGTGCAACTTGCATTGCCGGGGCGTTGTCATAACGATCAGCAACGATGACTTCAACGCCCAGGCGCTGTAGTTCGATGACGACTTCCTTGCCAAGCTCGCCACCACCACACAACAGTACACGGGTGGCAGTGGAGGAAAGAGGGGTGCCGATACGGGTCATGGGGGAGTTCCTGTGTGAGTGTTTGCCGAGGCTGTTGGTGACTGCCTATGGTCGTCACCGGGATTGTACTGTTAATTAAACCGGTGTGTTGCCCGCGATGGCTGGATATGTGAAATTATGAAAGGTTTTCTGTCGGTTATGAGTATATTGCTGCTTGGGACTGGCTACACCAGCAGCGTATTTGCAGACTATCCCATTGAAGTGATCAACCTGCACTCACGCACCTACGATGAGATACTGCCGGTGATCAAGCCCTTTGTCGGCAGTGACGGCAGCATTACCGGGATGGGTACCAGCGTGTTGATTAAAGCGGCACCGGAACGTTTGGATGAGATTAAACGACTACTTGTCGAGCTTGACCGACCTCCGAAACGCCTGCTGATAACTGTCGGCAACAAGCAGGACCGGGAGTACAGTTCGAGTGGCTACCGGGCCAGCGCCGACATCAAGGCGGGTAACAGCCAGATCGGCATCAATTCTCCCGGTTATCCGGTTGACAGTTCTCAGGCGCAAGTCATTTTGCATGACGGGCGGTCCACAACCGCCAGTTCGTCACAGCAGTTTGTGCAGGCAGTGGAGGGACAGCCGGCCTATATCAGCAGCGGTTTGAGTGTACCATTGCAGACAACTGAACATTACTATGGCGGTGTTACCTATCAGCGTAATATCACACAATATCAAGATGTTACAAGCGGTTTCTATGTGGTGCCACGAGTGAGTGGGGATGTGGTTACGCTGGAAATATCTCAGCATGACGACAAGCCGGGCCGGACTCACGGTGCCATACACACGCAGCATCTGGATACCGTGATACAGGGTCGACTCGGGGAGTGGCTAGACCTCGGAGGGCTGGATACAGCACAGAAATACCACCAGGGTGGCCTGGGGCGGTCTGTCAATTCCCGGCAAACGCATCTGCAGGGGATTCAGGTGAAGGTGGAGTGCCAGAATTGTGCAGAGGACAAATGATGACAAGTCCACCACAGGGTGAGGGTTCATCTTGTCAGGTTTCAAGAGTTTCCTGTAGGGTACCCGAGGCCTATTGTTTGGCGGCTAAAGTCATGTGGTAACTTTCTGTATTCAGTAATAATTCCACTCCACCTGCAGCCTGGACCACAAGCATGATCACTGAAAATCACAAGCGGAAAAAAGCAGACGTGGCAGCTGCCAGTTGGCAAGCACTGACACTGCATGCGATCTTCTGGATGTTACCCCTGGTACTGCTGGGCCTGTTGCTGGCGTCACCCAACAGTGCCGCTGCCGCCGCCCGGCAAGCCGGTGATCTTGATGGCACCATTCAGCACCTGATTTCCTACGTCAGAAAGTCGGATGTGACCTTTCAACGCAATCTTACACGTCACGGCGCAATAGAAGCTGCAGCGCATATAGAAAAGAAGTATGAGTATTTCCGGGACAAGATCGAGACGCCCGAGGAGTTTATTGAGCTGTGTGCAACCGCTAGCCTGATGACAGGGAAACCTTACCTGATCATAGACAGGCAGGGTAATGAGATGCCGGCAGGGGCGTGGCTAAACGCCGAATTGGTTCGCTACCGGGTTCAGAATTCACCGCAGTGAGCACTGACTACCTGTGGCGGAGTAGTGGGGCCGGGTCTGGATTGAAGTCCACTCGGGCCTGGTTATCTACCCAGTGGGGCTGTATCACCGCTACCAGTTTACTAGCCAGTCTACTGGGTCTTCAGGGCTGTGCCATTGCCGATCGGCATACCCTGCCAGAGGTGCATTCATTTGAGGTACCGGCGGCAACGTCCTCAGGCATAAATGCAGGTAGCCATTCGACCCTGCGCGTGTTGACCCTGAATGTTGCGCATGGCCGTGGAGAGGCATTCCACCAATTGCTGCAGAAATCCGCCGAGACAGTGCAAAACCTGAACGAGATTTCGGCAATGCTCAAGCGGGAAAAAGCGGATGTGGTTGCCTTGCAGGAAGCTGACGGCCCCTCCTATTGGAGCGGTAATTTTCATCATGTTGATTACCTGGCAAGACAGGCCGTGTTTTCGAACGCGGTCAGCGGCATGCATGTGGATGGGCTGGGGTTGGCATACGGGACAGCGCTGTTATCAAAGCGTGAACTCCGGCATGCGGAAGCTGTCACCTTTAACCCGGATCTTGCCACAACACCCAAGGGCTTTGTTGTCTCAACCATCGACTGGCCAGGTCAACAATCTGTACAAGTGGACGTGGTATCCCTGCATCTGGATTTCTCCAGCGAGAATATACGTCGACAGCAGGCGCTTGAACTGACTGAGTTTATGCGCGACAGGAATCGGCCCATGATTGTCATGGGTGATTTTAATGCCGACTGGGGTGGCAAGGACGAGGCTGTTCAGCTGATCGCAACAGGGTTGTCCCTGAATGCATATGACCCTGCTGGAAAAGGGCAAATTACCTTCCCTAATCACAACAGGCGCCTCGACTGGATCCTGATATCCGGTGACTTGGAGTTCCGGGAGTACCAGGTGATTGCCGATGCCGTTTCAGATCACCGTGGTGTACTTGCTGAGCTGGGGATGAATACGCAACTGCTGCAGGCCAGTGCTAGTCACTAAGCCAGCTTGCGGGTTACTTCAACACCCTGTAAGTGGTTCTTGGTGTAGGCAGCTGCAGTAAATACTGTGAATGCGGTGCAGCGACTGCTGCTACTGTTGCGGGGGAGGGGCAGAACAGGAAGCTGCTATACAGGGATTTCAGTAATAGCACTTCCTGTCCATGCCTTGTTACCTCTGTATTCGTGGATGTTCTTCGCTAGATATGGCCACTAGTGGTCTTCGATTTGTACCTTTTGCTCGTCTTCAACCACAGGCTCGGCAGCCAGCTCCTTGGTTTTGTCCCAGGCCTCTCCTGAAACCTCCTTGGTCTTGTCCCAGGCCTCTCCTGAAACCTCTTTGGTCTTGTCCCAGGCGTCACTGGATGCTTCCTTCGTTGCATCTGCGGCTTCTGCTGCGCTCTCCTTGGTCTCGTCCCAGGCATCGCTTGCGGCTTCTTTCTGGTCATCCGAGCAGCCGGAAAGGAGCAGCAGACCGGTACATACAGCGGCGATACGTAAGGCTTTTAAGGTGGTGCTGAAAGAAAGTAACTGCTGCATTCCTGATTCTCCTTGGTGAATGAATAACAAAGCGAGGGGCTATCATATACCAGATACCTATGAAATGTGCTCTGTTAGTCCACATGTGTACCACAACGCTGGTGCCATACCCGAGTGCAATAACAGGAATCCAGCGCAAGTGCCCGAAGAACATGTACTTGCCGTGAGCCTGACCCATCAGGGCGGTTCCGGCAGCCGGGCCGATCGACAGCATGCTGCCTCTACACCAGCAGCCAGGGTGGCCAGCAGCCACTGGCCAGTGGGCATGTCCGGATTCATGGTGAGTACGACAAACCTCATGGGGATGTTGTCTATCACAGTCCCATGTTCGTGATCACCCCTGAAGGGCAGCATTGCTGATTTACAATTTCGCGGCCAGGTCAGTTACCATTAGTGGCGAAATGTGACAAGGATTGACGAGGGCATATGTTCGGATTTTTTTCTTGTGGTTGCTTGCGCAGGCGTGCTTCAGGTTCGCTATATTTCCTGCTGTTATTGCCACTGCTGTCAGGTGCTGAAGTGCTGCATAGCGCAAATGAGGAGA
>JAJDNX010000052.1 GCA_022340485.1 Gammaproteobacteria bacterium | reverse complement strand
GGTCTCGCCACCCCGTTCTATCCAGCCATGGATCATTTTACTGGTGGTAAAGCCGCTGCTGCAGTTGCCATCCTTGTCGATCACGATGACCCCGCCGCGACCCTTGACCTTGCGCAGCAGGTATTCGATCCCGGCGTCCGTTGCCTGCCGTGCATCCATGCCTTTCATATAGATGAAATCAGAGATGGTCTTTGCGATGACGGAACGCATGAAGTCCTCGCCGAATCCGGTCGCGGAAACGGCACAGGTCTCGTTGTCCGCGTAGACACCTGCGCCAATGATCGGGGAATCACCGACACGGCCCATCCGCTTGTTGACAATGCCGCCGGTTGATGTGGCGGCAGCCAGGTTGCCTTGCGGGTCACGGGCAATGGCGCCTATGGTGCCGTACTTCTGGTCTTGCGTGTCTGCCTCGCTATCATCATGGTCGAGCATCAGCTTGTGCTGCAGGCGTGCCAGGCGAAGCTGTTCCACACGGTCCGGCGTATAGAAATAGTCCTCGGGGACCCGCTCTATACCACAATGATCGGCAAAGCGCATGGCACCCCCGGAGATGAGCATGACATGCTCACTTTCGGTCATGACGAGGCGCGCGAGCTGGATCGGGTTGGCAATATTGTCGATGGCGGCGACGGCGCCGGCCGACAGGTCACGGCCATCCATAATGGCCGCATCCATCTCGACCTTGCCGTATTCATTCAGCACCGAGCCGCAACCGGCGTTGAATACCGGATCGTCCTCCAGCAGGGATGCACAGGCTTCCACCGCCTGTAGCGCCGAGCCACCCAGCTGCATGACATCACGGCCATGTTCGAGTGTCCTGCGAATACTGTCGAGGTAACGAAATGCTGTCTTGTCGTCGCGGACGTTATCGAGCGCCCCCGCTCCACCATGCACCATCAGGGAATAGGTGCCGCTCATGAATTTTTCCGGTCGACATCGTGCACCCGCGTATTGTCACACATCCGCCTGCATAATTCCCTCAAAAGGAGTCGACTCGACCCTTTGAAACTCGAGATTGCAGGCAGACCAGATCCACAGTACGCGCCTACCTCAAGTTTCGATGATGGCCAGGCACCGGCAGTATCCATCACCCGGATCTGCAGGCCTGACAGCAGGCAGGCAGTGGTTCATCTGCCGCGCCAGTGAAACACAAGTCAACAGGATCCCGGGAACGGGGATTACTTCAGTCGATACTGCAGCTCGTTCCTGAGAACCTCCTGGTATTCGTGAGACCCGGCCAGCAACACCACCAGCTTACCCTTCAGTATGGTTCCCCAGTTCACGATCACAAGCCCTTCACCGCTTTCCATATCGAACTCGAGATCCCTGATATCCAGGTCGGAAAGTTTCCGGTAGCGGGTATTGAAGGTCATCGCACACCACTCCGGGATATCCAGCTTTTGTGCAATGACTGTCGGATAGGAGGCACCATTGAACCTTGGGTTGCATTCAACCGCCTGGTAACGAATCCCATCGGGACTGGCAACCACCGCCAGGTCAAAGGCAAAGATACCTTTCATGCCCCGCTCCTTGAGCCACAGGGCCATCGGTTCGATGGTCTCCCATGGCTCATGGCTGGATGGAAAACGGTTACCCTGGTGGGCACAGCCATCAAGAATCTGTTCGCTCACTGCCAGGCGTACCAGCCGGTCCTCAACCACCCGGTACTGCAGGTTGAGAAAAACCTCGGTTCTGATTTCTTCCTGCATCTGTACGGGCATGTCGCGTGCAAATTTTTTCATTGCATCGCGCAGTTCTTCACGATTGGCACAGCGGTATATGCCGACACCGGATACGGATACTGCCGCTTTCAGGTAACAGGGCATATTGAACGAAATGATATCCATCTCGCTGATGTCAGTGACACTGGCAAAGCATCGCGTCTGCGGTACATCGATCCCCAGCTCTTCTGCCAGCGCCATGAAATTGTTTTTCGAGTTGATGAACTCGACGATCTCCAGCCATTGCGGATCGTTCCAGACCGCGCATTCCTTCGGCCCGAAATAAAACACGGACGGCTGGTAACCCTCATGACGGGACAATTGTTCCCGACTCAGGTTCCAGATCACACTTTCGCTGTGTTTCAGTCCGATACGGCGATAATGGCTTGCAATGTGTTTCCACAAGGGCTTGAGTACCGGGTGTAGCTGTATATAGTCGTCCGGCTCGGTAAGCCCAAGCGCGCGACCCGAGTAAAGGTCATTTCCTTCAACGCCCTCTGCCGTGCAGTGCATGATGTCATGATTTACGACATAGCGCCCTGCCGGCAGGTAACCGTGACTGACACTGGCAGACATGGCAGTTCCCCATTACTGTTTGATGTTTCTGTAACTGCAGGATTAGTGCCAATGTCCGGACACTACGAATCAACCGCTTACAACCGTTTTACCGCAGGGGAAGCACCTTCATGATGCACGTCCGGAATGATTGAACCACCTCAGTGCATGGCAGCGGCAGGCCATGCCTGGATCAGGCCATCGCGGCACTTGGGACGGATAGCCGGTCTGTATACGTGGCGGCCAAGGTCAGAGTATGAATCTTCGTCTGAGTTTTTCCGGATCTTGCCATCCTGAGACAGCACCATTTACTGTGTGCGCTACAATGCCTGGCTGCACAAAGCGGCGGTCCTGTGGTCTGATATACAATTGCGTGCTGCAGGGTGCTGTGGTGCTGGACCCCTGTCCAAACAAACGAAGGATGTCGTGATGACCAAACGCATGCTGCTTGTCCTGTTGGCGCTGGGCCTGGTGCTTGGCGCCATGTTCGGCTGGAAACACTACCAGGCACAAAAAATGGCGGCCCTGGCGAGCATGCCGCCACCACCAGCCAGCGTGTCTGCGGCCTATGTGCAGACGGAGACCTGGCAGCCGTACCTGGCGGCGGTGGGTTCACTGGTGGCGACCCAGGGTATCCTGGTCACGACCGAGGTGGCGGGAAAAGTCAGCGCCATCCGTTTCGAGTCCGGCCAGCAGGTAGAGGCCGGCACCCTGCTGCTGCAGCTCGATGACAGTGTCGACCAGGCTCAACTCGAGGGTATTGTCGCTGAACGGCGCATGGCCGACCTGCAGTTCAAGCGGCGTGAGGAATTGCTGGACAGCAAGACCATTTCTCGTTCCGATGTCGACGAAGCCCGGCTGCGGCTGGAAAATGCCATTGCAAATCTGGCCACCAAGCAGGCGCAGATTGCCAAAAAGCGCATCACCGCGCCCTTCAGCGGCTGGCTGGGTATCCGCCAGGTGGACCTGGGCGAATACCTGCAACCGGGCGCCGCCATCGTGCCCCTGGATGCGATGGACCCGATCCATGTCGACTATTCCCTGCCTGAACGCCAGCTCGACCAGATCTCGGTAGGCCAGCTGGTAGAAATCGAGGTGCAGGCCTTTCCGGGTGAGCGTTTCGGCGGCCAGATCACCGCGATCAATCCTGCGATCGATACCGGGACCCGCAGCCTGCGGGTGCGTGCCACACTGGAGAATCCACGGGCGCGATTGCGTCCCGGCATGTTCGCCGAGGTACGTACGGTTTTGCCGCAACGCACGCAGGTACTCACCCTGCCACAAACTGCGATCACCTATAACCCCTACGGTGATTCCGTGTTTGTGATCCAGGAGGACGAATCCGGTTCCCGGGTGCAGCGCCGCCAGGTCGAGACCGGCGGGGTGCGCAACGGCCAGGTCGAGATTGTGCAGGGACTGCAGGCCGGAGAACAGGTGGTGACCGCGGGGCAGGTGAAACTGCGCAACGACCAGCCGGTGGTCATTGATAACAGCATCGTGCTGGATCAGCAGATCACACGCCCGTGAAATTTACCGACCTGTTCATTCACCGGCCGGTACTTGCCAGTGTCGTCAGCCTGCTGATACTGGTGGTGGGCTTGCGCTCCCTCGGCCTGCTGGAGGTGCGCCAGTACCCCGAGACCCGCGACACGGTGGTTACCGTGACCACTTATTACCCCGGCGCCAGCAGCGAGCTGGTGAAAGGTTTCATCACCACCCCGCTGCAACAGGCGATCGCGGAAGCCGACGGCATCGACTACCTGTCCGCGACCAGCAGCCAGGGACGCTCGGTAATCGAGGCCCGCATGGTGCTCAACTACGATCCCAAGGCCGCCGTCTCGGAGATCCAGGCCAAGGTCGCCAGCCAGCGCAATGTGCTGCCTGCCGAGGCCGACGACCCGGTGATCGACTCGACCACGGGCGAACGCACCGCACTGATGTACATGGCGTTCTACAGTGACGCCATGTCTCCCTCGCAGATCACCGACTATCTGTTGCGCGTGGTGCAGCCGAAGTTGCAGGCGGTGCCGGGCGTGGCCAAGGCCGAGATGATCGGCAACAAGACCTTTGCCATGCGCATCTGGCTGGATCCACAGCGCATGGCAGCGCTCGGGGTGACGGCTGGCGAGGTGCAGCAGGTGCTACGGAACAACAACTACCTGGCGGGTATTGGTCAGACCAAGGGCGCCCAGGTCGCCATCGACCTGAGTGCCACTACCGATATCAGCCGCGAACAGGACTTCCAGGACCTGGTGCTGCGCGACAGCGGTGATACGCTGATACGCCTGCGCGATGTTGCCACCGCGGAGATGGGTGCAGAAGACTATGACAGTAGCACCTGGTACAACGGCAAGACCGCCATCTTTATCGGCATCAAGCAGGCGCCCGGCGCCAACCCGCTAACCGTCGCCAGCCGGGTGCACGCGCTGCTGCCTGAATTACGGGCACAGTTGCCATCGGGGCTCGAGGCAGGCATCCCCTACGATGCCAGCGTCTTCATCGAGGATTCCATCCGTGAAGTGTTCAGTACCCTGATCGAGGCAGTGCTGATCGTGCTGCTGGTGGTCTATCTGTCGCTGGGTTCGCTGCGCGCTGCACTGATCCCGGGGATAGCCGTACCGCTGTCGCTGGTCGGAGGTGTCTTCCTGATGCTGCTGATGGGGTTCTCGATCAACCTGCTGACCCTGCTGGCGCTGGTGCTGGCTATCGGCCTGGTAGTGGATGATGCCATCATCGTGGTCGAGAACGTGCACCGCCATATAGAACAGGGCGAGAAACCGCTGCAGGCCGCCCTCAAGGGCGCACGCGAACTGGCCATGCCAATCATCTCCATGACCACCACACTGGTGGCGGTATATGCCCCGATCGGCTTCATGGGCGGACTGGTCGGCACCCTGTTCACCGAGTTCGCCTTCACCCTGGCCGGTGCCGTGCTGATATCGGGTGTAGTGGCGTTGACCTTGTCTCCAATGCTGTCCTCGCGGGTCCTGAAAGCATCCAGCGGTGAAGGGCGTTTCGAACACGCCGTGGAGCATTTCTTCAACAGCCTCGCAGACCGGTACCGTCGTGCACTGCGGAGTTCCCTCGACACCTTGCCGGTCACCCTGGTATTCGCCACCGTGGTGCTGTTCAGCATCTACTTCATGTTCGTAACGGCACAGAATGAGCTGGCCCCGGACGAAGACCAGAGCATCCTGTTCTTCCAGGCAACGGCACCGCAAACGGCAACCATTGACTACAACGAGACCTATGTCCGGCAGATTGTCGCACTGTTCGAGAGTGTTCCGGAGTACGACAAGAGTTTCATCCTGGCAGGCTTCGGCGGCGATGTAAGCACCACCTTCGGCGGCCTGAAGTTGCCGACCCCGTCGCAACGCACGCGCAGCCAGATGCAGATCCAGCCCGAGGTGCAGCAGAAACTCGCCCGGGTGACCGGGATGCAAACGGCAGTCTTCCCAAGGCCCAGCCTACCGGGCTCGGGTGGTGGTCTGCCGTTGCAGTTCGTGATCACCAGCGACGCCAGCTATCAGCGCCTCGACGAGGTCGCCGGGCAGCTGATCGGCACCGCCATGGCCAGCGGCAAGTTTGCCTTCCTGCGCAAATCGGTAGAGTTCACCCGCCCCAAGACCACCGTGGTCATCGATCGCGACCGCGCCGGCGACCTCGGCATCAGCATGGCCGAGATCGGCAGCAACCTGGCGGCCCTGCTGGGTGACAATGACATCAACCGCTTCAGCCTGGAGGGACGCAGCTACAAGGTAATCCCTCAGGTCGCTCGCAAATTCCGGCTCGATGATGCGATGCTGAAAAACTACTACCTGCGCAGTGATGCCGGCGAACTGGTGCCGCTTTCCAGTATTGTCAGTTTCGACACCACGGTCGAGCCCAGCAAACGCACCCAGTTCCAGCAGCTCAATTCCATCAGCGTCGAGGGGGTCATGGCCACGGGTGTCACCCTGGGCGAGGCGGTGAACTACCTCGAGGAGCAGGCCAGGCAGCAATTCCCGCGCGGTTTTACCTGGGACTACATGGGCCAGTCGCGACAGTACGCACAGCAGGGCAGCAGCCTGATCATGACCTTCTTCATGTCACTGCTGGTCATCTACCTGGTACTGGCGGCACAGTTCGAGAGCTGGCGCGATCCGGTCATCATCCTGGTGTCGGTGCCAATGTCGATTGCCGGCGCCCTGGCGTTCCTGACCCTTGGCTTCGCCTCTGTGAATATCTATACCCAGGTCGGTCTGATTACACTCATCGGGCTGATCGCCAAGAACGGCATCCTGATTGTTGAATTCGCCAACCAGCTGCAGCTTGGCGAAGGACTCTCGAAGCGGGAGGCAGTAATCAAGGCCGGGGCCATCCGGCTACGGCCGATCCTCATGACCACGGTGTCGATGATCATGGCGATGGTGCCACTACTGATCGCCACTGGTCCGGGCGCCGTAAGCCGCTTCCACATTGGTCTGGTGGTTGCCAGCGGGCTCGGGATCGGCACCCTGTTCACGCTATTCGTGGTGCCGGCCGTGTACCTGCTGCTGGCACGAGATCATAGTATTTCGCACCCGGCGGCAACCCAGGCATAAGCGGACCGCCTCCCGGCCGTCCATACGGGAGGCCGGTTTTCCTCTTCGGGCAGAACCCCCCTTCTGGTTGCCAGGCTGAACCTTCGTCCCGTTTGCCTGCCTTTGCTCTCGTTTCTGGTAACAAGCCAATTTTTCTGAATTGATGATGAGCATGAAAATCTCGACCGAACCGGGCCAATGAGCCGTGTATTTGGTGGCGCCCGAATTTCCCGGGCACAGCAGCAAGGTATTCATCAGGAACTGGCCCGGCAACCTGTCAGACAGGCGTGATTCAGGCATAATTCTGGCTCGCAGGCTCCGCAGCCGGACCTCTCGCCTGACGGCATTTCAGGGTTGCCGTTCAACGGCGCCATCTGCGGTTTTGATTTGGATCAAATAAAGACCTTGTGATATTTGCTAGCGTTTTCAGCGCAAGTCCCGATCTACAAATGAGCAGAGGCCGGATGTGTCTCACATCAGCCAACAACCAGGTTGTACATGTTGATAAAGAACCTTTTCTTCAGTGTTATCATCGTTAGCGGATTCTTTGCTGCCAGCGAACTGATCCTGGCCGCGATTGGGGTCAAGCCGGTCCTGCTGAGCGAGGATCCCTTTGTCGGTTTTGCCGAGAACG
>JAJDNX010000051.1 GCA_022340485.1 Gammaproteobacteria bacterium | reverse complement strand
AACAGTGCACAGGGCTTGTATGCCTCGCTGGCAGCCTTGTCGAAACGCTTGCGCAGGGATCTGCTGCCCGCCGTGCCACTAGCTGGCAGCTGCTGCCACGCATTGCGCAGACGGCGTATCTCGCTGGCCAGTTCCGCGGGTGGCTGTTCGCTGCCGGTCAGCGCCTCCATCTCTTCGCACAAACGTTGCCGTACCTCATCGGCGCCCCAGGCGCGCCAGCTTTGCAGCTCCTGGAGCCGCGGGGTCATCGTGTGCAGTTTCCGCAGCGAGCTGCGCAGCTGCTCCCTGGAAACGCCCAGTGCCTGCAGGTGGTTGATGCTGCTCTGTATCCGGTCATGCAAAGGAGCGGCTTCCTTGAGGGTTTGCTTCGCCAACAGGGCCTCCAGTTCGATGAGTCTGCCCGGGAGCCGTTCCAGCTCCAGCCGGCGTTGCTGCTGTTGATGACTTACACGCTTGCGTAACTGCCTGTTGATGTGCTCAAAACGCTGCAGTCCTTGCGCAATTCGATCAGCATCGGTCGGCCAGGATTGTCCCTTGCAGCGCCTTTCCAGGGATTTCACAGCCTGCTCCGCTACCGGCAGTTGTGAACCCTGCAAGCGTTCTGCCTCCTCAAGCAGTGCCAGCAACTGCTGTTCCCGTTGCCAGTGGATTTGCAATACCTCCAGTCTCTGGCGAATGGCGCTGGCATCCCGGTGAAACTGCTCGTTCAGCGGCTGTGCCAGAGAGGCGGGCAGCTCACCCGCTTCCTGCCAGGCAGCCTGCCAGGCTTCCAGCTCCTTTGTGTAACCAGACCCTGCCTCCATCGACAGCGCCTGTGTATCCAGCAAGAATGCCTCGCGTTGCGCCACTTGTGCCAGCAACGCTTGCCTGCTGGCCAGCGCCGCCTCCCATTCACGCTGTTGGGCCTCGCGGGCCGCCTGAAAGTCCATCAATGCCCGCTGGTAGGCATCCTTTGCCTGCGCATAGCGTGCCTGGCAAACCGGGTCGGCGTCATCCCTGATTGCCTGCCAGCGTGCTTCCAGGCGCTGCAACCCATGCGCTTCCTGTTGCAGGTTTCCATTCGCGAGGAAGGCCTCGAGGTCGTTACAAATCTGCTCGCACTCTGCCCTGATCCTTGCAGGACGCTCCTGCGCCTCCCGTATTGCCTGCAGCCGCTGTCGTGACTGGCGATAAATGTGCTTGTCACGCTTGCTTGCCTGTCGATTGATGCTCTCCAGTAGGGAAGGATCGGTGATCCGCTCCAGAGCGGCCTGGCGGTTTGCCAGTACGGCATCGCTGATGGCGATCTCACCGAGCACGGTTTCCCGGCTAATGTGTTCTTGCGCTGACCGGCGAAGTTCCGCTTCCTGCGCGTTCAGTGCAACCGATTCAAACAATTCCGTGACCGGGTGCCGGGACAGGAAGTCCATACGGAGAGAGAGCGCCGGCGCCCCCTTGCGGGTACCCGACAACAGTTCCAGCAGGCAGGCATGGGCAAACTGACGGATGTCGCTGTCGTCACCCTGCGCCAGGCTATGTATCAATTCGAGATCATTTAACTGACTCAACGCCAGGCGACGAATCGCCGGGGACTCGTCCTCACGCACTATCCGGACCAGGATGTCGGCATCGTCAGGCGTTAGTGTGGCGACAGCCTGGTGACGGACCTCGGGATCCTGATGCTGCCATTTCGGTTTAAAAATACGCTTCAAGAGCATGTATGTATTACCAGATATTCTGTTATTACAGCAAAGACTGCGACCGGCAGAGGCTGCTGAGTGTGCTCAGCCCGGCCAGTAGGGCGTTTCGATGCCATCACCGAGGTCGGCTTCGACCAGGCGGCGGCGTACTTCCAGCAATTGCTCGATCAACTGCGGTTCGAAGCGCTCGTAGGCCGGCGCATCGGGGACACGCCTCACCACCACGCCAAGCAGCTCGGTGATCGCATTACCGATCGAGTTCTGACTGATGGTGACAATCAGCTTATCCTCATCGTTACGGTAGATCAGCTGCTTGAAGGCCGGCTGCCAGCGGATGGCATTGGCGTAGGCGGCATCGACAATACAGTTGTCGCGGACCTTCTTGGCCGTCTTCAGGAAATCATTATTGAACAGCAGCACGTTCTCGACATGCTCGGGGAAGTAAAGATCATCCAGCATCGGTGCATTACGCGTCGACACCTGGCTGAAAAAGGTGCGGTAGAAATCGATGAAGCCTTTCAGGATCTCGTCGTACTCGTTCCAGAAACCGACCTCCTCCAGTGCCGCCACTCCACCCTGGATTTCCCAGCTTGGCAGGCCCTGCGGATAGCCGGTCAACTCGATACGCGAACCCGCCTCGCCTACCGGCCAGAGTATCTCCAGGTCCAGCGCACGGTTGAAGAACTCGCGGTAGACATCGTGCATGTAGGCCTCGAACAGACTGTTCTGGCCACCGTCCGTGAGATTCGGATTATTGCTGTCGGCAAGCGGTGCAGCGCGCAGCTCTTCCTTGTTGAAGACGATGAAATGGTTGTGCAGCATGCGGATACTCGGTACCCCGGGCGATGTCAGCGGCCAGGTTGCATCGAGGCTGGCCTCGCCCGCCAGTAGCAGGTGCGCATCCGGGTCCGGGTAACGCTCCAGCATGTAGTCGATAATGATCTGGTTCATGCGGTTCCAGATACGTTTCACATCGTCCGGCACCTGGGTGCGGCGCACCGGCCTCCCCAGCGGGTTGAGAATGCATTTCGAACTGTTGAAGATGATCGAGGTGTCGAACTCACTGCTGTGCCCCAGTGCCTTGCGGTACAGCAGCAGGTTCTCCGGATTGGTCAACAAGCCGTTATTGTGCATCAGGTCATTCAGGTTCTCGGTACTGTTGAAGAACTCGTTGGGTGCCATGGCCTCGGGCACGTCCAGCGGGATGGGCCTGAACGGGGTAACGATTTCTCTTGGGCCAAACTGCATGTGCTTGCTCCTTGTTGCCACCTGGGGCCGTTATTGAGGTGTCTCTGCAATCCAGTCGAGCGCAAGCGGGTTGCGCGGATTGATTCCGTCCATAAACGGCAGGCTCCGCTGCTCATGAGTCAACTGGTAGACCAGCCCAATCCAGTTACCGACGATACCCTCGGCAGTATCGTGCCAGGTGTTGTCGATACGCCCGGCAACCAGCTGCTCCGGAAACCCGGGGGCCGGCTTGCCCGCTGCCTGCGCGGCGGACAGGCGCAGGCGGTACTCGTCGAGGATGGCCCGTTCGCGAGGCTTGAAGCAGTTGTCGGGAAATGGCGGGTAATCGCTGCGCTTGCCACTGGCAAAACGCTGCACCTCACGCTTGTACTCCTTCAGCAAGGACACGGTGTCATATTCCGGGTGCCCCTGGAAATAGACGACCCGGAAGCCATCCGCACTGACCGCCAGGTGCACCCCCGCTTCGACACTCTCCACCAGCACGTGCAGGCCAGATTCTTGGAACTGCGCGGCGCTGATGTCATTGAAGCGTGAATGTGGCACGTCGAACTGCGTATTCACATCATTGACCAGCGGATGAGTGGTACGGATCACCCGGTGCGGGAAGACACCCCAGCGCTTGGCAGGCAGGGGGCGGCGCGTCTGGCCGTGCTCGAACTGCATCGCAGCGTGAGTGGCGAGACAGGAACACAGCACCGAGGTGACATTCTCCTGTGCCCAGCTGAATACCTCGCGCAAAGGCTCCCAGAAGGGTTCCTGCGACAGGTCGGGATGGGAAACATTGGCCCCGGTGATGATCAGCGCATCCAGTCCTTCGGAACAGATCTGTTCAAAGGAATCATAGTAGCGTTCGATGTGTGCCCGTGCCTGTTCTCCGCGCGGCAACTCCTGCAACGTAAACGGGTGCATATAGAACTGGGCGATCGGGTTGCTCTCCCCCACCAGGCGAAAAAACTGGCGCTCGGTTGCGGCCAGTGCCGCATCCGGCATCATGTTCAGCACGCCGATATGCAATTCGCGGATGGTCTGGTGCAGGGCGCGGCCCGGTTCGAGGATGGTCTGGCCTTCCTGGCGCAGGCGTTGAAAGGTCGGCAAATCATTGTGAGCGACAAGAGGCATGTATACTACCCCTGTGGTTCATTCGCGTTGCGGGCAATGGCGTTCTCCAGCAGCTCGAGAAAGTCCTGCTCGTCACGCACCGCCGCGACCTGGTGCGAGGTCACGGTGTAGCCGTACGGGCGTGCAATTGCCTCGTAGCGCGGTATACGCGAATGGAACAACCGCGGAAACACCCAGCTGCAGAAATCATCGGGTTCCACCTGCGCCGCATATTCAAGACCACGCTCACCCAGGTACTGCTGCAGCTGCTCCGCGAGAAACTCGGGGCGGTAATACAGCGGTTTGGGGCTACTCTGGGCACGACTGATGAGGGCCTCCTCCTCGGCCTTCTCGGTAACCCGGATATACAGGATCAGCGTGTGCTCCACCAGCAGATCGATCACGGAGGGCTCTTCCAGTTCACAGAGGCTGCCACCAACGTCGTTGACGAAATTGTCATAGCCGTAGATCTCATGCGCCTTGCGGATGAACTCGGGCACGTCCCGCATGGCCGCGATCTCTGCTTCCCGGTACAGCGACTGGCGACGTGAAAATTCGTCCAGCGGAACACCGCCGAGTTCGGGATTACCGAGCTTGCCAACAAAACTCAGCACCGGTCCCAAATCGTTCACCTTGATGTTGTTACGGAAATGGATCCAGTCGCGGCGCAACAGCTCACGCAGGAACGGCGTCTGCATCGCCTGCTGCTTGATGAGGTCCATGATCGGCTCATCCAGGTAGCGGGTGCCGATACGGTAGTCACCCGAATAATGGAACCAGTTGTGCACTCGCAGCAAGCTCGACAGGTGGGTCTTGCCTACGCCGGACATGCCCAGCAGGGTGACGCTTTTATTCTTCCAGGTGCGGAACTCGTCAATGGTGAACTTCATGCAACAGACTCCAGGACAAAAGCAGTGGGGAAGTTTAACCGAAACGCCGTCCTGCGTCAGAGACGGCAGCCGCTGAATTACAGTGGCAGGCCAGGACCGGCAAACCGTATTTAGAGTCCGGGGGCAGGCCTGGATACCAATGAATGGCTAATGGCTCAGGCGGGATTGTGTACGTCGTAGCGGGAGGTGTTGAACCTGCTGTCAAACCATTGGTACAGCTCTTCGACGCTGCGTGGCTGCTGCCGGTTCCGGAATACCCTCGGGTTGCGATCGGCCGCTTCGGGGAAGAGCACGGCGGCAAGGGTGGTCGGAGATTCATCCAGTGTCTTGAGAAATAGCACGGCATCGGACGGCCCGAAATAATGCGCCAAATAGAGATCGGTGCGGCGAGGTTCACGTCCAATCCGTTCGCTCAGATACTGCAGATTGCGTTTAATGTTCTCCGCGGCCATCAGGGTGGACAAGCGCGGGTTCAGACGCAGTGCCAGCACCTCCAGCTGCAGCGGGTCGTGCACAATTGGCTGCTGTTCATGATTCTTGTCCTCGATCAACTCCACCCGGGAAGCATAGTCCTGCAGTCCGTAGTCGGCACCAAACGTCTGTATCGCCTCCAGCCAGGGACCATCCCGGAATTGATACAGGCCGGTTGCCGAGGAGCCTGGCGCGCGCACTGTTGCATCGAAATTACTTTCCACCCTTGCCACTTCCATGAGGAAGGAAAAGTCCACACCGGTGCGTATACTGCCAAGTCGAATGGCGGCCAGGACTTCCCTGTCAATCCTGAATCGCTCGGCATCGGCCCTGACAAGATCTGCAGATTGCAGGATCTGAAGAACCAGTGATTCACTGATCAGGCCTTGCTGGGCCTCGCTTTGCGGCACATAGAACTGCCTGAATTCCTGCAATGCCTGGCGGGTCTTGACACCCAGCTCACCGTTGGGCTTCGTCATACCCAGGTCAAAACCCAGCGCCATCAGGCTGGTTTGCAATTCCCGGATATCCGGCGTGAAGGACGCGGTTTCCTGTGCTGGCAACTCTGCCGCTTGTTCCGGCACTTCGGGAGGCGGCAGCTCCACAAGCTGTACCGCTTCAGGGGGCAGCTGGTTATTCACTGCCTGCGTGAGATCCTTTAGTAACGCATCCTGGTTATCGATATGCTGCTTCATAAATCCGCGCATATCGCCCAGATCCCGGGCTACCGCGGCCAGCTCCTGGCTGCTGTCCTCCTGACCCTGCATGGCAAACACCCCGATCAGGGTGCCAGCGGCAAACAACAGCACAGCGATGATGATGAACTGCAACAGTGAGTATTGTTGCTTGCCATTCCGTTCCTGCAGTGATTCAAACAGACGTGTACTGACCCGGTGAAAGGTATTGGCGAGTTCTGTTTGTCGCGTCAGCTGGGACTGCTGTTCGGCCTGCAAATGCGCCTGTCGGGTTTCCGTGGCCTGCATGTTCTGTTCGTGTCGCTGGCGCTCCTCTTCCAGCTTCGTTTCCAGCGTTTCTACGTGTGCCTCGCTAAACTTCTGGCGCTGTTCGGCGTGGGTCACCGCGCGCTCCAGCAACTCTATCTGCTGATGCGCCTGTGCACGTTCCAACTCTATCTCTTTTAATTGTTGTTGCAGATCGGCATGCAATTGTGCATCCGCCTCGTGTGTCTGTTGCAGCTCATTCCGAATCTTGTCCAGTTCTGTGCTGACGCTGGCATGCTCCTCGTGACTCCGCTGCAGCTCATTCCGAATCTTGTCCAGTTCTGCACTGACGCTGGCATGCTCCTCGTGACTCCGCTGCAGCTCATTCCGGACCTTGTCCAGTTCTGTGCTGACGCTGGCATGCTCCTCGTGACTCCGCTGCAGCTCATTCCGGACCTTGTCCAGCTCTGCACTGACGCTGTCGTGCGCCTCGCGGACCGCCTTCAGCTCCTGCTGTAGGGGCCGTTTTGCCGGGGAGGTGTATTGCCGAATGGATTCCAGATATTTCTTTACTGTGCTCATGGTGTCAGGTTCTGTCTTTGCATGAATAGACTACACCTGCTGGACAGCGAATGCCAAAGGCACGGCAAGGTCCGGGCAAGTCTCGATGCACCATTATAGAGTCAACTGAAGGAAAGCGCCCGGCATCGTCAAGGCAGGTAGGGGCGACCTTGCAAGGGTCAGGGCAACGAATGACCAGGGAAATCAATCGCCTGGGCTCCAGCCCCCGCGGGATGACGACGAGGCGCTTATCCCCTTGACAGTACCTCGCCTCGCCTTACGTCCAATATTGCGTTGCTTGACAGGTGTTGCTTACATTTCATTGATCACAAGAGCAAATTCTTCAACCCGGCTCCAGTCTGTAAATTCAATATTTGTTTTCGGGTCGGTCGGTCCCCTGGTGAACCACATAATCAACCTGATAACCGTACGGTCCAGGAAGTTGTATTTTTGATAGTCGATTTTTCCGGCAAACACCGCCAGCATTTTTGGTTTCCATGCAATTTGTTTGAGAAATTTTTTCAGGTACGGGTTTGTATCCGGCATATTTTTCTCTGCTTTGCGTGCCACCACATTCACCGAGAAGAAGGCATTGGGCTTGCTGTCCAGCAGTTGCGCATTTTCTTTTATAAAGCGGTAGACCGCCGGACTGTGTTTGCCGTAGCGAATACTCGCCCCAATGATTATTTTGTCAAAGGATTTCAAATCGATAACGCCAGCCTGGTCAATGGAACTCAAGGTCACGTGGTTACCCGCCATTTCCACGATTTCCTGCAGGCGCAAGCAAATCTTGCGGGTATGCCCGTCCGTCGTGGAGTAGAGAATAAGTATCCTGGACATGTATGCCGCTTTGGTCGCTTCCGGTCTGCAAGGTGCCGCACCAGCATAGCCAACTCTGCTGCTGGCGTCATCCTCACCCGGGGTGTAGTTCCAGCGATCAGCGCTGATGTATCAAACGGCCCTTAGGGTACTGCTGGCTGTTGTGATACATCATAGAGAATGTCATCGAAGGGGTGCCGGTAGAGTGGCATGTTGAGGCGCTTTTCATCGAGAATATGACCGATAAAACCGATTGAGCGTCCGAGTACGAAAAAGGCATTCAGCGTGCCGGATTCGATGAACTGGTCGATTTCGCTTTCCGGATAACCCAGTCCCCGCCACATGTCCACCATGAGCACACCGACGGCGCCATCCACATTGAGGATAAGGTTGTCCTTTTTCCGGGTGGTCAGCTGTTCTACCTCCAGCGCGTAATCCAGTAACCGGGTCTCGGGAAAATGAGCGCGTGCATAGCGGGTGATGCCCTCGACCCGCAGGTCCGGGTTCCGTAGCGACTTGATCCGGTGACCAATGCCCGGAATGAACTGGCCCTGCCCGGCCATGTAGTCTATGAAGCCGGCAGCGGACAGGCCCTTCGACTGGCCATGGCGAAAGTAGCGTGCAGCCCCGTCGATGGCGCCGCCAAAGCGTGGCCCGATGGTCAACAGGCCGGTCACCAGCGAGCTGATCAGGTCCTTGCCGGCACGTGCAGTAACCCGGGCGTTGTGTGCACCGCTGACCGCCGGTCCGTGGTCGGCCACCGTCTTGATGACCGTCTCCAGAAAATCGCTGGCCCATTGCGGATAGCGACGCCTGAACCACAGCAGCGTAATGACATCACCAATGCCGTAGCCGGTGTCCGGTGTCGCCAGCTGGCTGATCGGCAGGCCGGCATAGGTGGCCTCATCACCACGATCATCCGAAATGGTACAGGTGAAATGGGTACGCTTGCGCACGCGTCCGGCCGCCAGCGCGGTCAGGCAGTCCTCGGGCAATGGCGTAACCAGTGGCTCGGCAACCTCCTCGATCATGCCCTCGGCATGCAACTCGCTATAGACGGCATGGATGATCTCGGGCAGGTCATTGAAGCTCTTTGGCACGTGGATACCGGCCGCACGCATGGCGGCATTCTTGCTGACAGCGGTCTCCAGGTCGCTGCTGGCACTGGCGCCTGCATGGCCGAACTGCACACCCGTGGAGAAATGCTGCGCAATGGTACCGATACACCAGCCAATCACCGGTTTGCGGATGCGGCCGTCCCTTACGGCCTCGATGACGCGATACTCCTCGGTGCCCCCGACCTCACCCAGCAGCAGCAGGTACTTGATACGTGGATTGCGTTCCATGCGCAACAGGTGCTCGAGGAAACCGGATGCGGCAAAGCGGTCACCGCCGATGGCGACGCCCTCGGCAATCCCGTCGGCGTTCAGTGCGATGGTGTGCGCCAGTTCGTTGAAGAGACCACCGGAACGAGTCACCAGCCCACAGGCGCCCGGACGGTGCAGCTTGCTGGCCAGGATATTCTCGACGGTGCCGCCGATATTGGCGGTCTTGAAGGCACCCGGAACGATTGCTCCGACCGTCGCCGGCCCGATCAGGTTCTTGCCCAGCGCCCGGGCACGCAGTTTGAGCGCCCGTGCCTGGCGTTCCGGTATCCCCTCCGCCGTGATCATGATGGT
>JAJDNX010000103.1 GCA_022340485.1 Gammaproteobacteria bacterium | reverse complement strand
CAAGGCATCCATCGGTTCCATGATACTGGCATCACCGCGGATCTCGAAGTGACCGTGTTTTTCAATCGCGCGGATGCCCTCGTCTTTCACATTACCGGCTACCACACCCGAGAAGGTGCGCCGCAGGTTGGCGGCAAGCAGATGACGTTCCTGGCCCGGGTGCAATTCCAGATTGCGCATGTTCTCATGTGTCGGCACAAAGGGCCGCTGAAATTCCCGGTCGATCTTCAGCAGCCAGTTGAAGTAATAGGCATCCCCGTGCTCGGTCCGGAATTCGCGCACCTGTGCAAGACCGGCATGCATCTCCTGTGATACCCGCTCCGGGTCGTCGATGATGATCTTGTAGCGTTGTTGCGCCTCGATGCCAAGGGTATCGGCAACAAACTGGTTAATCTGCCTGAAGTATTCTGCAGATGACTCGGGACCGGTGAGGATCAGCGGGAACGGTATTTTACTGTTATCGGGATGCAGCAGGATTCCCAGGATATAGAGGATCTCTTCCGCGGTCCCGGCGCCACCGGGAAACACCACAATACCGTGGCCGGTGCGCACGAAGGCCTCCAGCCGCTTTTCGATATCCGGCATGATTACCAGTGAATTCACGATCGGATTGGGTGATTCGGCGGCAATGATGCCCGGCTCGCTGATCCCCAGGTACTGCCCGTTGCTGATGCGCTGCTTCGCATGCCCGATGGCGGCACCCTTCATGGGTCCTTTCATGGCCCCCGGCCCGCAGCCGGTGCAGATATTCTCGCCACGCAGCCCCAGTTGATAACCGACCTCCTTGGTGTAGTCATACTCCTCACGCGAGATGGAATGTCCACCCCAGCAAACCACCATATTCGGATTGAGCATGGGCCGCAGGATGTTGGCGTTGCGCAGGATATGAAAGACCGCACTGGTGATGCCACTGGAACTGTGTGGGTCAAATCTGGGATTGTTGCGGATCTCGTCACTGACATAGATCACATCTCGCAACACTGCGAACAGGTGTTCGTTGATCCCCTTGATCATCTTGCCGTCGACAAAGGCATGCGCCGGGGCCCCTTTCACCTCCAGCTTGATGCCACGCTCCTTTTGCACGACCCGGATTTCAAAGGAACGATAGCGCTCCAGCAGCTCCTTGCCGTCGTCCAGTTGGCTGCCACTGTTGAGTACCGCCAGCGAGCAGTTCCGGAACAGCGTGTATAAACCACCCTGGCTGGTATCAAGGAGTTCAGTCACCTCGACCTTGGAGAGGATCTCCATGTGCCCTGCAGGCGAGATGCGTGCATCAATCACGTCATATTTCATAAGCTCGATATTTTCTCATGTGTTGAACGTTGGATGTTCATGCCCCCATACCCTGGGTAGCTGCTCCTGGCCCGAAACACCCGTAGCCATATTCGATGCCGGTTGCTTGCCGCGGGTTTGACAAAAGCAGACGGTAAAAACCAGTGTTGGGGCGCACTAGAATGTCTATCCTGTAATCTCTCCTGTTCCCGATACCACGGCAGCCACTCAGTTCACCGGTTTGCGTCGCGGATGCGCACGCGGCTGCGCCGCAAGCGGATCTTCCGGCCAGTGGTGTTTCGGATAACGCCCCCTGAGTTCTTTCCTGACCGAATGATAACTGCCTTGCCAGAACGTGGCGAGGTCCTGTGTGATCTGTACCGGCCGGCGTGCCGGGGACAGCAAGTGCAATTGCAACGCTACCCGACCCCTGGCAATCCTCGGCGTCTCTGCCAGACCAAACAGTTCCTGTAACCTTGCCGCCAGTACCGGTGTCTCGTGACGATAATCCAGCCGCAGACGCGAACCACTCGGCAGTAACAGCTGGGCAGGCGCCTGCTCATCCAGCTGCTGCTGTGTTGGCCAGTCGAGCCGTGCCTGCAGCATGGCCTGTACATTCAGGCGCTTGAGATGCGCAAGCCGCGACATACCTGCTAGATAAGGCAACAGCCACGTATCCAGGGTCGCCAGCAGCGCGATGTCACTGACATCGGGCCAGGATCGTGGCTCCATGCGATGCATAAAACACAGGCGTGCCTGCAACTGGCGTGCGGCGGCTGTCCAGGGCAACACCGAGAGCCCCTGCCTGCGAATCGCGTCGAGCAGCACCTGCGCCACATCCAGTGGATCCGCGTCCTTCCAGGGCTGGTCATCCAGTACCAGCGCACCAAGACGCAGCTGGCAACGCGCCTGCACACACTGTCCGTGTTCATCCCAGAAAACCTGCGTCTGCTGCGTTAGCCGTGCGGCCTGTGTATCCCGTAGCTGCTCGGCCAGTACACCTGCCGCGAGAAATATACGTGCCTCACGGCCATCATCGAGATGCGCGGCCACGATCAACTCCTCGGCCGCCAGTGGCTCGGCCTCCGCAAACCGGGCACCACGCCCATTACTCAGGAGAAAACGGTTAGTGCTGCCCGGACGCCGCTGTGCGATGCGGTCCGGGTAGGCAAAGGCCAGCAACACACCGGCCATCGACAGATCGGAATAATCCGCCGGGAACGGCTCGCAGCGGAGTTGCCGTTGCCACCTCGAGGCAGTGGCACGGATCTGTCGAAGCAGACTGTTATTCCCGGCGGGTGCCCTGCCAGTATTGCGCAGCAGTTCAACCCGCAGCGTGATATCGGCTTCACGCTCACTGGCGGCCGCCAACGGATCACGCTCACCCAGCAGTGCCGCGAGTTCACAGGCCAGTGCAGTGATGCCCAGCGACCGCGCACTCAGCATCATGTGCGACAACCGGGGATGGGTACCGAACTGCAGCATGTCGCTGCCATGTACTGTGATGCGGCCCGCCGCATCCAGTGCGCCAAGCTGCTGCAGCAACCCTGTCGCCTGTGACAGGTGAGCCGCGGGCGGTACATCCAGCCAGCGCAGTTGCGTCACATCACGCACCCCCCACTGTGCCAGTTCCAGCACCAGTGGCATCAGGTCAGCCTGCAGGATTTCCGGAGTGGTTTGCGCCAGCAGGGACTGCTGCTGTGCCCACAGCCGGTAGCACACGCCTGGCTGTAAACGACCCGCACGGCCACAACGCTGCTCGGCCGATGCCCGCGACACCGGCACAGTGACCAGACGACTCAGTCCCGTGTTGGGATCAAAACGCAACTGCCGCATCAACCCGGCATCGATCACCACGCGGATGCCTTCGATGGTCAGGCTGGTCTCGGCAATCGCGGTGGCCAGCACCACCTTGCGCCGGCCATCCGGCGCCGGTTGGATCGCCGCGTCCTGTGCCTGCGCCGTCAGTTGGCCAAACAGCGGCGCCAGCAGCACGGATTCATCCGCCAGCGCCGCCTGTAACAGCGTAACGAGTCGCCGTATCTCGCGCGCTCCCGGTAGAAACACCAGGATACTGCCCTGCTCCTCACCCAGAACAGACAGCACCTGACGCGCGACCTCGTGACAAAAGGCACGTGGCTCGCGTGCAAAAGGCATCTGCAGCGGCCGGTACCGGTGTGTCACCGGAAAACTGCGTCCACTACTGCGCAGCACCGGTGCATCATCCAGCAAGGATGCCAGCGCGTCACCATCCAGTGTCGCAGACATCAGCAGCAACCGCAGCTCTTCGCGCAGGGCCGACTGGCTGTCGAGGCACAGGGCCAGGCCCAGATCGCTCGCCAGGCTGCGCTCATGAAATTCATCAAAGATGACGAGGCCAACCGCCTCCAGAGACGGGTCGTGTTGCAACATGCGGGCAAGGATGCCCTCGGTAACCACCTCGATGCGCGTTGCTGGCCCGACCCGGTTTTCCAGGTGCACGCGATAACCCACCGTGTCACCGACGCGTTCCCCGAGTGTGCCTGCCATATAGCGTGCTGCGGCACGGGCCGCCAGCCTGCGCGGCTCCAGCATGACGATTTTCCTGCCCTCCAGCCATGGCGCATCCAGCAGGGCCAGCGGCACACGCGTAGTCTTGCCGGCACCGGGGGCCGCCTGCAACACGGCATTGCGATGCCGTGCAAGCGCCTGTTGCAGTGCTGGCAGCAGCGTATCGACTGGCAGTCTAGCTGTGCTCAGTTCTGCCACACTGCAATCCCCTGGTCGCGCAGCCAGTCCGCAAGGGCAGCTTCCCGTTGTTCGTCGCCCAGTCCGGTACCGTCAAATCCCTCAATCAGTTCCTGCGCCAGTTCGATACCGTACAACCGCGGGTACTTGCTGCTACGGTAACCGAGCTTGTGCTGCTGAAAACGGTCACCGGGTTCATGGATGGTCATACCCACGTACACACAGGGCATGCCCTCCAGGTACCCCGGGTTCTGCTGACGAAATTCCCTGCGCCACAGCACCTGCGGGTCCAGGGTAATCACGTACAGGTTGCGCGGCTTGTGCTTTTTTGCAGCGCGCCGCGCCTGCTCCCGCCATCCCAGGATCAACAGATCCCGTTGCTCATCCGTTATGCTCATATCGCGGTGTAGACTGTCTGGACAAATACCAAAACGCAATTAAAATTCCCGCTTGCTGACTGCAGCCACTTTAGTGGCTTACACTACAGCATCACAATAATTCACGGACAGGAACCCGAATGAATGAATCCACTGCCTGCCCCTGCCAGTCAGGTCTGAGCTATGACGCCTGTTGCGAACCACTGATCAGTGGCAGCCGCCGCGCGGCCAGCCCCGAAGCCCTGATGCGCGCCCGCTATTCTGCCTTTGCCAAGGCAGAAATGCCCTTTTTGCGGGAGACACTGCATCCCGGCCAACGCAGCGATTATGACGAGGCGGGTGCCACCAAGTGGGCCAAGGAATCCGACTGGACTGGACTGGACATCATCCAGGTTACCGGCAATGCGGAAACGGATAACACGGGCACGGTTGAGTTCAGGGCACACTACCGTCGCAACAACGAAACCCTCGAACATCATGAACTCGCCGAGTTTCGCAAAAGCAACGGCGTCTGGTATTTCTTCGATGGCAGGATGGTCAGTCCCGGGCAGGTCAGGCGTGACTCACCCAAGATCGGAAGAAACGAGCCCTGCCCCTGCGGCAGTGGCAAGAAATATAAAAAATGCTGCGGTTGATACAACCACAGCAGCGATAATTCATCGGGCAGTGCCTTTGCGCTACAGGTTCTAGGCCTGCCCCTGCCAGCATCGGTTTTGTTGTTATACCCGGTGAGGCATGCAACAGCGGTATCCTGTCCTGGCAGTCTGCCTGTCACAGGATGATCACAACACATGTGCAATCCTAATAAAGGCTGCTGGCGGGCGAACATCCGCCTTGTTGGCGACTGCCTGCTGATCTGGTTTGGCGTCTCATTCTGTAGCGGTATCCTGCTGGTGGATTTCCGTGTCGCCGGCAAAAACCAATGTCTGATGGCACTGCCTACACAGGTAGCGGCCCTGCCCGCGCTGCATCCGGTTGTGCCTGACGGCACTGAGTGCATGGGTAGTGCACCCACATGAGTAGTTGAAGCGCCGCTGGCGCCGCTGCGGGATACCACTCAGGTCATAGCGACAGGTTACTGCCGCTGCAGCGCCGAGCCGGCGCATGACGTCCTTCCACTGTGTTCCGTGTGGTCGAATATTGCGCCATCCATACAATTCGGCCACAAGGTGGTGCGCAACCTCGTGCGGAACCGTATTGGCAAGGTTGTCATCAAAGTATTTTCCAAATAGATACGGGTTATAGCGGATCTCCGGCTGCTGCCCGAGTAGCCGGTACATCCCGGCGATGCGGCCACTCAGGTCAAAGCGAATGACCGGCTTCGAGAAGTCCCGTGCAAACAATCGCTCTGCCTGTTGTATACAGGCATGTGTCGCAGCGATTACCTGTAGCTGTTGTGATTGATCGATGGGCTTTACATACATGGCATCGCCAGCGTGCAAAGCTCGCATTTAAACATGTTCATCCACCCACGACCAGCAGCCGACCCTGAAAACGCATCCCACGGTGAACACCATCAGCCGGGCTGTCGTTATCCTGCTTTCGGGCCAGAATGGAATCATGCAGCGAGGCTTCTGCAAACCCTGCTTAAATATTTTCATCATCTCGACTATGCTAGCGAATGATGACTACTGACATGGACAACGGTTACCGTCTGATCTCGAGTGTGTTCCTGCGCCTGCTCGGGGTGATCTACCTGATTGCCTTTGTCTCCATCGGGGTGCAGATCGAGGGACTGATCGGCAGCCAGGGCATTCTGCCCATTAGCGAGCGCTTGCTCGAAATAGCGGCTGACAACGGTTATGAACGCTATTTCAAATTTCCGACGCTGTTCTGGCTGAATTCCAGCGATGCCGCATTAAACGGAGCCGTCATTGCTGGAGGTGTTGCTGCCCTGTTGATCATTTTTCAGCGCATCTCACGGCCGGCGCTGATTGTTGCCTTTGCCCTGTACCTGTCGCTGTTCCATGCCTGCTACCCCTTTCTGAACTTTCAGTGGGACGGTCTGTTGCTGGAATCCGGTTTCCTCGCCATTTTTCTGACACCCAATTCCCGTATCGTCATCCTGCTATTCCGCTGGTTGCTGTTCCGACTGCGTTTCATGTCGGGTATCTCGAAACTTGCCAGTGGGGACCCGCAGTGGGCCAGCGGCACGGCACTGGACACCTATTTCGAGGTACAGCCGTTACCCAACCCCGTTGCCTGGTATGTGCACCAGTTTCCAGAATGGCTGCTGCGCTTCGGCACCGTTGCCACACTGGTCATAGAAATCCTGGTGCCCTTCATGATGTTTCTGCCGCGGCGCTGGCGCTTTGCTGCTGCCTGGATCACCATCTTCTGGCAGTTACTCATCATTCTTACCAGCAACCATAACTGGATCAATCTCCTGACCATTATCCTGTGCCTGTTCCTGTTCGACGAC
>JAJDNX010000080.1 GCA_022340485.1 Gammaproteobacteria bacterium | reverse complement strand
AAAAAATGGATCTTTATCCTATTTAACATAATATACATTATACGCATTTATATATGGGCCCGGATTATCGCCCGGGGGCCGTTATTGGGCCTGCAGGAAGCGTCACGGGACGCCCGGGACCGCCTGGTGCAATGGGATCTACCGGTCGTATCGGCGGCTTGATAACCGGCGGATACAGCGGACGATTCGGATAGCTGTAGGTGTCATTCGTGTCTGTTGCCAGCGGCTGTACCTCGGTTTCCTTGGCTTTTTGTTGGGCTTGTTGTTGCTCCTGTTTGCGCTGTTGTGCACGTTCCGCATTCGACGCACCCAGATCGTTTGCCTGTGACTGGATGCGCTTCACACGCTCGGCACTTTCCAGCTGCCGGGCTTCCGAGGGTCCCGGTTGCACCTGAACTTCCTGCACCTCCACCGCGCCCGGTGGCGGCCTGTCAGAGAATGTGACCTCACCCTGATCATTGACTGATTTGTACAGAGGTTGCGCGGCCGCGCCAGTGGCAAACAAGACGATCACCAAAGAACACCTTTTGAGTGACATACGCATGGGGTGAATCCTCCCACTTGTGAAATTTAGAACCCGTGTAGAATATCATCTAACAGCATATGATCGATTGATGTCAGGGGTTTCACACTTTCAACATGACCATGCGCAAAATTCTTCTATACCTGCTCACCATCCTTGCCAGCGGCCTGTCACAGGCGGATATCTTTACGCTACCGCCAGCGGATGTCGACGTCATAGGCCAGGTAGAAACCATCACGGCCAACCGGGATGAAACCCTGCTGGATATCGCCCGCCGTTACGACCTTGGTCAGAATGAAATCCTGCTGGCAAATCCGGAGGTGGATCGCTGGTTACCCGAGGAAAACTCGGTCGTCACCTTGCCTAACCGCTTCATCTTGCCACACGTGGAACGCAGCGGCCTGGTACTCAACCTGCCGGAAATGCGTCTGTACTACTATCCGAAACCCAAACCCGGTGAGACACCGGTGGTCATTACCCACCCGGTCAGCGTAGGCAGAATGGACTGGGAAACCCCGCTGGGCAAAACCACCATTCTCAGCAAGCAAAAAGACCCGGAATGGCGTCCTCCCCAGTCATTGAAAGACGAGGCCATTGCCAAAGGCAATGATCCCTTGCCGGATATCGTCGAGCCCGGTCCTGACAATCCACTGGGGCGCTATGCCATGCGCCTTGGTATACCCGGTTACCTGATTCACAGCACCAACAAACCCTACGGCGTCGGCATGCGTGTCACGCACGGCTGTTTGCGCATGTATCCCGAAGACATTGAACGGCTGTTCGACGACATCCCGGTTGGAACAACGGTTACCCTGATCAATCAACCCATCAAGCTGGGCTGGTTGGCCGGTTCACTGTTCGTGGAACTGCACCCGCCACTGGAGGAAGATGCAGAGCAGTATGCGAACTACATGGAGCGCGTACTGGATGCCATTGCCGAATTCACTGCCGGGGAGGAAATCAATCTGAGCGGCAGAGCACTGTGGACGGCCATCGAACATCAGGACGGCATACCGGTTGCCATTACACGCTAGCAACAAAAAAGCCCCCGAAGGGGCTTTAATTTCTTTTAAATTCAATATCTTATACTTACTTATACATAGCCTTCTTGAACATACGGTCGATCTTGGTCTCGGTATCTTTCGAGATCGCCATGGCGTCATTGGCCGTCGTCGTGGCGCTGGCAGCCATTGTCCGGGCCTCTGCAGCCTCTGCACGTGCGGCAGCGGCCTCGTTCCGGGCAGCACTGGCTTCCGCACTGGCGGCATCCACCTTCGCACTCAGTGCCTCCAGATCACCAGTCGTTGCACAAGCCGACAGGCCGGTGATACCCACAACCAGTGCAGCGCGAGCAAGTTTTTGCAGAACAGTTCGATTATTACCCATCATTCATATCTCCTTTACAACCTGAATAAATAACACCTAGATAGCCGGTCGTGATGATCGTTTTGCACTCATCACGCAATTCCGCGCGCTATGCTACCAGCATCCGCTCGTGACTGCTCAGCGAATTTCCACCGGGGTGCCGATTCGGGCCCACTGCAACAACAGATCCATCTGCGCATTGGTTAATGCCACACATCCATTTGTCCAGTTATATTGTTGATGTAGCTTCATATCACCCTGCCCTAGCCCGTGGATCCCGATATAGCCACCCAGGGGGGTATTTTGCGGCGGTGTCTTGTCCGCCTCGAGGGCACGACGGATCTCCTGCCACTGCATTTCGTTGATGCGTCCGTCTTGCAGGGCACGATCGGCAGCTGGCCGATCCGGGTAGGTCAGCCCCAAAAAGACATAATAGCGAGAATCCCGGTTGATCCAGCCGATCCGGTAACTTCCCAGCGGCGTCTTGTTATCACCCTGCCGTTTGAAATAGGTCTTGCCGTAGCGGCCAATCGCAATATCCGAAAAGGTCCTGATCACCGTGCTGTCACGCATCACCGTGAGCGTTTCGTCCCTGGTATCAATAAAGATGCGGGTGCCGGCGGCCTGCCCTTGCGCAACGCCCACAAGCAGCAACAGGCACCCACAGAGCAACGCCCGCGTGAATATTTGCCGACTACTTAACATACAATCTGTGCCATCATCGTTATCATGTGTGAACGGTCGCTATCATACCCTTCACCGATCCGCTGTGGTTAGCCATGCGTATAGGTCCTGCCTATGTATGAATCCGAATTTCCACTGCATGAGTCCATCATTTACCTGAATCATGCAGCAGTCTCTCCATGGCCTGTACGCACCGCGAACGCTGTCAAACAATTCGCCGACGAGAACGTTTCCTTTGGCAGCCGCAACTACCCGGCATGGGTTGCCACTGAAAAGCGTCTGAAACAACAGTTACAGCAACTGATCAATGCCGCTTCCAGCGACGAGATTGCGCTGTTGAAAAACACCTCGGAGGCACTGTCTGTCGTTGCCTACGGGGTGCCCTGGGAATCCGGCGACAACGTGGTCATCAGCAGCCAGGAATTTCCATCCAACCGGGTGGTCTGGGAATCACTGCGGAAGTATGGCGTTACCACCCGTGTGGCTGACATCAACGGCAGCGACTCACCCGAGACAGTCATTCTCGATAGCCTTGACGGGCGCACTCGCCTGCTCTCGGTCAGCAGCGTGCAATACGGCACCGGCCTGCAACTGGACCTGTCGGTTCTCGGTGCGGCCTGCCGGGAGAGAGGCATCCTGTTTTGTGTCGATGCCATCCAATCTCTGGGTGCACTGCGCTATGATGTCCAGGCCTGCCAGGCGGACTTTGTGATGGCGGATGCACACAAATGGATGCTGGGACCGGAAGGCATCGCCTTGTTCTATTGCCGCCAGGCCGTCATGGAACATCTCGACCTGAAGCAATATGGCTGGCACATGCTGGAGGACCTCGGCAACTACGATCGCAAGGACTGGAAAATAGCCGGCAGCGCGCGTCGCTTTGAATGCGGCAGCCCGAACATGACCGGCATACAGGCCTTGCATGCCAGTATGACACTGATCTTGGAAACCGGGATACACCGCATAGAGGAACAGGTACTCGACAACACGCGCTTCATGATCGATTTTTTCTTGCAGCGTGCGGACCGCTACCAGCTCATTACCCCGACCGCCGCACATCGACAGGCAGGGATCGTCAGTTTCCGTCCCCTGCACGAGACAACGGAATCCCTGTTCGAACAACTCGGCATGCAGAATGTCATCTGCGCACTCCGGGGTGGCGGCATCCGTTTTTCACCGCACTTTTACACACCACGCAAGCGGCTTTTCACGGCCCTGGAAATGCTCGACGGCTAGCGCACAGACATGTGCCGCATGATTTCCCGCCAGCCATTACCACCAGGCAGAACAGTCCAGCAACAGGCGTATGCCGTAACCAGCAACGGAGTACAGGGAAACTCGGCAGTAATATGCATGTCTAATTTTTAGTATTCAGAAACAAACCAGTGAATCCCGCAAACCGCGCGATTACACTGTCCTTACAAGAGGACGTAATAATAACCACACGAAACACGCCTGACACGCGCAAGGAAAGACTGCTATGCACTGGATGATGGAACTGCTCGTTATGGTTGCCCTGCTCGGATTCATGATGGCCCGGCAGGCTTCACGCAAGCTCTGGACAGGGGTACTTGCCGCCATCCTCGCCTACTGGACTCTCCGTTACTCACCGCCAGCGTGGGCTCTCGTGATCGCCTGGGGAATCTTTATCCCGCTGGCCATGTTGCTGATCGTAACGCCGTTGCGACGTGCCGTCCTGGTCAAGCCCCTGCTTTCACTCTACAGAAAGATCATGCCAGGCATGTCCGATACGGAACGCGAGGCACTGGAGGCAGGTAGCGTCTGGTGGGAAGCAGAGATCTTCAGTGGACGACCTGACTGGCAGCGCATGCTGGGCTTTGCCGCCCCCTCCCTGAGCACCGAGGAGCAGGCCTTTATCGACGGACCGGTGAATGAACTCTGCAGCATGATCAATGACTGGGAGATCACCGAGGAACTGCGTGACCTCACACCGGCGACGTGGGACTTTATCAAGCAACAGGGCTTCTTCGGCATGATCATCCCGAAACAATACGGCGGCCTGGATTTCTCTGCCAATGCCCACTCCATCATTGTCATGAAAGTCGCCAGCTGCAGTATCTCCGCCGCCGTCACGGTCATGGTGCCCAACTCACTCGGTCCCGCCAAGCTATTGCTCTCCTATGGCACCGAGGCGCAGAAGAACTATTACCTGCCAAGGCTTGCACGCGGCGAAGAGATCCCCTGCTTCGCACTGACTGGACCAGAGGCCGGCAGCGATGCGGCATCCATGCCAGATACCGGGGTTGTTTGCCGGCAGTCATTTGAAGGCAGAGATGGAGTTCTGGGTATACGTCTGAACTGGGAAAAGCGCTACATCACCCTCGGCCCGGTCGCAACCCTGCTGGGACTCGCCTTTCACCTCTACGACCCTGAGCAGCTACTCGGTGAACAGGAAGATATCGGCATCACACTGGCACTGATTCCCACTTCCACACCCGGTATCGAAATCGGCACCCGCCATTTCCCCATGAACCAGTCCTTCATGAATGGCCCCAACCGGGGCACAGACGTGTTCATCCCGATGGACTGGGTCATCGGCGGCCAGGCGCATGTTGGCCAGGGCTGGCGCATGCTGATGAACTGCCTGTCCGATGGCCGGGCCATCTCCCTGCCCGCCCTGAGTGCTGCTTCCGGGCAACTGGCAAGCCGCAGTGTTGGCGCCTATGCTGCCGTGCGGAAACAATTCAAGGTTCCCATTGGCAAGTTCGAGGGCATCAGTGAGGTACTTGCACGCATCGCCGGCACCACCTACATCATGAATGCCGCACGTGGCTTTACCACGGCCGCCATCGACAGCGGCGAGGAACCTTCCGTCGCGTCGGCCATTATCAAATATCATTTTACCGAGCGCATGCGCGTGATCATCAACGATGCCATGGACATCCTTGCAGGTCGCGGTATCAGCATGGGTCCTGGCAATTTTCTCGGACGCTCGTACCAGGCGTTGCCGATCGCCATTACCGTGGAAGGCGCGAACATCCTCACCCGCAACCTGATCATCTTCGGACAGGGTGCCATCCGCTGTCATCCCTTCCTGTTCAGGGAAATGGAGGCCGCCAGGCAATCCGATGTGGCAGCTTTTGACGACGCCCTGCTTGGCCACGGCAGCCACATCCTGAGCATCCTGAGTCGCAGCCCGTTTCATAGCCTGACCCGTGGCCGTTTGCTTGCCGCACCCGGGCACGGCGTGTGCGCAAAGTATTATCGCCAGTTTGGCCGCATGAGCCTTGCCTTCGCGGTCACCGCCGAGATCACCCTGATGTCACTGGGGGGCGGGCTGAAGCGCAAGGAATCGCTGTCCGGCAGACTGGGAGATGTGCTCAGCCTTCTCTACCTTGGCAGTGCCGTGCTGAAACATCATCATGATAACGGCTCCCCGGAGGAGGAACTGCCCCTGCTGGAGTGGGCCTGCCAGGACCTGCTCCATGGCATGCAGACACGCCTGCAGGAAGTATTGAATAACCTGCCGAGTCGCTTCCTTGCCACGATCACGCGGCTACTGACCTTTCCGCTGGGAAAACCCTACCAGCGTCCCACGGATGAACTGGGGCAGCGGGTTGCCGCACTCATCCTCGAGCCCGGCGCCGTTCGTGACCGACTCACGGAAGCTGTGTATATTCCAGTGGATCAATCCGCAGCCGTTGCCCAGCTCGACGATGCGCTGGAGAAGAGCGTTGCCGCAGAAGCGGCGATCCGCAAGCTGGTCAGCGCCATGAAGGCAGGTGCCCTGGCAAAGGGAGATCCTGAACAACAGCTTGAGGCCGGTGTCAGTGCCAGCGTCATCACCGTACAGGAAGCAGCGGCGATCCGTGCGGCCATTGCCGCACGCAAGACTGTCATACAGGTAGATGAATTTCTGCCTGAATACCTAACCAAGGAGCACAGAAAATGGGGGAACAACCATCCGGGTGGGGTGGCCGGCCAGTCCTCGTAGTTGACGGCAGTCGCACACCGTACCTCAAGGCCCGCGGAAAACCCGGACCGTTTTCCGCGGCCGACCTGGCCGTTGCGGCCGGGCAACCGCTACTCGCCCGACAGCCCTTTGCACCCGACGACCTCGACGAGGTTATCCTGGGCTGCGTAATGCCCAGTGAAAACGAGGCCAACATAGGACGCGTCGCGGCATTGCGGCTTGGCTGTGGCGAGCGCGTGCCGGCCTGGACCGTGCAGCGTAATTGTGCCTCGGGCATGCAATCCATCGATTCCGCTGCACACAATATTGCCAGCGGACGTTCCAGCCTGGTACTCGCTGGCGGCGTTGAAGCCATGAGTCGCGCACCGATCCTGTATAACGACACCATGGTGCACTGGCTCGCCGCGATGGCCAGCGCCCGCACACTGCCGGCGAAACTCAAGGTTCTCGGTCGCCTGCGACCCGGCCACTTCAAGCCGGTCATTGCCCTCCTCCACGGCCTCACCGATCCCGTCGTCGGGCTTTCCATGGGCCAGACTGCAGAAATCCTGGCGCATCGATTCGGCATCACGCGGACCATGATGGACCGCTATGCAATGCGCAGTCACGTGCGCCTGGCCGATGCACACAAGAACGGCCTGCTCGAGGAGATCGAAGTCCTGTATGACACTCATGGCCATATCTACGACCACGATAACGGTGTTCGCCCCGATTCCTCCCTGGAAAAACTGGCGACGTTACGGCCGGTGTTCGACAAGCCGCTGGGCAACGTAACCGCAGGCAACAGCGCGCAGGTCACCGATGGTGCCGCCTGGCTTCTGCTGGCCTCGGAAGAGCTGGTTTCGCGCCATAACCTGCCGGTACTGGGGCAACTGGTTGACAGCCAGTGGGCCGGTCTTGACCCGGCACAAATGGGCCTGGGACCCTGCTATGCCATGGCGCCCATCCTGCAGCGCCATGGACTGGACACCCCGGATATCGACTTTATCGAAATCAACGAGGCCTTCGCGGCCCAGGTGCTGGCATGCCTCGCTGCCTGGAAAGACCCGGAATTTTGCGCCAAGGAACTGGGCAGGGAGTCACCCTTTACCGCCATCGATGAAGAGCGCCTGAATGTCGATGGCGGCGCAGTTGCAGTCGGTCACCCGGTGGGTTCCAGTGGCGCACGCATCGTGCTGCACCTGTTGAAAGTGCTGCAGCGGAACAATGCCAGGCGTGGCATGGCGAGCCTCTGTATCGGTGGCGGTCAGGGTGGCGCAATGTTGATTGAGCGCATCTAAATGCCTCGCAACCATCACCCAGGAGCGGCCCCGTGTCCGTAAAATATTCCAGGCCGGGGAAGATTGCGCTAGCGTAGTGCTGCAGCAGGCAGAGGAACCCTATTCATGACCGAGATCACTGCATCCACACATTTTCATGTCGAAACCGACAGCGACAACATCGCCTGGCTGCATTTCAACAAGGCGGATAGCAGCACCAATGTCCTCAATGCGGAAGTCTTTGATCAACTCGATCAACACCTGGCAGAGATCGCCAGGCTAAACCCGCGCGGCCTGGTCATCCTCTCGGACAAGCGCAACGGTTTTATCGCCGGGGCCGACATCAGCGCCTTCACAAGGATCAACCACACTGACCAGGCGCTGGCCTTTCTGCGCAGGGGACAAGATGTATTCAACCGCCTGGAGGCATTACCCTTCCCGACCGTTGCACTGATTCATGGATTCTGCCTGGGTGGCGGCACGGAACTTTCACTGGCCTGCCGTTACCGCGTCACGCGCGATGACCCGGGAACCCGCATGGGGTTGCCGGAAGTAAAACTCGGCATCCATCCCGGCTGGGGCGGCAGCGCGCGTCTGGTACCGTTGCTGGGCGGACTGAAGGCCATGGACCTGATACTCAGTGGTCGATCCATCGACGGACGCAGCGGCAAACGCCTGGGACTGGTCGACCTGGTTGTCCCCGAACGGCATCTGCGCGCGGCAGCACGCAAACTGGTACTGGAATCGCCCGCGCCGCATCAGGCCGGGTGGCTTGACCGGCTGTCGAATCATGCCCTCGTGCGTCCGCTGCTGGCGAGGGTGTTTCGTCAACAGGTCGGGAAGCGCGCCAACAAGAAGCATTACCCCTCCCCCTATGCAATGATTGACATCTGGCGGCGCCACGCCACCGACAAGCCCCGCATGCTGGAGGCCGAAGCGCAGTCGCTGGCGCAGCTGGTAAATGGTGCAACGGCACGCAACCTGGTACGTGTGTTCTTCCTGCAGGAACAACTGAAATCGCTCGGCAAGGACAAAAGCTACACGCCGCAGTATGTACACGTGATCGGTGCCGGAACCATGGGCGGTGATATTGCGGCGTGGTGTGCCTTCCGTGGCTTTCGGGTTTCCCTGCAGGACCAGTCCCCGGAACGTATTGCCCCGGCGATAAAACGCGCCCACACGCTGTTTACACGCAAACTGAAAACACCCGCCAAGATCACAGCGGCAATGGACCGCCTGCTGCCCGACCACAAGGGTGCGGGGGTGGAGCGCGCCGATATTGTCATTGAAGCAATTTTTGAAGATGCAGATGTAAAGCGTTCTTTATACAGGGACATTGAGCCTAGGATGAAGGCGGATGCCCTGCTTGCAACGAATACCTCCAGTATCCCGCTGGAAGAACTGTGTGGCGCCCTTCTGAGACCCGACAGACTGGTCGGGCTGCATTTTTTCAACCCCGTAGCCATGATGCAACTGGTCGAGGTCGTTGTCGGACATGCCACCTCGCCCGTGGTGACCGCACGCGCCATGGCCTTCACCCGGCAGATCGACCGGCTACCCCTGCCGGTGACCAGCACACCCGGGTTCCTGGTAAATCGCATCCTCATGCCCTACCTAATGGAGGCCGTGCAGCTCGAGGCGGAAGGTGTGCCGCCCGCCGTCATCGACAAGGCCGCCACAGATTTCGGCATGCCCATGGGCCCGGTACTGCTGGCGGATACCGTCGGGCTGGATATCTGCCTGCATGTGGCTGAAATCCTCGCCAGCCATTTCCATGCCGAGGTTCCCGAGAGTCTGAAGAAACAGGTTGCCGACGGACACCTCGGACGCAAATCCGGTCACGGTTTTTATCAGTACAAAAAGGGCAAAGTCGTCAAATCAACCGCAAGGACCGGCAACTGGAACCTGGAGGATATCAGCAACCGCCTGATCGATCGGCTGCTGAATGAAGCGGTCAGCTGCCTGCGCGAACACGTGGTTGAGAATAAGGATCTTCTCGATGCCGGCATGATTTTCGGAACCGGCTTTGCGCCATTCCGCGGCGGACCCATGCAGTATATTGATGCGGTCGGTGCGGAAACAGTATATCGACAGTTGCAGGGGCTGCAGACATTGCGTGGCGAACGCTTTGCACCGGACCCTGGCTGGAACACGCTGATCCATTCTTAGGGGGGACTCACTGCATGAGCATGGGGACAGGCAGCAAGATAGCTGCTGCAGAGGCCAGCACCTTGGCCGGCTTGTTTCGTGAACGCGTCAAACGCACACCTCAGGCTGTCGCCTACCGGCAGTTCGATGCGACTGATGGGCAATGGCACGACTCAAGCTGGGCCGACATGGCTACCGAGGTGGCACGCTGGCAGGCGGCACTGTCAACAGAAGATCTGCAACCGGGAGACCGGGTCGCGATCCTGCTGCGCAATTGCAAGGAATGGGTCACATTCGACCAGGCCGCCCTCGGTTGCGGACTGGTCGTGGTCCCGCTCTATCTAGACGACCGTCCGGAAAGCATGGCCTATATCCTGAATGACGCTGGCTGCAAGCTGCTGCTGCTGTGGGGCCAGGAACAATGGCAGGGCATCCAAACAGTCCTGCAGGATCTTGGCAGCCTCATCCGTATACTCACCCTGGAGCCCGTCAGTAATCCCGGTAATGACCCCCGTGTCTGCACGGTATCCGACTGGCTGCCTGCCACAGGCGGCTCGCTGCGTAGCGATGATAGCGATTCGAATCAACTGGCAACCATTGTCTACACCTCGGGCACTACCGGTCGCCCCAAGGGGGTCATGCTCAGCCACTGGAACATCCTGTTTGACTGCGAGACTGCACTCGAAATCGTGCAAATGCACCCGCAAGACCTGTTACTTTCATTTCTGCCGCTGTCACATACCTTCGAACGCACTGTCGGCTATTACATCCCGATGATGGCCGGCCCAACCGTCGCCTATGCACGCTCCATCCCGGAACTGGGTGAAGACCTGCTAACCATTCAGCCGACGTTGATGGTCTCCGTACCACGGATCTATGAACGGGTCTATAACAAGATCCAGGCGGGGCTCGCCGAAAAGTCTCCACTTGCCTCCTGGCTCTTCAACCTTGCCGTCGACACCGGCTGGAAACGCTTCTTGCATCGGCAGGGTCGCGGCCGCTGGCAGCCGGCGTTTTTGTTATGGCCGCTGTTGAACCGGCTGGTTGCTGGCAAGATCATGGCTAAACTCGGTGGCAGGATACGCATAGCCGCCTCGGGTGGCGCTCCCCTGCCTACACCCATTGCGAAGGTTTTTATCGGCCTGGGGCTCAACCTGATCCAGGGCTACGGGCTGACAGAGACCAGCCCTATACTGACCGCCAACCCTGAAGACGACAATGATCCCAGCAGTGTCGGCATTCCGCTGCGCGGGCTGGAACTGCACGTTGGCGAACAGGATGAATTGCTGGCGCGCGGTCCGGTAGTCATGCTCGGTTACTGGAAACACCCGGAAGCGACCGCTGCGGCGATTGACAGCGAAGGCTGGTTCCACACCGGTGACAAGGCCCGCATCGAAAATAACCACGTCTACATTACCGGACGCATCAAGGAAATCATCGTACTGGCCAACGGTGAAAAGGCACCTCCGGCCGACATGGAGATGGCTATTGCCCTCGACACATTGTTTGAACAGGTCATGATCCTCGGTGACGGCCGTCCCTTCCTGAGCGCCCTGCTGGTACTCAACCCGGAGCAATGGGAAGAAGTCGCACGCGATCTGCACCTGGACAGCCGTGATCCCGAGGCCCTGAGATCAGACGCACTGGAAAAGCTGGTGTTCGACCGGCTGGCTCGGCAGCTTGCCGAATTTCCGGGCTATGCACGAATTCATGGCATCACCTGCACACTGGAACCCTGGACCATTGATGATGGGCTCATCACGCCAACCCTGAAACTGAAGCGCAACCGGGTCATGGAGCGTTTTGCAGCCGACATCGATCGCATGTACGAAGGCCACCGATAGTGGCCGGCATGAACGATCTGCCGAACCAGAGCGAGCTTGCCATACGGGTCATGGCAACCCTCGCGGATACCAATCCGGACGGTGATATTTCCTGATATCCGGTACCGCGGTGAATGGATTCAGTCGGGTACCGGGACCTTGAACAGGGTCCTGAAATTTTCAGTGGTTGCCGCAGCGACCTGCGCATACGACTCACCACGTAACCCCGCAATGTATTCGGCCACATGTCGCACAAAGGCCGGATGGTTCGGCTTGCCGCGGTGCGGCACCGGGGCAAGGTATGGCGAATCGGTTTCAACCAGGTAGCGATCCGCCGGTATCCGCGTTGCGATCTCCTGCAATTCCCTGGCATTTTTGAAGGTCACGATCCCGGAAAATGAAATATAAAAGTTCAGTTCCATGGCACGCTGCGCCATCTCCCAGTCACCGGTGAAACAGTGCATGACACCGCCAATCTCGCTGGCGTGTTCTTCTTCGAGTATCTTCAGGGTATCTTCCTTGGCATCGCGAGAGTGAATAATCAACGGCTTGCCGATTTGCCTTGCCGCGGCGATATGCCGACGAAAACGCTCACGCTGCCAGTCCAGATCACCCTCGCTGCGAAAATAGTCCAGGCCGGTTTCACCAATCGCGACAACCCCGGGGTGCCGGGCACGATCCACCAGCTCCTCGACCGCGGGATCATGGCCACCCTGTTCATTCGGATGCAGACCGACCGATGCCGATACCTGCTCATGTGCCTCGGCAATCTTCAGCATGGCCGGATACTCTTCCAGGTTGATGGACACACACAGAAAATGACCCACATCCTGCGCTTCAGCGGCGGCCAGCACAGCGTCGATACTGCCCGAAAAATGCGACAGGTCGAGCCTGTCCAGATGACAATGGGAATCTACCAGCATGAATCAACCTCGATGAATACCGAGGTTGCATAATAGAGTGTTTACCAGGCGCCGCAAACCGTTGCGGCGAAATATCACATGGTATGGGTCGGCCGTTCGCTTTCCAGTGTCCCGGCCAGGAATCCTTCGATCTTGTTGCGGGCAGCACCGTCATCCTGATCGCTGAACTGCACACCGATTCCGGCAGCACGGTTGCCCTGTGCACCCACCGGTGTGATCCAGATGATCTTGCCAGCGACCGGGATTTTTTCCGTTTCCTCCATCAGGGTCAGCAACATGAAGACCTCTTCGCCAATCCGGTAGGTCTTCTTCGTCGGGATAAACAGACCGCCACCTTTTATGAACGGCATGTAGGCGGCATACAAGGCACTTTTGTCCTTGATCGTAAGTGAAAGAATACCCTGTCGTGGTGCGGTTGCCTGAGTCATTACATCGATCCCTTTGGTCTATTTCCCGAGTACTGCATCCTATTTTTGCGCCGCCCATGCCAGCAGGATATCTTCAGTCAGCATCTGGCGATTCAGGCTGGCTGATGCCGCCAATGTGCTGTTGATCCGTTCCAGCTGGTTGAACACTACCCTGCTATCCAGTCTGCGTGCAAGCTTCCGCAGTGTTTCCAGCAGGTCCACGCTGCGCACCTCGCTGG
>JAJDNX010000065.1 GCA_022340485.1 Gammaproteobacteria bacterium | reverse complement strand
CCGGTGTCATAGTTCAGGTCACCGTCATCATTGTTGGCGGAGGCACGGGTGCCGCCGTTGACGATGGCCACGATGTCTTCATTGACACCCTCGGTGCGCACACCTACGCCGTAGGCCGCTGTCAGCTCAAGCAGGCCCTCGACCGTGCCCGCGCGGAAATCGACGGCGTCTACCCTCGCGACCGGCAAACAGGCACTCAGTAACAGGATCCCGATCCTTTTCACAAGCAGCAAGATAACACGGGCACCGGCCGGTTCAAGTGTCATCCCCGCGACCTATACCGAGTAGGTCAACCAGATAATCAGCGGCAGGGTGACGGTGGCAGCGATCACCTGCAGGGTAATCAGGTTAGCCATCAAGGGGGCATCACCACCCATCTGCCGTGCCAGCACAAACGACGCGGCAGCCGTTGGCACAGAGGCGGCGAGCATGGCAACCGTACGTGGCAGGCCCTCGACACCGAACAGCAGGCAACCGCTGAACATCAATGCCGGCATCCCCAGCAGGCGCAACAGGGCACCGAAGACGACCAGCCCGCGGTGCTCGCGAATACCGCTGAGGTGAATCCCGGCGCCGACCGTCAGCAAGCCGATACCCAGTGCACCGCTGCCGATAATGTCCGCGGTGTGATACAGCAGGGATGGCAGCCCTACACCAGTGTAGTTCAGCAAGGCGCCAATGGCACAGGCAATGATGAAGGGGTTCTTCAGCAGTTTCCTGAACACCTTCGACAGGTTACCTTCTGCATCACCATAATGTGCTAACACCATGACATTGATGATATTCAGCGGCGGAATAATCACGGCCATGGTGACTGCCATGTAGGCAACACCGGCGTCTCCCAGCAACAGACCGACCATCGACAGGGCAATAAAACCGTGCCAGCGGGTGGCCCCCTGCACGATGCTGGTGAAGGCTGCGGGCGAGACGCTGAAGTAGCGATGCATCAGTGGATAGGCCAGCACCAGCAGTGCACTCATGGTAAAGATCGCAAACAGCAGCGCCCCCGCGAAGCGTGCAATCTCGGCGGAACCGATCGCGGCAACGGCCAGGGTCTTTACCAGCAACACCGGGAACAGCACGAAGTAACAGAGATTCTCCAGGCCGTGCCAGGCGCTGGCATCGAGCACCGCACGATGACGCAGGTAATAGCCCAGTGCGATCACCGTGAATACCGGCAACAAGGCAGAAATGACAAGCAGCATCTGGTGACTTCTCGGTTAGTCGGGGTTCAGCTCGATTAGCGCCGGCCATACCATCAGGCTATAGGGCATGGCGGCAGCCGCATCCTGCAACTGCGCAGCCTCCCACGCAGCGGTTTGCCACGCATGGTGCCGGTAGGCTTGCTGCCCGGTCAGATCGCCCAGCTGCAGCAGCACGTGCAGGCTGATACCGTTAGCCGCCAGCGTGGCGCCATCCATGGCTTGCTTGCCGCGTACCCATAATTCCGTCGTCACCGGCACACTGAAGAAACCCGCATGGTCCGGGTCCCAGAATCTCTGCAACTGCAGATCCACGAGGGTATGCGCCGCGTCCAGCCAGCGACGCTTGCCGGTCTGTTTGTACAAGGCCAACAATCCCTCGGCAACCGCGGCATAGTCTTCACTGAACCCCGGCACGCCCGTCACGCCGGCTCGCCAGTCCCGATACAATACCGCCCGCTCTTCATCGAACAAGTTGTGCAGCACAAAGTCTGCGGTTTCTTCGCCTGCCTCGAGGTAACGGGGCTCATCCAGCAGATCCGCAGCCATGGCCAGCGTTGTTATCATGTAGCCATTCCATGCCGCGATGACCTTGTCATCCACGGGCACCGGCGGGCGCTTGCTGCGCGCTGCACGCAGCAGCCGGTCACCCTCGGTACTGCGCTGATTCGCCGTCAACAGGTCGACCTTGAATTTTCGTGCCAGCTCAGGGGTATCCAACGCTCGGTACAAGACATTCTTGCCCTGCATCTCGTCGAGGGGGTCACTGACGGCATTGCCGCGTTCACGGAGGCCGTAGCGGGCCGCGACCCACTCGCGCAGGGTGGCATCGTCGATGGCCTCCTGCAGTTGCCGCCAGCTCCAGGTGTAATACGCACCCTCCTCCATGTGTCCCTGCGTTGCGCCCGGAACAGGGCTGTCCGCGCTCAACGCGGCATGGAAGCCGCCCAGTGAATCACGCATCTCCGCCAGGGTGAAATCAAGGATGTCACGCGCCGTATCGGCATAGTGCACCTTACCGCTGCGCCGGTAGGCATACAGACAGGCACGTGCAATGAGCGCCTGGTCATAGAGCATCTTTTCGAAGTGCGGCACACGCCACTCGAAGTCGGTGGAATACCGGTGAAAACCGCCGCCAAGCAGGTCATGGATACCCCCTGCGATCATCCGGTCGAGTGTCAGCAGTGCCATGTCTGCACTCGCCTGTGGTCCATCCTGCAACAGGAACATCAGACGTGCCGGCTGCGGAAATTTGGGTGCCATGCCGAAGCCACCCTGGATCTCGTCAAAGTCGCTTGCATACTGCTGGCGCGCCTCGGACAGCGGTGCGGGAGTCAACGCTTTCAGGGGCTGTGCCGAATCCCCCAGTTTCTTCAAGGTCTCCACGGCCTGCGCTGCCGTTGCCCGGATAGCGGCTTCGTCATCCTTCCAGGCCATGCTCAGGCGCGCCAGCAGTTGCTTCATGCCAGGCTGACCCCGGGTCTCGTCCGGCGGGAAATAGGTACCACCCACAAACGGATCCCCATTGGGTAGTGCCCACACCGACAGCGGCCAGCCGCCTCGTCCGCGCGTCAGCGTGACATACTGCAGGTAGGCTGCATCGAGATCGGGCCGCTGTTCGCGGTCAATCTTGATGGCAACAAAGCTGTCATTCAGCTGTTGGGCAATCTCCGGATTGCTAAAGGATTCCCTTGCCATCACGTGGCACCAGTGGCAGGTGAAATAACCAATTGAAATAAACAATGGCTTGTTCTCCCTGCGCGCCTTTTCGAAGGCCTCCTCACCCCAGGGATACCACTCTACCGGGTTGTCGGCATGCAGGCGCAGGTAGGGACTGGACTCGGACGCGAGACGCCAGCCGCCGGATTTCTCCGCAACTTGTACCTCGCCCTGGGACGGCAGGCAAACCGTGAACAACAGCAGAATACTTGTACGCAATCTCTGAGCGGTCATGGTGCCCCCGGCTTTATCCCTTCCCTCTGGCCTTCTCCCGGAGGAAGAAGGGATTGACATTTTCGGCCTTGTAGGTGGCGTTCTCGTTTTGAAGTTTAGAACCTGTGCCCGTTCACACGGCAATCCACTCATCCAGACTCAACACTTCACGCGCATTGGCGGTGGTAATGCGTGCCAGTTCCTCCTCACCCTCATCGCGCACCCCGGCAAGGGCTGCCAGGCAATATGGCAGGTACTCCGGGCTATTGCGTTCACCCCTGTGTTGCACAACCGTCATATCCGGGGCGTCGGTTTCCAGCACGATGGAATCCGCCGCCAGTGCCTTTGCCAGGGCACGCAGCTTCGATGAGCGCTCGAAGGTCAGCATGCCGCCGAAGCCAAAGCGAAATCCGAGGTCGTGATAAAGCGAGGCCTGTTGCAGGCTGCCATTGAAGGCATGGCAGATACCACCACACACGCGAATGCGTTGCAGCGTTGCCAGTACCTGCTCATGCGATTTGCGCACATGCAGGATCACGGGCAGGCCGGCATCGCGTGCAATTCGCAGCTGCGCCTCGAACAGGGTTTGCTGCTCCGCACGATCCAGACCATCGACCGCGTAATCCAGCCCGATCTCGCCGATCGCAACCGGTGGATGTTGCTCCAGCAATGCCTGTAATGCCTGCAGGTCAGCCGCTGTATGCTGTTGCAGAAACACCGGGTGCAGTCCGAACGCCGGGTACAGGCCATGCTCGGCCCGGCACACCTGCCACAGTGTATTCCAGCCTGCCGAGTGGATACCAGGCACAACGAACCCGGCAACTCCGTTGCGACGTGCCCGCTGCAACACGGCATGGCGGTCTGCATCGAAGTCGGATACGTCCAGGTGACAATGACTGTCAATCAATTCCATGCAGTGATTGTATGCGCATGCCGCGGGCAAGCACAGCCGTTATCCTGTGGCTTTTCTGGTATGTTTAGCAGCATGCAATCATCGGAAGCATCCAGCAGGACCCGTGGTGGACCGGACACGGAACGCCGTTTCTCCGGCATCCGGCGACTCTATGGCGAGCAGGCACTGGCAAGGTTCGGGCAGGCACGGGTGTGTGTGCTGGGTATTGGTGGTGTCGGTTCCTGGGCCGCCGAGGCGCTCGCACGTTCCGCCATCGGCCACATCACCCTGATCGACCTGGATCATGTCGCCGAATCCAACATCAACCGCCAATGTCATGCACTGGACAGCACCCTGGGCATGGCGAAGGTGCAGGTGATGGCGGCACGCATCCAGCAAATCAACCCCGCCTGTCAGGTCACAGCTATCGAGGACTTCCTCACCGTGGAGAATCTCGAACTACTGCTGCGCGAACGCTTTGATTACATCATTGATTGCATTGACGGCTATCGCACCAAGGCGCGGCTGATTGCCTGGTGCCGACGCAACCGCCTGGGTCTGATCACCGTTGGCGGCGCCGGCGGACAGACAGACCCGACGCGTATCAGGGTAGCGGATCTCAGTCGCACCCAACACGACGCCCTGTTTTCGAAGACGCGCAAGTTATTGCGCTACGAGTATGGCTTCCCTGAAAACCCCAAGCGGCGTTTCGACATTCCCTGCGTGTACTCCGACGAGCAGCCGATGTTCCCGACCGAAGACGGCGGCGTCAGCCCGCAGAAGCCGGATGCACAAGTCCTGGGCGGTCTCAGCTGTGCCGGCGGACTGGGCTCCGTGATGACGGTAACGGCAAGCTTCGGGCTGGTTGCGGCCGCGCATGTATTGAAGAAGCTGAGCCTGCCGCGTTGATGGCAGACAAGTCCGTCAGGGCTTTCCCGACGGCACAGGACCCTACATCACACTACCGAAACTCGAGTCGGTACTGCCAGCCGGCGGTTCCAGTCCGGCCAGCCGGCAACCCTGTGCGACCGGGCCACCCGGTAACAGGGTATAGAGAAACTTCATGCCACCGCGGCTATGAAACCGTTCCTCCAGCGCATCGTGCAATTCACGTGCGTTGATATGGGGATCTTCGTGGCGCGAGTAGAATTCCTGCAACGCACGCACGGCATCCCAGTGATTCTCGTTGATCTCGAGGCCTTCTGCGGTTGCGAGGCTGGTGGCTGCCGCCTGTGTCCAGCCTTCCGGCGCATGCGGGAAGTCACTGCCATTATTCCTTTGTGTCATCCTTATTCTCCTCCAGTAGCTTGCTTGTTTCGTAGGAATGAGCCCCTTGCCCTGCCGTGAGAGTAGCCGGCTTGCCTGCAACTCGCAAGTGAGCAAGCGGCAGCAGCTGGTGACATTATGTCAACAGGTAGCGCCCGCCAGTGGCCACGGCAACCACACACACACCAAGCGCAAGATTGATGGCAATCAGGACACGAATCTGGGCCAGCTTGCTGGCACCTGCCGGCCAGTCTTCCACTGCAACGGCCTGCTTCAGACGCTTGAAGGGCGCGAAGAACACATGCAGAAATACCAGGATCATCAAGATACCCAGCCACAACATCAGGTGTACATACAGGCCCACCGCATCAAAACCACCGTAAACGGCAAACACCATCCAGAAACCCGTTACCAGCAGGGTCCCGATCGCAATAAACACCCAGGGAAAGAACTTGCCGAATACGCCAGCCCACAAGGCCAGGCGCTGCGGCGCCTGAAGCTGACTGGCGGCCACTGGCCGCAACGCCATATAAGCAAAGAACATACCGCCAACCCAGACTACGGCTGCCAGTGCATGCAACAATAACGCGATACCCATGTGTCACTCCCGGTGAAATAATCCTGTCTCTGCTGCAGGCGCACATTGTACCTTGCCCTGAGCAGTTGTGCCTCATGCCTTTCGGCATGGCGGTCCAGCTCAGACCGTTGGCAGCTGGCTGTTGCCCGACAGCCAGCGGTCCACTGCGGCGGCACACTGACGGCCTTCACGAATCGCCCACACGACCAGTGACTGGCCACGGCGTGCGTCTCCACAGGCGAAGACCCCGTGCCTACCGGTCATGAAGCCGTCTTCCGAGGTAGCGATGTTGCCACGTGCATCAAAACCCGCTGACAACTGTTCCAGCAGCCCGGCATGCGTCGGATGCGCATACCCCAGCGCCAACAGCACCAGTTGCACCGGCAGGTGGCGTAGTTGGCCCGGCAGGCGCTGCTTTTGCCAGCGGCCGTCAGCAGATTTCACCCAGCGCAACTTCTGCAACACCACGCCATCGACCGCACCACCCTGCCCGGTGAAGGCAACCGTGTCATAGCCCCAGACATGCTGACAGCCTTCCACATCATGATCATTTGCATGCCATTCCGGTACAGGCTGCGGCCAGTACTGAAGTTTGTCTACATGATCCGGTGGGCGATCATGGTACTGGATCTGTGTCACCTGCCGGGCGCCCTGACGTATTGCCGTACCGATGCAGTCGCCGCCGGTATCGCCGCCGCCAATGACCACGACCTGTTTGGAACCCGCATCGATCGCTATTTCATGGCTGAGAAAATCACCTGCGACACGCCGGTTCTGCTGGGTCAGGTAGTCCATCGCAAAATGAATGCCGTGCAAGGACATACCGCGCACAGCCAGGGTGCGCGGCTGCTCGGCACCGCAGGCCAGTACCACCGCATGCTGGTTACGCAGCAGCGCAGCAAAATCCAGATCATAACCCACGTGAACACCGCAGCGAAAACGCACGCCTTCTGCATGCAATTGCGCAAGGCGTCGCTCGAGCACTGACTTGTTCAGCCGGAAATCGGGAATACCATAGCGTAACAGGCCACCGGCCCGGTTCGATTTTTCATAGACGCTAACCCGGTATCCGGCACGTGCCAGTTGCTGTGCACAGGCCAGTCCTGCAGGCCCCGAGCCGATAATCGCCACCCGTTTGAACAACTTCCTGCGTGCGGGTTGTGGCTTGATCCAGCCGGATTGCCAGGCCCGCTCCACAATGGCCAGCTCGATCGAGCGAATGGTTACCGGCTGACTGCCAATACTCAGGGTGCAGGCATCCTCACAGGGCGCATTGCAAATTCGGCCGGTAAACTCCGGGAAATTGTTGGTGGATTCGAGCTGTAACCACGCCGAGTACCAGTCCTCCTCGTTGATCAGTGAGTTCCAGTCCGGGATCAGGTTATGCACAGGACAGTAACGGTGGCAATGCGGGGTACCACAATCCATGCAGCGTTGCGCCTGGACACTGGCCTGCCTCACCGGCATGATCTGTTCATACTCATGCCAGTGTCGTATCCGCGCCCTGGCAAACTGTTTGCCAGCCTCGACGCGCTGGTAGCGCAAAAATCCAATCGGGTCTTGCATAGGCACGCCGTTGTGATTAGCGATGCTATAAGTCTAGACCACAAACACCTTTACGACGTCGGGTGTGCCAGCGATTCCTGCTATGGTGTGCGGAATTCAAGGATCGTTTCGGCGTGCGGCGGAAACGCCAGGTTTCTGGAAACCGGACAGTTTTTCATGCGCTGTACAATGGCTTCCAGATCCTCGGCATCCGCCTCGCCGGTTTTCAGTTGCGCCTGAAAGGCCACCCGCAATTTCGTGATGATCCAGTCTTCCGTTGTGACCATCTCGATCTCGCCACTGGCGGAATCAAGTTGCAAGCCGCGATCGACACATGCCAGGCGCAGGTGCATTTGCTGACAGGTCAACACCGCGTAGACGAACACCAGAAAACCGGGGGACCCGGCATTCAGATCGAAGGCCTGCCACTCCCGGTCCTGAAAGACCTTGAGCTGCAACCTGGCAACCGTGTTGTCCGGCTCCTGATATTCACAGGACATCTGCATCCTGAAGACCCGCTCATTCATGCCTTGCCTCCTAGATTCACCCTCACGGCTATTCTACAAAGCGGCGTTGTGAAACGATTTGCCCTGTATCAAACAATGTTGTCTTTCTTGATACCCTGCTGATATTTCTGCAAGGCCGTTGCCCCGTCGAGCTCATTCTGCCCGGAGGCAAGCAGTGCCTCCTTTTGCACTCGAGTCAGCTTCTTGATGGCCGCCTCGCGCTTGCTCGCCGTGCTGCGGCTGTGGGCATTCTCCAGGTACACCAGCTGCTGTGGTTTGCGTCCGCGGAAATACTTTGCACCCCTTGCAGTCGCGTGTTGCTGCAGGCGCCGCGCGATATCACTGGTGATCCCCGTATACAGGGAATTATCCGTACAAAGTATGATGTACACCTGCCATTTCATGCGTCAAATGCTTCCATTCAGCGCAGTTTATAGTGCCCGCGGGCATATCGTCGCCACATTGTGCTAGTATTCGCCGCCACATCCTCAGAAGCGGAATACTACCGCATCCGAACGTACAGGAGAGATCAATGAAAATCAGCCCGAACCATGTAGTCACGATCAACTATACCCTGAAAGACAATGACGACAACATCATCGACCAGTCAAACGACAGCACCTTCTGCTATCTCCACGGGGCAAGCAATATCATTCCCGGGCTAGAAAGCGCGCTCACAGGCAAGTCAAGCGGTGATGAAGTATCGGTGTCCATCGCCCCGGAGGAAGGCTACGGCATCCGTGACGAGTCCAAGATACAGGCCGTGCCGCGTGAGGCATTTCCAGCTGACGCGACGATCGAGCCCGGCATGCAGTTCCATGCGGAGGGACCTGAAGGCCAGTCCGTGGTGGTCACCATTGCCACCGTGGCCGATGACATCGTCACCGTCGACGGCAATCACCCGCTGGCAGGTGTGACGCTGAATTTCGAAGTCACCATCGCGGACATCCGCGAGGCCTCGGCGGAAGAACTCGAACATGGCCACGTCCACGGCCCGCACGGACATCATCACTAGGCGGCTGCCGGATATCCCGTGAAAGCGAGTGACCTTAAAAAAGGCCAGGTGCTGGATATCGATGGCCGCAATATCCTCGTCAAGGATCTGGATATACAGAGCCCATCCTCGCGCAGCGGCAGTACTCTCTACAAGGTCCGTGGAGTGGATATTGTCAACAAGCAGAAATATGAAAACCGTTTCAAGGGTGACGATACGATACAGACGGTTGATTTCGGCCGCCGCGCAGTGCAATACCTTTTCCAGGATGCCGATGGCTGTACCTTCATGGACAAGGAAAGCTTCGAGCAGTACACGCTGAGCAGGGAGGCACTGGAAGAAGAACTGCTCTATCTGAGCGAGGAACTCGACGGCATTACGGCGCTGATTGCGGATGGAACCATTCTCGGCATCACCCTGCCGGCCACCGTTGTGCTGGAGATCACCGACACTGCCCCTGGCATGAAGGCCGCTTCCGCGTCCTCTCGCACCAAGCCGGCAACACTCAACACCGGTCTGGTGGTACAGGTGCCTGAATACCTCGCCAGCGGTGAACTCATCAAGGTCAACAGCGGCAGCGGAGAATACATCTCCCGCGCCTGAAAACCGCGTCACCTGTTGTACAACACACCTCTTCGCACCATCCATTTTTCAATCTCCACAGCGAACAGCACGGTCGAGGACAGCACCAGACAAAACACCAGATCGGCAAGTGGCAGTGCCTGGGTATGAAAGATCGGGTTCAACGCCGGGATATAAATGACTGCCAGTTGCAGCGCCATCGTCAACAGCACCGCGCCCAGCATGGCGGGGTTGCTGCGCAGGCCGATGCTGAACAGTGAGGCCCGTTCACTGCGTATTGCCAGGGAGTGGAACAGCTGCGAGACGGTCAGCACCGTAAACACCATGGTCTGCCAGTACTCGACACCCCGCGTATAGGACCACGCCTGCGCACCAATGGAAACCACACCGATCAGCAGGCCGACCCAGAGCATGTGTTGCCACATGCCATGGGAAAATATCGTTTCCCGGGGATGGCGTGGCGGGCGCTGCATGATACCGGCTTCTGAAGGCTCGGCAGTGAACGCCAGTCCGGGAAGGCCGTCGGTTACCAGGTTAATCCACAGGATATGGATCGGCAGCAGCGGGATCGGCAAGCCAAAAAAAGGCGCCAGCAGCAGCGTCCAGATCTCTCCCGAGTTGGAGGTCATGGTGTACTTAATGAATTTGCGGATGTTATCGAAGATGCGCCGCCCCTCGGCAACCGCCGCCACAATGGTTGCGAAGTTATCGTCGAGCAGCACCATGTCGGCCGCCTCGCGCGCCACATCGGTACCCTTCTCACCCATGGCGACGCCGATCTCGGCACGTTTCAGGGCGGGTGCATCGTTTACCCCATCACCGGTCATGGCGACAAATTCTCCATGGGCCTGCAGCGCCTCGACGATCCTGATCTTTTGCTCGGGGGTCACGCGTGCATAAACCGGAATAGCGCAAGCCTGTGCCTCGAGTTGCGCCGCTGAGAACTGCTTCAGGTGTGCACCTGTAACGATGGTGTCGCGTTCCGTCGCAATACCCAGCGATAGGGCGATTGCACGGGCGGTGGCTGCGTGGTCACCGGTAATCATCACGGGCGTAATCCCGGCACTGCGGCACAACTTGACCGACTCGGCGGCTTCCGGGCGCGGCGGGTCGACGAGTCCGACCAGGCCCAGGAAAGTGAATGCCCGTTCAATCTCCTCAGGCTGGCTGGTATCAGGAAGCCGGTCAAAGCGGCGCATGGCGAAGGCCAGCACACGATCCCCCTCCCCCGCCAGTTGCTCTGCCGCGACATGCAAGGCCTCGACATCCAGTGCAGAGGTGCCACTGGCCGACAGCTGCTGCACGCACAGTGACAGTATTTTTTCGGGAGCCCCCTTGATAAAGGCAACCACGCCTTCCGTATCCCGGTGCAGTGTGGTCATGCATTTGCGTACGGCATCGAAGGGGAGTTCGCCGCTGCGCGGCAGGTGCTGTTCAAGTAGCGCGCGGTTGAAGCCGGCAGCGGCGGCGGCTTCATAGAGGGCCACCTCGGTCGGGTCACCGCTGATCTTGTCTGCCCGGTCCTGCTGCGAGTCATTATTGAGCGCAAGCGCCTGGCCCAGCAACCGCCAGGGCAAGGAAGCCCTGTCGGCCGGGAGCAACTGCGGCTGTCGTTCACCGTCGACGAGGATCGCATTCACCTGCATACGGTTTTGTGTCAGGGTACCGGTCTTGTCTGCACAGATGAAGGTCACGGACCCGAGTGTCTCCACGGCGGGCAAGCGCCGGATGAGCGCGTTGCGGGTGCTCATTTTGTGTGCCCCGATCGCCAGCGAAACCGTCACCACCGCCGGCAGCGCCTCCGGGATGGCGGCTACCGCAAGGGTTACCGCTGTCAGGAACATCAGCACCAGCGGTTCACCGCGCAACAACCCGAGCAAGAAGATCACGGCGCAAATCACCAGCACCGCGATGCTGAGGTGTTTGCCGAAATGCGCCAACCGTTGCTGCAGGGGTGTCTGCTGGAGTTCACTGCCATGCAACAACTGGGCGACCTTCCCGAGTTCGGTCTGCATCGCGGTTGCCACTACGACCCCGGTGCCGCGGCCATTGGCAACCAGCGTGCCCTTGAAGGCCATGTTGCAGCGGTCGCCTATTGCCAGGTCGGCAGTGCTCAATTCCGCGGGGTGCTTTTCAACGGGCTGTGATTCGCCGGTGAGCGCGGCTTCGTTGACCGTGAGACCCGCCGCCTGCAGCAGGCGCACGTCCGCCGGCACCACCATGCCGGCCTCGAGCAGCACAATATCACCCGGCACCAGCTGGTTTGCCGGGAGTCTGCGCAGTTGGTGTTCACGAAGCACCCGGGCTTCCGGTGCCGCCATGGCACGCAGGGCCGCGACCGCACGTTCGGCACGAAACTCCTGGAGCGCACCAATCACGGCGTTGAGCATCACGATGACGACAATTGCAATGGTATCCTGCGGTTCTCCGACCATGCCGGAAATGACTGCCGCAATGATCAGCACCAGAATCATGAAGTCGCGGAACTGGCCAAGCAGGATTCCCCACGGGCCGCGCCTGGAGATCTCCGCGATTTCATTCAGGCCATAGCGTTCCCGGCGCTCGTGCACCGCAGCAGTGTCAAGCCCGTCCTGAGAATCGACGTGCAGATGGGCGAGGACTTCCGCTACCTTGAGCAGGTGCCAGTCGGGTCCCTGCTTGGTATCGTCCGGAATGACCGTTTGATCGGCAGCGGTTTGCTCACTCACGTTTGCAGGCCGTGGAGAGCGCTCGATGCCGTACCGATGCGTTCGTATTCGGCGATCACCTGCGCACCAAGCAGCAGAATGGTTGCCGCGGCTTCCAGGCTGATCAGAATAATGATGGCGGTGGCAAAGGTCCCATAGACCACGTTGACCAGCGACAGGCTGGTGAAGTACCACACAAGCACATGCCGGGTAATTTCCCATAACAGCACCGCGGCCATACCACCAAGCAACGCATGGCGGAATGCCAGCCTGCCGACCGGCATTACCAGGTAGAGCGAGGTCAGCAACAGGGTCTCGCCGATGACGCCCAGTAGGTACACCAGGGTTTTCTCGCTGCCGCTCAGTGACCAGACGCGTCCCATCACGGTTACCGCCGTGCTATCCAGGGAATGCAGGCTGCTACTCACCACGCTGACCAGCAGCAAGCCGGCGGCCAGCAGCAGCATGTAACAGTAGGGTATGATCGCTGAAATCAAAAAATGCCGGCGCCTGACTGCGACCCGATGAAAGAAAATCACCGACATGGAGTTTTCCAGCACGGTAAAGGCCAGCGAGCTGAAGAACAGCAGTACCAGCAATCCAATGCCGCCGACAACCTGCCAGTTTTCCAGGAACCTGCCAAGCTGCTCGATCACCGCATCGACCTGTCCCGGGCTAAGCAACACCAGGTACTCGCGCAGTGCGTTTAACAGGTCCTGGGGCGGCTCGATCTGCGAAAGGACGATCAGGATGAAAGCGAACATCGGGACGATGGACAGTAGCGTATAATAGGCAATGGCTCCCGCCAGCAAAAAGCCCTGGTTGGCGCGAAAACCGGCAACCACCTGGCGCAGGAAACGCCATGGGTTATCGAGCACATAGCGGACACGTAGATGGGACATAGCGGTTTGGAGGCGGCCCTGTGTTGTCCCGATTACAGTACAGGCAACGCATGATTTATTCAAAGTGTCCGACGCCGGCGATAATGAACCGGCGCCAATGCAGACAGGGAGCCGAATCTGGGCTACCTTTAGCAATGGGCAGTACCGAAGGGTGTTGAGTTGCATCCTTGATACATACGTAAATCAGTCACGCAAGCACACGGAAAAACACGCAAGCAAAAAAATGCCTTCGCGGAAACATCTTCCTGTCTTTCCGTGCGCTTCCGTGGCAGTGATTTTCGCTTGCACAGTGAGCAGCACCCTGTTTCGAATACGCACTGAAGGATGAAGAAGCCATGGATACAGTAACGGAACTTGAGACAACCATTCACGACATGGTACAGGCCGGCAAGGGCATACTGGCCGCAGACGAAAGCGCACCGACCATTGCCAAGCGCTTTGCTGCCATCAATGTCGAGTCTACCGAGGAACACCGGCGCAACTACCGCAGCATGCTGTTCACCACACCGGGGATTGACGAGTTTGTCAGCGGCGTGATCCTGTTCGAGGAAACCTTGACCCAGACGACAGACGATGGCACACCACTCCCGCAGGTGCTGGCAAGCCAGGGTATCGTGCCTGGCATCAAGGTAGACAAGGGCAAGGTGCCGCTCGCCAACGCCCCCGGAGACCTGGTCACCCGGGGACTCGATGGCCTCGAGGAGCGCCTGCAACTGTACAAGTCCCAGGGCGCACGTTTTGCCAAGTGGCGTGAGGTCTACCCGGTCAGCAATTGCAATCCGACCCCGCTCGGGATCGAGGTAAACGCGGAGATGCTGGCACTCTACGCCGCGGTCTGCCAAACGGAGGGTCTGGTACCCATTGTGGAACCCGAGGTCCTGATTGATGGTGACCACAGCATCGAACGCAGCGCAGAAGTCATCGAGACGGTTCTGCACGCCGTGTTCCATGCCCTGCAGCGGCACCACGTACTACTTGAATGTATCGTACTCAAGCCCAGCATGGTGACGCCGGGCAAGGATCACCCGCCCAAGGCCAGCCCTGAAGAGGTGGCGGATGCGACACTCAGGGTATTCCAACGTGTCGTACCGGCCGCTGTGCCCAGTATCAACTTCCTTTCCGGCGGCCAGACGCCGACCGAGGCCACCGCCAATCTCAACGCCATGAATGCACGCTATCCACACGCCCCCTGGGAACTGTCCTTCTCCTATGGACGCGCCCTGCAGGAACCGGCATTACATGCCTGGATGGGTAAGGCAGAGAATGCCGCGGCGACCCAGCAGGCCCTGCATCACCGTGCCCGCCTCAATGGTGCCGCGCGTCGCGGTGACTATACCCCGGCCATGGAGACGTAAGCGTGTTTTTTACAGACGTGCGGGCAAATGCTTGCGGATCTCCAGGGCGTCATATTGACCGAGGTTTTTCTCAAGTTCGGAAACTTGCAGGCCGGGTATCGACATCAGGTTGTCTCTCAACAGACCCAGCAGCGTCGGGCCAGAGACCAGCAGCAGGCGGTCACAACGTCCGTCATTATGTGCTGCATGGACGTGGTCCGCGATTTGTTTGGCGAAACGAATGGCTTCCTGCTGGCTTGGCTCAACCGACGTCCCCATGGCATGGCGTGCGTGACCCTTGCTGTCAAAGGCGCGCCCGGGCAGGTCGGAGGTGAGATCCCGTTCATGCTCACGTCCCTCCGGGTGTTGCAGTTCATCCACCTCCAGCAAGGGGCCATGCGGATCGTCGACGGTAAAGATACGTGCCTTGCTTTGGTCAGCGACGACCACCCAGTGTTTTGACATGACGCCTCCTGTTGAATTGATAGGGTTTCGTGGACCAGCCTTCTGGTCCGATTTTAATCATAATCGAGGACAGGTCGTTTGATCAGGATCATGTTTCCTGCCGTTTCAGAGCAGAAACCTCGAACAGTCGCCAGCGACGGGGCCTAGTAACGCACCGCAGGGGTTTCGATCTTCAGGCCATTTGAGCGCGACATGAGATACAGCCCCAGCTGCCTGATTTCCTCGGAGTCTGCAGCAAAAGGTTCCGCACGCATGGAGGTGAGGCACTGCTGTATGCGTTGGTTAAGGGTGGTGATTGTTCCCGTGTCCAGACGATAGGCGGGAAAGCCATTCGCCTGCCCCTGGCTGATTTTCTGGCCCCGTATCATTTGCCCGGGATAGATGTCATGGCACTGGTAACAGGCCATGTCGATGAGGCCGTAGCGGGTTCTGTAGAGCTCTTCGCCCGCTTTCAGCAGCGCAACCATCACGCCATCCGTCTGCACATTCACCGGCTCGCCGATGGCACGGTTGCGAACGAAGGTCTCCAGCGCGACCAGATCCGGGTTATCGATCGGCAAGTGTTGACTGCCGCTATTGGCCTCGCGACAGCGACTGATCTGTTCTTGTAGGGTCACGATCTCCGCGGCTTCCTCATCATAAACCGGGTACCGCGCAAGGCTCGCCGGGATAAACTTTGTGCCATCGATGCCATGACAGTCAGCACAGGCCTTGCTGGCACCCGCCTGCAGGTCGTTGAACAGCGCCCGACCCTGCTCGACGGCAAGCATTCCTGGATTCTCGAAGTCATCGTCCTGCATGGCGCGGGATGCCGGTTTGATATAGTCATACCCCGACCGGGCTTCCCCTGCCAGGACGTTGGTTGCGGGAACTGCCAGCAGCAAGGCGCCGCACAACAAGGTGGTTTTGTTGAAGTGAATCATTTCAAAGTGGCCAGGTAGGCAATGACATCCTCGACCTGCTGGGCCGAGAGGAAGGTTTTGCCAACGTATTTTTTTGCGGGACGGTTAATCAGGCGCGGATCGCGATAGAAACCGGGCATGATCGACATCGGGTTGAGGTAGCGCGAATCAACCACGCGCAGACGGATCTGTGGAACCGACAGCCGCGAGGCAACCCCCGCCAGTGGCGGCCCGATGGTGCCGTAGGCCTCGATGCCAGGGATGGGGAGTTGATGACAGGCCAGGCAGTTGCCACGACCGCTGTCAGAGACAATTTCGCTGCCACGCTGCGCATCACCCGCCAGGCCACACAATGGCTCCACGATGGAGTAGTCCACGCGTTCCCAGCGACAGTAGTCAGCTGGCAGGCCGTCCTGGCCACTTGCAAGAACAAATAACGGCATCCAGGCCAGCAGCACGGGGATAAGGGTTTTAGGTAATGGCATAGTCCGGATTGTGTAGATTGCGATGATCTGTCATAGCGACGCAACGGAAGTCTAGCAAATAATTCAGTTCAGGGGAGCAGTCGCGGACGACTCGTTTGCAAATAAGGAAAATGGGTTATAGTACGCAGCTGCATAATTTTCCCGCTGAAAGCGGTGAGCATGCGCTGTCGGTGAGGGGAGTTGCCTACTGGCGGAGTTGCACAAATCCAGTAAAACTAAGGAGCGGATTTAGATGTTCATCCACCCGGTAGTTCGGTTCACGTTGTGCCTCGCAGCCCTCCTGCCCCTTGCCACCCAGGCAGAAGAAGAGCACTGGTACAATTACGACCACCTGCACTTTCAGGCCGGCACCTATATCCATTACGACCCCGACGAGGACCATAGCGGCAACCGGGTATTCGCCAGCCTGGAAGCGGTCAAAGCCAATGACTGGTTCTATGGACTGGCGCTGTTCAATAATTCATTCAACCAGTTCTCCCAGTATCTGTATGGCGGCAAGAGCTGGAACTTGCCCGGCAAGATGGATGACTTCAACGTCAAGATCACCGCCGGGTTGATTCATGGCTACAAGGGCGAATTCAAGGACAAGATTCCGAACAATGATCTCGGCATCGCGCCGGCAATTATACCGGGCATAGGTTACAGGAAGGGTCGCTTCGTCGCCGAGATGTATGCACTGGGAATTGCAGGCCTGCTGTTCACCGCCGGTGTGGATTTCTGAGCACGCATGAAGAAACGGGGCGCTTGCAATGAAGCGCCCCGCTGCCTGGTGATTGAATGCGGCAATCACTCCTGCCGCAGACAGGAGTGCCTACTCTGCAGGTTCCACGGATATTGCCATGGCCTCGACATAGGTCACCTCAACCACATCGCCCTTCTTCAGTTCGGTCAGGTAGTGTTGCAGATCCGGCGTATCCTTCAGTGAAATCTTGCGCAGTCCGCGGTCCGGGCTGAGGAAGGTAATGAATTTCTGATAGGGATCCACAAACATCACTTCAGCGGTTCGCACCACCGCGACCCCAGCCGCCCCGGCAGGCTTTTCTCCCGCAGGTGCCGAGCCCTCTACCCCGCTTACCTCGGTACCAAGGGTGACGTCCTCGCCAGGCTTGACGATATCCACGGCCTTGCTGGTGTAATAGCTGATATTCACCTTGTCACCGACCTTGACTTGCGGCAGGTTCTTCACCTGCTCGGTTACCTGGATAACCGTAGAATTGCCTTCCGGTCCCTCGATGGTGACCAGGCGGTTTTCCATGTCGACAGCCGTTACCGTCGCGGTTACTTCAATCAGCGTTGCGCTATCGATGCCTGCCGGTGGCTGCTCACGCACATCCGGTGACTCGTCTATATAACTCATTTCCGGATCGTCCATGGCCAGTGTGGCAGCGGCGGTCATGAGTAGCGAGCAGGCTGTTAGTATCTTGATGCTTTTCATTGTGTATTCTCCATTGTTGTTGCATAGGGCAAGTGAGACTAGCATGGGGTGAATCATCGGAACAGCCATGCTGGTGTATAACGAGTTACGCAGAAGCGGACCCAGGCCGCAGTCTGCGGTGGCAAGGATATAACACCACCGCGGCCGCAATCCACTGCTGCGACAGGATTCAGTGACACCGGTCTGCAGAAACGCTGCAGGCCTTGATGACTTGCTGCACGGGTCGCAACAGGTGGGTTCTCCACGAGGCACATCGACAAACTTTCACGGTTTTTTTAGAAATAATTATTTTTTATAATCAATTAGCTGAAGAATTTACTTCATAGGGTAGGCAAGTTATCCAAGATCCCCTCAGCGATTATCCGCTGACCGGTTTTCTACGCCAGACTCCAGCCATTCCCAGCGGCCATAGCAGTCCTCGAGCTGCGCCTCGACCACCTGCAGGCGTTCCAGTACCCCATTCACCTGTTCATGAGACTGCTGATAAAAACCGGGGTCACCAATGGCCGCCTGCAGTTGTGCCTGCTCGGCTTCCAGTTGCTCGATCTTCGCGGGCAAGGCCTGCAGTTCGCGCTGCTCCTTGTAGGAAAGCTTTTTCGGTCTTTCCAGCGCCACTTGCGCAGGCGTTGCCTTCACGGCCGGTTTGTTGTCAGCGTTGCCGCCGTCCGGCTTACTGGCTGCCGTCTTGTGCTGCAACCAGTCTGAATAGCCACCGACGTACTCGCCAATGATCCCCTCGCCTTCAAATACCAGTGTGCTGGTGACCACATTATCGAGAAAGGCACGGTCGTGACTGACCAGCAATAGCGTACCCTGGTACTCCATCAGCAGTTCCTCGAGCAATTCCAGCGTTTCCACATCCAGATCATTGGTGGGTTCATCCATCACCAGCAGGTTTGCCGGTTTCGCAAAAAGACGCGCCAGCAACAGGCGATTGCGTTCGCCACCGGAGAGTGTACTCACCGGTGACTGCAGGCGTTCAGCCGGAAACAGGAAGTCTCGCAGGTAACTGGCCACATGCCGGTCGCGACCGTTTACCAGCACATGCTGGCTGCCGTCCGCGACATTGTCCATCACTGACTTGTTGGCGTCGAGCTGCTCACGCTGCTGGTCAAAATACGCGACCTGCTGCCGGGTACCGCGTCGCAGCTGGCCTTGGTCCGGCTGCAGTTCTCCGAGCAACAGCTTGATCAGGGTAGTTTTGCCAGCACCATTGGGCCCGATAATGCCCACCCGGTCACCGCGCAGGATGGTAGTCGAGAAGTTGCTGATGACCCTGTGCTCGGCAAAGCTCAGCGAGACGGACTCGGCTTCGAACACCAGCTTGCCGGACAGTTCACCTCCGTCCAGCGAGAGCCTGGCCGTACCAGAGCGCCTACGCCGCTGGCGATGCTCCTGCCGCAACGCCTGCAGCGCCCGCACCCGCCCTTCGTTGCGGGTACGCCGTGCCTTTATCCCCTGCCGTATCCATGCCTCTTCCTGTGACAGCTTCTTGTCGAACAGCGCATTGTGGCGAGCCTCGATGTCCAGTTGCTCGGCCTTGCGGCGCACGTATTCATCATAACTGCCAGGCCATGAACTCAGCAGCCCGCGATCGAGTTCAATGATGCGTGTCGACAGGCGGCGCACAAAGGCGCGGTCATGACTGATGAATAGCAGGGCACCCGAATAATCCAGCATGAACTCTTCCAGCCAGGTGATGGCTTCGATATCGAGATGATTGGTCGGTTCGTCCAGCAGCAATACGTCCGGTTCACATACCAGTGCACGTGCCAGCATGACACGACGGCGCCATCCACCGGAGAGCGAATGAAAGACCGCATCACTGTCGAGACCGAGGCGCGACAGTATCATTTCGACCTGTTGCTCCAGCTGCCAGCCGTTGGCCGCTTCCAGCGCCTGCTGCAGCTCGGACAGCCGTTGCAGGGTCTCGGCATGATTGGAATGCTCCAGTTCAGTGGCTGTGTGATGGTAGTCGGCAAGCAGCTTCCCCAACCCCGGCAAACCGGCGGCGACCACATCAAACACGGTGTCGTTGCTGTCCATGCCGATTTCCTGTGCCAGGTAGGCCACGCGCATGCCGGGGCGTATCCAGCACTCGCCGTCGTCAGGTACGACTTCACCACTGAGCACTCGCATCAATGACGACTTGCCTTCACCATTTCGCCCGACCAGGCAGACGCGCTCGCCACCGTAGATATCAAGGTCTACAGAGTCCAGCAAAGCGCGGTGGCCAAAGGCCAGGGATACTTTATGCAGGCGCAACAGGGGCATTGAGGTACTTGTCCATCTCCGAAGCACCTTATTCTACGCGTGCAGGCACTGGATGTCCCAAGGACATAACATTACCATTGGGAAATGAGCACAGATACTGCCATGGGAAAGGAGCACACAATGAAACTTGCCTACGATGTCATCGAGGATGTCTACGACGATACTACCCAGATCAGGACCATGACCGAACAGGCGCTATTGCCCTCCGGGGAATGGCTGATCAGAACCACGGTGTATACACCGCACCATATCAGCATGGATGTCACCCATATTCGAGGGTCAAAAAACAGGAAACAGCTCTACAAAACGGTGCGCTAGGGAACACCCTGCGCTCACCGGGCCATCACCCTCCGGCACCTGTAGAGAGTCCTGTAGAGAACTGTACACCGGGTGACTGCAACTAGCTGCAAGGGGAATCGTTTCATGAGGAGGGCATGTCCAGGCACCAGGGCCAGCCGAGCGTGCCGGGTGTTATGGGTTCCCTGCCTGCTGATAACAGCCGGGTTGACGCAGGCACAGTCACCCGGCCTGTTCGAGGCCGGCCTGTTCTCATCGGCCAGTGCCGGTAACAAGTTACCAGCTGGCTGGCGGCCGCTGACCTTCAGCCGGATCGGGCGGCATACCGAGTATTCCCTGGTGGAAGAAGATGGCACCGTTGTCCTCAAGGCCGTCAGCAAGCAGTCTGCCTCCGGACTGACGCGGGCACTTTCCATAGCCCCTGCAGAATACCCGATCATCCAGTGGCGCTGGAAAGTGAATAATATCCTGCAGACGGGTGATGTACACAGCAAGGACGGGGATGACTATCCGGCGAGAATCTATATCAGCTTCGCCTTTGATCCTGACAAGGCCGGCATCCTGGAACGACTGGAGCAGGAAGCAGCCCGGCTCATCCAGGGACAGCACGTTCCCTACAGGGCGATCTCCTATATCTGGGGAAGTAACAGCCCGGCTGGCACCATGATCGCAAATGCCTACACCAAGCGGGTCATGATGTTTGTCGTCGAAGGGGGTGATGAAAAGTTACAGCAGTGGGTAACGGAGAGGCGCAATATCTACGAGGATTACCGTATGGCCTTTGGTGAAGAACCCGCCATGATATCCGGTGTAGCCATCATGACGGACACCGACAACACGCGGGAATCTGCCATCGCCTGGTATGGTGACATCGTTTTCAGGCGCGACCAAGCAAATTCTGATTAGTTTCTCGTCACCTGGACAAGTCCATCATACGATTTTTCTGCCGTGGGATGCCGTGCAAACTCTGGCTGAGACAGGCATTCCTACTGAATCTGGATGCTTTTATTTGACCTGGTGGCCAGACAGTGGGATAAGGGTAAGGGGAAGATAAAGAACAGCCTCGTTTGTTCAATAGTAATTTCATATCGATGGAGGAACCGTCAGTGCAGAACAAGGGATTAAAATTCAGGGTACTCTTTGTGGCAGCAAGTTTGCTGCTTGCCAATCCAGCCAGTGCGTTTGATATGGGCAACATGATGAATCCATCCAAGTGGATGGGCAACAAAAAGGATGATGACCGTTATTACGATGATTACTATGACGGCCCCGGCTATGGCTACGGTGGACCGGGCTATGGTTACGGTGGCCCCGGCTATGGCTATGGTGGCCCCGGCTATGGCTACGGTGGACCGGGCTATGGCTATGGCGCCCCCGGCTATGGCGGCGACCCTGCCTATGGCTATGGTGGTGCTCCCGGTTATGGGGGTGATCCCGGCTATGGCGTTGGTGGCGGCCCCGGCTACGGGGGAGCTCCCGCCTACGGTGGCGCACCGGGAACCGAATCCAAAGAAGCAGAAATCATGCGCCTGAAAGAACGCCTCAGACAACTCGAGAGTGGCCCGAGATAGGCTGCTGCTGCGTTTCAGTGACCTGTCCAGCGGCGGCCTTCGGGTCGCCGTTTTCATTCTTCACGGGCCAACTTTTGTGGGCAAGTGCCTCGCTATAGAGTAGCTGTTTGACGACCAATCAGGGCACTACCCGTGGCCTACGATCCCGTTATCCACTTTGCGGTTTTCCCGTTCCCGTTATTCTGGGTATGTGCACCAGGTGGCGGACCCGATCCATTCAGGAACAGACAGCCAGAACCGACATACAGATGGTGTATTCGTCAACAGCTGCGTGTCGACATCCGCTCCAGTCAAGCGCTGCTGGCAGAAACAACATCCGGATGAGGGTTTCAACCACAGGCGGTATACTGCCTTGTTTTCTGGATTCGGACCCCTACAGAACGGGTTTTTACACTATCAGGATGTAAC
>JAJDNX010000038.1 GCA_022340485.1 Gammaproteobacteria bacterium | reverse complement strand
ACTCGAGCTGCCGGCTGGTGAAGGTACCCAGTTGTCCGACATGGTAGATCGAGACATCGGTTGCGCCGTCCGAGTGCAGGCTCACTGCAACCGGTGTACGTGCCAGTTTCACCAGGCGCTGCAAGGTGAGTATTTTTTTCGTCAACTGCGGCTCCTCTGCGGGTGTGCTGCTGACCACTGCCAACAGGGCTTCCGCGTTCTCGCGCGGCTGCGCCGCATACAGCCGCTCGGGTTTGTCCAGATAGTGATCGAACTGCCGGTTGAGCTCCAACCTTGCGTTTGCCTTTTCAAGGCCGCTGCGTGCAAAGCCTGCGGTTGCATCAGCTGCCAGTACCTCCTGGTAGGTCGCGCTGGCGGCCTGCCAGTTTTCAGCCGCGGCGAGGGATTCTGCCCGGCGCCGTAACCGGTTCAGGTGTGTCTGCTGGCGTGCCTGCGCGAGACGCTGCTGTGCATCGATGACCGCCGTATCCGAAGGGCGTAGCGCGGCAGCCTCGGCGAGTGACTTTTCGGCGGCACCGAACTGTCCGCTGTCGAGTGCAGTCAGTGCCTGTGTCATGGCTTGCTGAAAGGCCTGCGTCGCGATGACCCCAGAGACCCGTTGCAGTGCTGCAGTGGCCGGTTCATAGCCGGGATCCCCTGTGGCTGCCTGCTGGTAGGCCAGCTGTGCGGCAACCAGGTCAGCGTCTGCCTCGGCGCGTTCTGCCACTGCCATGTGTTCCAATACCAAGGCACGGGCAGATGACCGCGCCAGCCCGGTACGTGCAGCATCGTTATGCTCATCGATGGCAAGTGCCAGCTGGAACTGTTCCGTTGCCCGTTCCAGTTGATTGTCGGCCAGTGCCTGCTGGGCCGTGGCGAGTGCGGTGCGCAGGCGCCTGTCACGTTCACTGGCCAGTTGATTCAGCCCCAGCAACGCCTGTTGATACGATTGTTCAGCTTCCCTGAATTGACGTTGTGCGAACAGGTGTGCACCGCTGTCAGCCGCCGCTTGCGAGCGGCCCCACTCGGGCTCTCCCCAGCGTGAGGCATTGGCAAGTTCCAGTCGTGCACGCAGCTGCAACCACTCCTGCATGGCCTGGTTCGCCAGGTCGCGGTCTGCAACGCCCTGCATTGCGACGGGTTCTGCCGGTGCGGTTGCCTGTGAGGTTGGTTGCAGCAGCGCCGGTAAGGCAAGGATGACGGCAAGCCCAAGTGCGAGTACTGCGGCCAGCGCAAGCCACAACCCGAGATAATTCCCTGCCTGGATACCTTCCGTTGGAGTGGCGGCGGGTGGAGCAAGCACCGGAGGTGCAATGGCATCAGGGTTTCGCTGGTCGGACATTTTCTATCGGGTGTACGGACCAGAAAGCCTTGATTTCCCGTGCAAGGATGTAAAGGCTCCAGACATGAAAGATTCAGTAGGTGGTAATGACAATGAGGTATCCCTTTGCATCTTGCAGGAACGATTTGTTCAGAGTGACTGGCCGCTGGCCGGTTTATAAATCCGTAAAGCCGGTTTCAGAAACATAGATCCGCTTCAGCAGGACGCGCCACTTGGTAAACTGCTCCTCGGCCGAGCCGGTTAACTCATGGGTTTCGCCCTCTACCTCGACCACCAGCGGGCGGGCTTCCGAGGAAAAGGATTCATCCAGCTCGATAATGGCATCGCGGTGAATATCGGTTTCCGAATCCTTGTCAAAACCGGTTTTGATGGCGTAGGCCCCGCCAAGTACCAGGCTATCGCGCAATACGGATGAGCTGTAGTTACCATTATTGGATGCCTCGAGGGCAATCGCACCAAGAATCGCCGCAACACCGAGCAACTTGCGCTGCATGGCGCTATTTTTCAGCTTGCGCAACGCGGCTGCTTCCTCACTGCGTGCCTTGCGCCACTCGCTGTAGGGAGTTTCCATCTCGCGACAGAAATTATCGAAATGGCCATTCAGCGTATCAATCAGCAGAAAGTCGCGATCACGGATTGCAAGTACCCGCTGGTACATCGGATCATTGGCCGCTGGCAAGTGCACAATCGTGTAGCGTCCCTTCTTGTCGAACGCCAGATGGCGGGAGAAAGCCTCGGGTGACAGATCCGCTGCAAAGCGCAGCTCAGCAACCTGGCGAATCGTGGCGATGTCCGCTGCCGGCAGCGTGCGCAGGTACTCTGCCAGGTCATTGGCAATGGTATTGTATAGCGACTGGAACACGTCACTGTCGGGCCGGTTTCCGGTCAAGCCGCGGGACCGATAGTCACTCTCGTCAATTTCTTCTTCGTAGTTACGGTTAAACCATTCGCGACCGGTCGCATCGAGTGCCTTGATCTGCAGCGCCAGCTGTTCACCGTCGGACGTGAGGATTTTTCCCTGCACCAGCAGTTCGCCACCGCTGGTAGCTCGCGGTACCAGCCGCACCGCCCCCCAGTGACCGCTACTTTCCATGGTAGTGCGCAACTGTTCCGGGATATAACGTGCCTCGGCTTCCCGGATGTCCATGGACAGACCCATGGCCTCGTCCTCATCCTCGGGTAACTCGCCCGGGTCGAACAGCTCAACCCAGACGTCCAGTAACTGCTTCTCGGGAACCTCGCGAATGGCTTTATTCAGGGGTACCGCGCCTTTGACATCGTGTGTCGGCCCCAGGGAGCTGCACCCCCCCACTAGGGCAAATACGATACAGGCAGGCAGCAGGTAACGGGCACTCATCGCATGCAACCTGTCAGGAGGTACCCTGCTTGTATTTGCGATACTCTTCCCAGAGTTTCTTTTTCAGTTCCGGGTCGGTTTCTTTTTCGGCTGCCTCACGTAACTGACGCGCCACCACGTCATCATCACTGCCATCCGGTGTACCCGGCGGTGCGCTGCTGCTGATGCCAGGTCGTGGAGAGCCGGGGCCCGCACCCTCACCATAGCGGTTCTCGCCACCGGCAGCGGAATCCGTTGTTCCTGAAGTACCGGTACTGTCAGTCACTTCACCACTACTGCCGCCACCACCAGCACCGCCGGACCCTGCACCGGGCTGCACTGCCGCGGCCTTCACCCGTTCCTGCTCACGCAGCAGCATTTCATCGAAGTCGCCCAGACCGGCAAACAGTTCGCTGTCGAGGCTCGCAGTTGCCTCTGACGCCGTCTGTTCCGATGTCTGGTCGACGGCTGCCGGTGCCATCAAGGCTGCGGGATTGTCGGGGCAAGACAGGTCTGCCGGGACAGGCAAGCCGTTTTCCGCCAGTGCGACACAGTCCTCGGCGACGCGCCGGTGCAGACTGGCCACGTAGCTGGCATAGTCCGCTGCTTCATTGCCGTTCAGGGTGCCGCGCTCGCGGCGGCTGTGAAAATCGGCCTCGGCAGACACCATGGCAGCATGGTCGCTGCGCAACCGCTCCAGCAGTGGCTCTGCCGAGGCCGTGGACACATACAGCAGCGTAACCATGGCAGTCAGAGCGGCACATCTGCCAGCATGCAATGTCAAATTCCACATGGTAATTAGATACATATAAAATGGTTGTAACAACCCAGATTAAGTATAGTCCCTGCCACCAGAATCCACCATGAGCGCTTAGCCGTTCCCAGCAAGGGTTGTAACCACGGCATCGGTCAGTGCAGTCAGGTCCTGCCGGTCAATGATAAAGGGTGGCATCAGATAGACCAGCTTGCCGAAGGGGCGCACCCAGACTCCTGCCTCGACAAACTGCCGGGTGATGCGCTTCATGTCCACCGCCGTGTGCAGTTCGACCACACCAATGGCGCCCAGAACCCTGACATCGGCTACGCCAGCCAGTTCCCTGCACGGCTCAAGTCCATCCCGTAATCCCGCCTCGATCGCCTCAATGCGTGCCTGCCAGGGCGAATCAAGCAGCAACTGGATACTCGCCAGTGCAACTGCACAGGCCAGTGGGTTGGCCATAAAGGTAGGACCGTGCATAAACACGCCCGGTTCACCGCGACTGATGGTGCCGCTGACATGGGCGGTCGTCAGTGTCGCTGCCAGTGACAGGTAGCCTCCGGTGAGTGCCTTGCCCACACACAGGATATCGGGCACCACATCCGCATGTTCACAGGCAAACAGTTTCCCGGTACGCCCGAAGCCGGTGGCTATTTCATCCAGAATCAGCAACACGCCATGCTCCTCACAGAGGACACGTACGCGCTGCAGGTACTCGGCCGAATAGAAACGCATACCGCCGGCACCCTGAACGATCGGTTCCATGATGACGGCGGCAAGTTGCTGACGGTGGTGCTGCAGCAGCCGTCCAAAGGCTTCGATATCCTCTGCGCTACAGGGCTCCCCGAAGCGACAGCCCGGCGAAGTGGCAAACAATTGCGGTGCCAGTACGCCAGTGAACAGCCTGTGCATACCGGTAACCGGGTCACACACCGACATGGCGCCAAAGGTATCTCCATGGTAACCGCCACGGATGGTGAGAAAGCGCTGCTTCTCCCCTCTGTCACGGGCCTGCCAGTACTGGATTGCCATTTTCATGGCCACCTCTACCGACACAGAACCCGAGTCGCAGTAAAACACCGATTGCAAGGGCTCCGGCGTGACCTCAACCAGCTTGTTGGCAAGACGGACTGCGGCTGCATGGGTCAGGCCACCGAACATGACATGTGCCATCCTGTCCAGCTGTGAGGTGATGGCAGCATTCAGTACCGGGTGATTATAGCCATGGATCGCACACCACCAGGAAGCCATGCCGTCGATCAATTCCCTGCCATCGGCGAGCGTCAGTCGGACACCCCGGGCAGCAATAACCGGATAGACCGGTTGATCCCCGCCCATTGCACTGTAGGGGTGCCAGAGATGCGCCCGGTCCTGGCGGACCAGGTCATCGTAACCTGCGCTGCTGATATTCAATGGTTTCGATTTCTCACAAGGACCCCGGCAGTTAAATCTTATCAAACAATGCCGCTGATGTTACGCTCTTGCCATCCCTGCTCACGAAATGAGGTTCCATATGCAACGTTTACTTACAGTGTTCGCACTCGGCCTGACGGCAATCACCCCGCAGCTGTATGCGACTGATTACACCGCGGAAGTAACTGCGAGTCGGGAAACTGCACAGGAGTTCATGCAAACACTCAAAAAGGAATTACAGGCAGCGATGCAGGAAGGTGGCCCGGTGAATGCGGTCAGTGTATGCAACCTGACTGCACCGGCGATCGCAAACACCTACAGTATTCGCAACGGCTGGGATGTTGGACGTACCAGTCTCAAGACGCGTAACCCGGGTAATACACCCGATGCGTGGGAGCGTGCAGTGCTGGTGTCTTTCGAGGAACGCAAACGTGCCGGAGAAGATCCCGCCATGATGGAGTTTTACGAGGTGGTTAGCCAGGATGGCAACCAGCAGCTGCGCTACATGAAGGCGATTCCAACCGCCCCGCTGTGCCTGGCCTGCCATGGCCAGCAACTGGATTCAATCGTTAAGACGCGCATCGAAACCCTCTACCCGCAGGACCAGGCACTGGGATACAAGGAGGGTGATATCCGCGGCGCCTTCAGTATCACACAACCGCTGCCCGCTGCCCGGGACTGAACCCTCGAGCAGGTTCACGGCTGTGCGCGATGAATCGTCGGGCATCATTCAGCCGTGCAGGCATCACTGGCTGTACAGCAGGTGTGCCTCGCTTGTGCCCGGCAATACACAGGGTAGCCAAGCGATCGCGGAAGTACGGCGTTATGGCCTGCAGGGCGTTGGAAATACCCACAGGGTCAGCGCATACAGTGCGAGCGCCACGGCAATGACTGTGGCAAACCCCAGGTGGATCGCCAGCAGGGTTGCCAGTACCGCGCTGATGACCGAGGCGCAGCCGTTGATGGCCCAGGCCCAGGGAATGAGATCCGGTGCATGGTCTGCCAGGCGGGCTAGCCCCAGCGGGAATGGCATGCCCATGCAGAATGCCAGCGGAGCGATCAGGGATGCGCTGATCAGGATGCGTGCCAGCTCGGGGAGATCCGTCAGGTGGCCCAGCAAGCCATCCAGCGATAGCAGGTACACTGTGCCAAGCAAGACGATCGCACTGACAGCCTGGAGTAACCGTTTACCGCGAGCCTCCGGGGAGACCCGCCCCGACCAGGCACTACCCAGCCCCGAGAACACCAGGAAACTGCTGAGCACCACCGCGATTGCATACAGGGGGTGATGCAGAAACAGCAGAAATTTCTGGATAAAGGCGATCTCGATGAACAGAAAAGACAGCCCCAGCAGGAGAAAATAGCCCACCACCATGGAACCGCGCACCGTCTGCTGCACGCTCCTGCTGCGCCGTTGGTGTATCCAGATGGGCAGCAGGATCAGCAACAGGCTTGCAATCACCGCCTGTACCAGCGTCGCCACCAGCACCAGGTAACCGGCATCGGTCAGTGCAGCACCACCCCGTTCACGCAGTTGCAGGACCTCCAGCAGTGTCCGCCATTTAAAGAAGTGGAAGAAATAGGGCTGGTCATCGGTGGACGGGTTGAGGTTGAATTTATAGTCCTCCAGAAAGCGTTCGCGCTGTTCGCCCAGCAATGCCACGGCGCCATCGCGGAACCAGTCCTCACGCAGGCGGTTGTAGTGGTTGCTCTCACCAGGCCGGATACCCGGGTACCAGGCCAGATCAAAGGATCGTGCGGCACAGAATGAACGCAGCTGTTGCAGTTCCTGTGCAGTGATACTGCCGTTCTTGACCAGCAGGGTACTGGTTTGCCAGCCACGGATGAGAATGAGTTGCTGTCCGGGGTCGGTGACGCCGCTGGCACGCAGTGCATCAATGGCAGTGGCAAACAGCTTCAGCGTGTCGCGCGGAGGCAGTTTTATCCAGCGGGTAATGGAGAGGAAACCGCCCGCTGACAGTTTGCCCAGGAATTCTCCCAGTGCCTCGGTCGTGTAGAGGTGATTTTCGCTGAGGGCGTATTGCCCCGAGGCCGAGGCGCTGAAGGAGTCCAGCAACGACACCTGGATGAGGTCATAATCACCCGAACTGCCGGTCACAAAACTGCGTGCCTCGCCGAGGTGCAGCGTAACTCCCGCCGTCTGGTACAGATGGCCGGCGTAATCCGCGTAATCACTGCTCACCAGGCGGGCGAATTGCGGATTCAGCTCGACCGCGTCAACGCTGCTTGTGTGATGGTAGAGGGCCTGTAACACATCGGTGCCGCCACCGGCGCCGAGGATCAGCCCACGCTTGACCGGCCGCAGGTGGTAGGGCAGCGCCGAGGTCATCTGGTCAAGATAGGCCAGTGTCTGCAGGTCACCTTGGTAGCGGTTGATCACGGACAGGCCGTCACCATCGGTGAACACACCCAGTTGTGGCGGTGGCTCAGTGGTTGCATTGAGGCTCAGTCCTGGTGCGTGACGCAGGGGAATCGTCGGGCTTTCCACCACGCTGAGCAGTCCCAGCGGGCTGGAGCGTTGTGCAACCATACGGGTATCCTTGACCCGCAGGGTCTCGTTGAGGCCCTTGTAGGGCGACATTTCCAGGGTCATCCAGCGGGGCGGCAACAGCAGCAGGGCGACAGCCAGGAGCACTAGCAGCCAGGCTGCGGTGCCTGCTTTGCGCAGTTCCAGGACCCCCAGCAAGGCAGCAGTGATTCCAGCGAGGCCAAGTACCGTCAGTGCCTGCAGCGGTAGGACCACAAACAATAGCACCAGGATCGCGATACTCCCAAAGCCGGCACCGAGTAAATCGGCGGCATAGATGCGCGACAGGCGCTCACGGTAGTAAATCAGTGCCAACCCGATTGCATTCGCAGCGAAGAAAAAAGGCACCGCCAGCAGCAGGTAGGTGCATAGCAGCCAGACTGGCTGCCGGGGGTCCCACAGCACCTCCTCGGCATTGAAGGGAATCTGTTGTGCCAGCAGGAAGCAGCCGACCGAGGAAACACCGAACAATGCCAGGTTGGTGAGGTAGCTGGTAGCAAAACGTCGCAACAGTTGACCCTGCAGCAGCAGCAGAAAGGCGCCACTCACACCATAGCCGAGCAGTGCCAGGCTGATCATCATGTAGGCGAAATGATGCCACTGAATGATCGAGAACAGGCGCATCAGCAGCACTTCATAGGCAAGCGCCGTCGCCGAAACCAGGGCAATGGACAGCCAGGGCAAGCGCTGCCCGTCTGCTGCAGTCATCGGGTTAATTGTGTTCCCCGGTGAGTGGCACGAATTTTACCGGCAATATTTGCCGGGTGAGGAGCTGCCCGTCCGCCTGTTTCTCGACCAGCACCAGCTGCTGGGTAAGAAAGCGACTGCCGACCGGGATGACCATGCGTCCACCGGGCTTGAGCTGCGCCACCAGGGGGGGTGGCACATGGCTGGCAGCCGCCGTGACCACGATGGCATCGAAGGGGGCGTGTTCCTCCCAACCGTAATATCCGTCTCCGATGCGTAGAGTGACATTGTCATAGCCCAGCCGCGCCAGTCGCTCACCCGCCTCCTTGCCAAGTTCCTCAATGATTTCAATGCTGTAGACCTGTGCAACGAGTTCAGCCAGGATCGCTGCCTGGTAGCCGGAGCCGGTACCGAGTTCCAGTACACGATCGCCTGGCTGCGGCTTGATGAGGTCACTCATCAGGGCAACGATGTAGGGTTGCGAAATCGTCTGCCCGTAGCCAATGGGGAGTGGACGGTTTTCATAGGCATGGTCGCGTTGGCCCGCTGGCACAAATTCGTGTCGTGGCACCTTGGCCATCGCCGCCATCACACGCGGATCCAGGGTCTCCTTGTCGAGGTACAGACTGGTATCTTGTACATCCTGTGTGATTTCCTGAATCAGCTGCTGACGGGCCTGTGTATAGCCATCATCCGCCAGTGCAGAGGACAGCGAAAGCAGCAGCAGAATGCAGCCCTGCAATAACGGATGCCTGTATAACATGATTTTCGCTCCTGTTTGAGATACCGTTTCCTGATATTTTAAAGTGTAGCCAATGTACCACTGACAGGCAGTGAATGGTCTGGTTTGTGCTACTGTAGGAGTGCTATGTATAAAAGATTGCCGACCCGCATTCCCTGGTACCTGTGGCTGGTGTTGCTGCTGGCTCCGGCCTGGTACCCGCTGGCCAGCGAACGGGTGGCCGTGGTGCTGGATATTGATGGTGCGATCGGCCCAGCGACCGCGGATTACATTCACCGCGGGCTGGAACACGCACGTCAACAGGGGGCCGCGCTGGTCATCCTGCGGATGGATACACCGGGCGGGCTGGATACGGCCATGCGCGACATCATTCAGGATGTGCTGTTGTCAACCGTACCGGTGGCGACCTACGTCTCTCCCAGCGGGGCACGTGCCGCCAGTGCCGGGACCTACATTCTCTATGCCAGTCATCTCTCGGTCATGGCCCCGGGTACCAACCTGGGGGCGGCCACGCCGGTTGAACTCGGTGGCATCCCGGACAGCGACAAGCTGCTGAAAAAGAAAGCGGATGACGGCGAGACAGCACAACCGACCGAGCACAAGGATGCCATGGAGAGCAAGCGCGTCAATGATGCAGTTGCCTATTTGCGCGGCCTGGCACAGATGCGCGGTCGTAACGTCGAATGGGCAGAGCTCGCCGTTCGCGAGGCCGCCAGTCTGCCGGCAGCGGAGGCACTGGAGCTGGGTGTCATCGATTTTGTTGCCGTTGATATTCAGGACCTGTTGCAGCAGGCGCAGGGGCAAATGGTGATGGTTGCCGGCGTCGAACAGGTACTGGATGTGATCGGCCTGAAGCTTGAGGTCATCACACCGGACTGGCGCAATCGCCTGCTGGCCGTCATTACCGATCCGAATGTCGCGTACATATTGATGCTGATTGGCATCTATGGATTGTTTTTCGAATTTGCCAACCCGGGTTTTGTGCTGCCGGGTGTGGCCGGGGCCATCAGCCTGCTGCTGGCACTGTATGCCTTTCAGGTCCTGCCGGTGAACTATGCCGGGCTGGCACTGCTGTCACTCGGCATCCTCTTCATGCTGGCCGAGGCTTTCGTACCCAGTTTCGGTGCGCTCGGTTTTGGAGGTGTGATTGCCTTTGTGATTGGCTCCATCATCCTGTTTGACCAGGAAGGCACCGGCTACGCGGTCTCTCTGCCGCTGATATTTGCGCTGTCCCTTATTACGGCCGGGTTCTTTCTGTTTATGATTGGCGCCGCGATCAAGGCCCGTGCACGGCCGGTGGTCACTGGCCAGGAAGAAATGCTGCAGGCCAGTGGTGAGGTGCTTGAGGATTTCAAGGGCAAGGGCCGTATCCGAATACATGGTGAAGTCTGGCAGGCCGAGTCGGCATTGCCGCTCAGGCGCGGTGACAGGGTGCAGGTAGTCGCCGTTGACGGACTGGTACTGAAGGTTAAACCGCTAAACCGGGAGGTGTGAGATGGCTATTCCAGGTGTATTTGTCGGGCTGATTCTGTTTGTCGCGCTGTTGTTGTACACCTTCCGTATCCTACGGGAATACGAGCGCGGTGTCGTTTTTACACTGGGACGTTTCTGGAGAGTCAAGGGGCCTGGCCTGATCATCGTGATTCCGGTCATTCAGCAGATGGTCAAGGTGGACCTGCGCACGGTGGTCATGGATGTCCCGAGCCAGGACGTGATTTCGCGCGACAATGTCTCGGTGAAGGTCAATGCCGTACTCTATTTTCGTGTCATCGACCCGCAGAAAGCGATTATCAACGTGGAGGACTATCTGGTCGCAACCAGCCAGCTGGCACAGACCACGCTGCGTTCGGTACTTGGTCAGCATGACCTGGATGACATGCTCGCGGAGCGGGAAAAACTGAATGCCGACATCCAGAGCCTGCTCGACCGGCAGACCGACGCCTGGGGCATCAAGGTCGCAAACGTCGAGATCAAGCATGTCGATATCGACGAGACCATGGTGCGCGCCATCGCCCGCCAGGCGGAGGCCGAGCGGGAACGACGTGCCAAGGTCATTCACGCCGAGGGCGAGATGCAGGCGGCCACCAAGCTGGTTGAGGCGGCAAAGACGTTGAACGAGCAGCCGCAGTCACTGCAACTGCGCTACCTGCAGACCCTGACGGAGATTGCCGGGGAGAAGAGTTCGACGATTGTCTTCCCGTTACCGCTGGACAGCATCGGCAAGATGTTCGGGAAGCAGGCAGAGTGACAGGCTACCCTGCTCAGGCAAGGCAATAACAGGGGGTACTGTCATCATGCAGATTGACTGCATCCATGCCCTTCCCTTCACGGGCAAGGCTGTGCCACTCCTGGCATGCCTGCCGCGCCTCAGCCATACTTGAAAAGGTCCAGATGACCTCCCCGTTTGCAGTAAGGATGGTTGCTGTCTTGTTGGGCCATTCCTTGATGAATACATTCATTCAGATACCTCCTCTCGGGAATGCAGGGTGCTTTCGGAGAAGCAGTAGCCGCAAGCTCTGACCGTTTCTATCAACTCTGCCATTTGGAATGGAGCCAGTATCTTGCGCAGGCGTTGAATATGTAACTCCAGGGTACGCTCTTCAACATAGACATCCCTGCCCCAGACCGTATCGAGTAGCTGCTTGCGCGTCAGCAGCCGTCCGCTGTTGTTGACGAGCTGCTGCAGCAATCTGAAGAGCGTCGGCCCCAATTCGACAAAGGTTCCGTTAACACAAACGCGCCCCCCCTGCGGATGCAGCGAAATGCCAGTAACGTCAGGGTTGCCGGGTGCTTTACTGCCGGGCTTGCACAACTGCTTGTGGATGCGCACACATAGCTCGCGCGGAGAAAACGGTTTAACGATATAATCGTCCACACCGTTTTCCAGGCCACACGCCCGGTCGAGTGCGGTACTGCGTGCCGTCAGCATGATCACCGGGATGTCCCGGAGACCGATATTCTGGCGCATCTGCTGCAGCAACTCGAGACCACTCCTGTCCGGCAGCATCCAGTCCAGCAATACCAGGTCGGGGGAGTTGTCGTTCAGGATTTGCCATGCAAGTTCGCAGTCAGCCGCTACCGTGGTGCGATAGCGTGCGGCTTGCAGCGTGTAGGCCAGCAGACTGCTGATATCAGGATCGTCTTCAACAATCAAGAGCCGTGCGGCGGATGGTCTTGGGCCTCGGGGCGGGATACCACCGCTGTGTATCGGTTCCTGAAAATCGTGCCGGTTCGCAATCTTCATACCTTGCCCAACCCTCTCAGTCTCAATCTACGCTCGCCTAGCTTGAGTGGTTTATGTGACTGTTTGATGAATGCGAGATGAGGATATGGTTAGACTATCAGGGCAGGCAACCTGTGAATGCGGACGCAACCCGCCCCGGCAGAGGTATGGTTTATGCTGGCACGCGATTGCAGCGAGACACTGTTGCAACGGTGAGCTGGTGTTGTACAGGCAGCGCAGGCGCACAGTGCCGGCAAGGTGGGTTTGCCGGTTGTGATATATGCGTATATGTTACGGGAATTGAACGCAGAACGCGGGGAACAGAAATGCCAGAAAAGCCGGGCTATGAGGAACTGGAGCAGCGTGTTCGGGAACTGGAAGCAGCCGCAGCGAAACAGTCGTCCCTCGACAACACCCTGGAGAATCTTTTCAACCTCTCGCTGGATTTGCTTTGTGTTGCAGATTTTGAAGGCTATTTCCGGCTTTTCAATGAAGCCTTTGAAAACACCCTGGGGCACTCCACACAGGTGTTGCTGAAGACACCCTTTATCGACTTCGTGCATCCCGATGACAAGGTGCTGACTTTGGAGGCGGTGGAACAGCTGGTGATCGGCGAGCCGGTCAGCTACTTCGAGAACCGCTGCCGTTGCAAGGACGGTTCCTACAAATGGTTCGCGTGGACGGCGGTACCCGCGACCGATGAGGATTTCCTGTATGCCAGCGCACGTGATATTACCGGGCAAAAAATACTGCAGCGTGATTTGATGAGGCAACGCGACCTCCTTGAGAACGTCTTGTCCACTGTCCCTGCTTCCATCTTCTGGAAGGACAGGAACCTGGCCTACCTTGGTGCCAATGACCGCTTCATCCGCGAAGCGGGTTTTCAGAATCCACAGGATCTGATTGGTAAAACAGACTATGACCTGGCCTGGACACGGGAACAGGCAGATTTCTACAGGAAATGTGACCGCCGGGTGATGGACAGCGGCGAGGCGATGCTGAATATCGAGGAATCCCAGCTCCAGGCAGATGGCAAGGAAGTTCATCTGCTTACCAACAAGGTGCCATTGTGGAAAGCATCGGGAGAAGTAAGCGGGATGCTCGGAGTTTATATGGATATCAGCCGGCAGAAAGATGCGGAAATCACCCTGAGGAAAAGCGAGGCCCGCTTGCAAACAATGTTTGACTCTGCCGCCGAATTTATTTTCGTCATCGATCCCGAGGGCAAGGTCCTCAAGGCCAACCGTTGTGTGTATCTAAAAACCGGCTTTGAGCCCGACGAAGTACTCGGCAGGAACATCAAGGAATTCTTCTCCGACAAATCACAAGCTGTTTGTGAGTGCAGTTTTCCACGATTGCGGGAGCATGGCTACAACCGGGCCGACATCGAGTTTGTCTGCAGAGACGGAGACGTGATCCAGATGGAATGTTCGGGGACTGCCGTGCCGGATGAAGAAGGCAACTTCAGCACGTTTTTAATCATCCAGCGGGACATGACCGAGCGTAACCGCGTTGCCGCTGCCCTGGCCATCAGCGAACGCCGATTCCGTGCCATCTTCAATTCATCCTTCCAGTTCATTGGCATCCTCGGTCCCGATGGCACCTTACTCGAAGCCAATCAGACCGCGCTGGAATTGGGCGGACTGAAACAGGAAGATGTGATCGAGCATCCCCTGTGGGAGACCAAATGGTGGCATTATTCAACGGCAGCACAGGATCGGCTCAAGGCCGCCGTCAGGGAAGCCTCGCAAGGCAGGTCGGTGCGTTATGAAGAGAATGTGCAGGACAGGCACGGAGCAATCAGAACCGTAGACTTCACGCTCAAACCGGTACTGAACGAGGATGGCATGACAGTACTGATTCTTCTGGAAGGAAGAGATATCTCTGAGGAAAAACACGCTGAGGAAGAAATGCAGCGACACCAACAGGAGATTGCCCATGTCATCCGGCTCAGCACCGCTGGCGAGATGGCCTCGGGTATGGCGCATGAATTAAATCAGCCGTTAGCCGCCTTGGTCAGTTATTGCGGAACCGCCATAGCGCTGGTGAATTCAATGCCAACTCCGCTATACCAGCTGCGTGAGATACTGGAGTGTGCCTCGGAACAGGCACACCGTGCCGGCAGTATCATTCGGAATCTACGCGAATTCGTCAGCAAGGAAGACAACCGGCAGCAACGCATTGAGCTCGATCAGGTCATCAGGGACCTCGACACTTTGCTCGGTGCGGAGCTGAAAGATGCAGCGGTAACCGTGGATTATCATCTGCATGGCCAGGGTCGTCGCGTCATGGCAAACAAGGTGCAGCTCCAGCAGGTTCTGGTCAACCTGGTGAAGAACAGCGTTGATGCCATTCGTGCCAATAATCATGATGACGGCCGGGTGATTCTGGAAACACGCTTGCTGGCAGATGCAATGATCGAGGTAACCATTACCGATAATGGTCCTGGCATAGCAGCGGACATGATGGGCAAGATGTTCAATCCGTTTCAGACAAGCAAGGTATCCGGGATGGGAATGGGGCTGTCCATCAGCCGTTCGATTATCGAGGCGCAAGGCGGGAGGATTTGGGCAGACGAGCAACGCCACGATGGTGCCTCATTCGGCTTCTGTCTTCCCCTGAGTGATTGAAGCACAGCCAGCATTCGCGTCATGCAGAGGCAGGCCCCGACTTTCCTGGTCCTGCGCGACGAAAACACCTGACGACCGATCCACAAAACGAGTCGGTCATGATCGACACGCTCGACAGATCTGCACCTATCCGTATTTTCCACAATATCTGCATTGCGGCTGAACTGTTACTGTCTTCCCCGCAGCAGTCTGTTATTTCAGGGATGACCATCAGGGACGACTGCCAGGGATGGCATTTTAAAGAAGTACTGCTGGGCCATCCGGATCAGAACATCTTGGTGAATTTGGGATGGGGGGAGGAAGACACCGGCGGAGGGACAGGATATCCTAATGCCGGTGTCGTCTCTGCAGGCTCACGGGAACTCGCGGTCACGAATGCGCTGCGCAGCCGCCTGGCAGTATTGAGTTGATCGCCGCACTACCCGCCCGTAACTTGGACACCTTGTTGCCTGCAACGCATGCTATTTTTTAGCAGGCTTCAGCCATTTCTTAATTGAAACATCCGACATGGATCAAGACGGCGGGACACCTGCGCAGATAATCATTCCCCCGAAGCGCCCGAACGGGGGGGCGACCGTCTTACTACTTCAGAATCCTCAGTGACTGTTTTTTAGCGCCCATCGTTTATAGGGCTCGGTTACCAACCTTGCATTGTAGTAACGTGGATCGCCGGTCACTTCCTTACCGACCCAGTCAGGTAATATCACGTCCTGGTCTTCCTGCTCCAGTTCTACTTCGGCAAGGATAAGCCCCGCATTGTCACCTTCGAATTCGTCAACCTCCCAGGTAAGACCGTGGTCTTGAAGCCGGTAACGGGTCTTTTCTATCAGCGGGTGTACACACAGATTATCCAGCATATCGCTGGCCTCATCGGCCAGGATTTCATATTCGTACTCGGCTCGGGTAGCGCCAACAGTCATTCCCTTGATGGTTAGGTAAGCCTTGTCCCGTACCAACCGTATACGGACGCTGCGTTCCGGGTCCGTGGAAATATATCCCTGCCGGTACCGGACCCCAATACTCTGGCTGCGCCAGCCATCCCCCCTGACGAGAAATTTGCGTTCTATTTCCAGTTGCATCAGTGCAGGTAACTCTCATCATCCGGATCGGATGGAAAGTGCTTCATGACTACCCCAATCACAAGATCCAGTGCAGCACGCACGGTATCTTCGATGTACCAGTTCTCGATGATGGTTATCCCCGCCTTGTCCGCTTCATCCAGTAACCAGGACTGCAAATCCCATATATCATCCAGGTTTTCCTGGTAGCGTGAGGTCTGTTGGCTGTTCTTTTCACGACCACGCCGCATGAGTTGCTTATGCAAGGATTCCTTTTTCATGCAGGCCAGCATAAAAGGGATGATAATCGCCTCGCCCTGCTTTGTTTCCAGGTTCAATTCCGTTGGCACCACATGGACTCCTTCGAGTATCAGGTGTTGTCTTTCCTTTATGGAGCTGTTGATGGTTGCTTCCAGTGCCAGCTTCATAGCGGCAAACTGGGAAAGGAAACCGGTGATTACCGGATTTTTGATGGCAGGAGCGGTGCCATCAACGGCACCCGGCAAACCACGCCACGCCTCAAAGCTCGAATATTTCAGGGTAGGCAGCATCTGCGGAGACAGGTAAGAGCGGATGATCTCGCGCATCATGTCTGTTGACTGGTGGCGAGAAATATCCAGCCGGTAAGCCAGATCGGATGATATTGTGCTCTTGCCACTGCCGGTGATCCCGCCTATCAGTATAATCAGTGGAATGCCGCTGTTCTCGAAGCGGCGCCATGAAAGATAACGTTCAGCAGCTTCCCTTGAGCAGTGTCCATGCAGACATCGGTAGATCACCCGTCGCAGGGCCTTGTGGTCAATTTCCCGGTGCCCGGTTTTTATCAGGTTCGCAAATACCGTACGCGCACCTTGCATCGCTATATCCGGCGGGATGGCGCAGGTTTCCAGTGAATGCGCCAGCACCCCGATGGAAAAGGGTACACTGCGTGTAGGTGTATGCACGAGGATACCGGGATTACCGTGGGGCCTGGCCTCATACAGCGTGCGTTTTTCGCTGCCATACCGCTCTTCCAGCAGCTTGGCTACCCTGCCCCGCAGTTTGGCGCTGGTGATCTCCGTAGTGTCCTGAAGTTGGTTTTTTACAGTCTGCGCCAGATCGTAGGCATCATCAAAGGCGAGGCCGGCATTGACCAGTGACTGCACCAAGATCCCGCGCAGAAAGGGGGTACGGTCACCAACCGACTCCTTCAGGACTACCAGCTTCGACATGACTACACCCTGTGTACCTCAGGCTTGTAGAAAAGAAGGTCCACGGTTACTTTTCCGCGACCAGGAAACAAACCCAGCCTGGATCAGCATCACCTACAGTGGCGGGTGAATAAACTGCCGTCCCCTCACCGGTCTCGGGGTCTGTTTCCTCCCAGTACACGGTGACCTTTGAAAAACCAGCCTCATCAAGAAGTTCACGCAATTCAGGTAAACTCCACAGACGCCACTCATAACTAAACGCCTGCTTCATTTTTGACCCGTCCGGGAAGGTGAAATGGATGTGGCAGCGCATTTTTCCGTCGATCGGGTTATAGCTGGCCTGCTCCCAGATATAGTTGAACTTCTTGAATCGGGTCTTTTCTTTGATCTCTCTAGGAGCATCATAGCCACCATAGGCATCCATGAACAAAATGCCATCTTCACCCAGTGCCTCGTGCACCTTGCGAAAGTAGCCACCCAGTTTCTCGCGGGTCATAAAAAGCTGGTAGCTAAAATTCATGGCCAGTACCACTTCAACCGGCCGGTCTGTCTTCACATGGAAGACATCGTCCTGAAGCAGACTGATTCTAAGCCGCTCATCCGGCTTCAGGCGAGACAGATTATGTTGCCGTCCCCATGCCAGCACCTCCGGATCGATGTCCACGCCGATGGCAGTATTCTTTTTGCTGCGTCTGACCCATTCACAGCACATGCTGGCGGTGCCGCAGAAGTCCTCTCGAATATGCCGGGGTCTTCGGCCACGCAACTTGCGAAAGGTCTTGCTTACAAAATCATATTCAGAGGCAACATTTTGAACGGATTTTTCATAAAGAACATGCCGGTCAGCCTTTTCCGCCATGGTTTTCTTTTTACGGTATGGCCTGCTTTTCATGGTTCCCCCACTAGCTTTCAACGCCTGCAATTATTACACATCACAAGTTGCAACAATACCTGAAACAGGATGGTCAGGATTCCGGCGAGCGTACAAGGTGGACGAGATCGGTTGGATGTAAACAAGCATCGAAATCGCTTTCACTGGCGACTATGTGACCGAAACCGGTCTGCAACAGGACTCTGATAAGTTTCCTTGATAGGGAGGTGGCTCGTCGAGGAAATGACAAAACCAGCAGATCTTTCTATACTTTCGTTAAGGACTAAAGATAGTCGTCTTGCTGAAATAACCAGAAAATAGCAATGCGAATGCGTATCCGTGTACCTGACAATAGACTGCAAGCAATGGGGGCACTCATATGAAGCACTTTCTCGGCAATGGAATTCTCGGTCTGCGGGATGCCCTGCTCCGTAACAAGGAGGAGAAGGCACACAGACGCAGCCAAGCGGCCGAGATCGTCAATACCGTGGAAAGCGTGGTGGATGCAACAGACAATAAAATACGACTGGTGTCCGGTTACAGGAAACAACTACAGAACACCATCCAATCCTCACTCGAATATGCGCAAGACCTGATCGACCAGATACCGGAACCCATAGAAGTCAACAGACGCACATTTACCTCCGATCCGTATGTGAATGCCTTTTTTACCAACGTCAGGGATCTGCGCTCCATATTCAGCCATAGCTCCGAAGTACAGGAATACATGGCAGATACCCAGGATGCTGAGCATTGCTGTGCCTTGCTCTGCATGAACCGCTCTGAGCGGACCGTCATGGGGATGGAATTGTCGGGAGACCTGCTGAAAAAGGATGTCCTGCAGGTCGCTGTCAGCTTCACGGATCACAGGATTTATTCACCGGCCCCGAGTGAACCGGAGGCGCGGGAAGGATTAAAAAACTGCCTGTTCCAGGGGTTGGTCAGCAATGCGCTTGAGCGCATTATGAAGCTCAGGCTTGCGAGCCACCATCTGCAAAGCAAGCACCAGATGCTGCATTCAAGGCTCAGACGTTTCCGGCAGAAAGCGCGTGAGGTACTCCCTGGTACCCGCCATACGGCAAGAATCAACCAGAATATTGAGGATACGAGCCTGGAACTGCGAAGAATCGAGCAAAAGCTGTTGCATTCCCCTCTATTGACACCACAGGTACTGCTGGAACAGGTAATGGATGTGTTCAGCAAGCCTCAAGATTTCATCCGCATCAGAGAGTTCCCGCTCAGGCTCAACAAGATGGGTATCAAGATCGACATCGATTCTCCCCAGCCAGGCAACCAGCTCAACCTGACAGAGGTCATCATTGGTGAGGAGTTACCCCGGGTGGTCACGCTGGCAACCTTCCCGAGACAGGAACTGCTTGCCGACGCAGGCACCTTCCGAACCCGTTTGGCCAACGCCTGAGAGGGCCCTTTAGGAGCCTTTTTCGTTATTCAGGGCCTTTTCCGTGATCGTCTCATAGAGGTGCACCACCTCCGCGCAAAATGCCTGCCATTCCGGGTGCTTGTCGATTAATGGCTTGCTGTGCTGGGCATCATGGATAACGGTATCCAGAAATTCGAGGTCCTCGTCACTTAACAGCTCACCCGCATCGATCTTCCCCTTCAGCGATCGCAGTCTGGGGAGTCGCTGTTTCTCAAATCGCTCGATAAGCGCCAGAATAACGCCATCTTCTTTCGATGGTGCAGTCATAGTTTTCCCTCCCCCAACACTGATTTTTATAGACTATGCGGGCTCAACCCGCAACTTCACCGCTGCTCGCTCGTTGGCCTCTGTAACGGTAAACCTGAACCCAGCCTCCACCATGGACTCCCCTTCACGAGGAATATGACGCATCCGCGACATCATCAGGCCACCAATGGTATGTGACTCCACGGCCGGCAGACTGGCACCCAGTACCTCGTTGACTTCGGAAATAGGCAGGCGCGCATCCATCAGATAGGTCTCTTCATCCAGCATTTCGAAAATACGTTTTCTACGCGGCAGATATTCCTCGAAGTCGTAGCCGACATCAATCTCACCAACCACCTCTTCGAGAATGTCTTCCATGGTAATCATGCCAATGGCGGAACCGAATTCGTTCACCACGATGGCCATGTGGTCGTCGCGATGACGCAGGATGGGTAGTAACTGGTCGATCGTCTGGTAGGGCGAGACATAGTAGGCCGGCTTGATGAGTGCCTCGAGAGGACGATCCGGCAGATCCTTATCCATCAGATCCCAGGTTGTCAGTGTCACAACGCCAATGATATTGCTGATATTCCTGCTATAGACCGGGAGCCGGTTATAGCCGCGCCTGCGTACCAGGGTAATGGCGCTGCGGCTGTCCCGCCGGTTGCGGTTAATGGCCGTCATCTCGGCAACCGGGATCATGGCCTCACCAACCGAGGTCTCCGCAAAGCGGATGGCGCGCTTGATCCGGGCCCGGTCGAAGACATCCACATTGGCCCCGCGCTCGGCCATATCCACCACCATGCGCATCTGTTCCCGGGTAATGAACACATTCTGTTCGGCCTTGCCGCCACCCACCAATCGCGCAACCAGCCGCGCAATGCGTGAAAAAACAAACACCACCGGATAGAACAATATGGAAAATACCCGCAAGGGATACACAATCACCGGTGCGATCTCGTTGGATTTATGCTGGTAGACGCTCTTCGGTACGATTTCACCCAGTATCAGGAACAGTGGCGTGAACAACAGCACGGCATACAGGTCACCGGCCTGGCCAAACAGGCGGATCATCATCATGGTTCCAAGAGTAGTCAGGATGATGGTCGAGATATTGGTGCCAACCAGGGTGGTACCCAGCAGCACATCGGGCGTCTGGAACAGCTTGAGCACCATCTTTGCACCCCGGTTCCCCTGATTCGCCTTGTGGTGCATCTTGAACTTGTCCGAATTGACCAGTGCAATCTCCGAGCCCGAAAAGAAGCCCTTCAACAACAGCAGTACTACCATGGTCAGAAATATAATTAATCCGTCCATCCGATCACCCTTCTTTAATTACTCGCCTCGCGCCTGTGTTCCTGCGGCGTATCGTTGTCTGCGCCGCTGCTGTTAGGCACAGCATCGGTGTCGATATCAGTATGTCCATGCTCCGCTATGGCAGCTGCCTGTGTCACTGGCGTGTCCTCGCCGGCCTCATTCTCGTCGACCGGGACTTCCGACCGGATACCATCCTCCGTGACTGCCGTCTCCGTCAATTCGGGTTCCTGCTGGCCTTCTTCGGCACCGGTCTCCTCGAGCTTACCGCCACGATTTACCCGCACGCGTGCGATCCGGTGCTCGTCCATTTCCAGGATCGTAATCACGATATCCTCGATGCTGATGTTGTCGCCGACCCTGGGCAAACGATCCAGGTGCCGAAAGGCGACACCCCCGATAGTCGTCATGCGCGGATCCTCGATGCCGAAATTGCTCAGGTTATTGAAGTCAGTGAGCTTCATATCGCCGTCCACTTCGTAGGTATCCTCATCCCGTTCGTGATACAACTCCTGCCCATCGACATCCCCGGAAATCTGGCCGAAGATAAAGGTCAGGACGTCTTTCATGGTGACGAAACCCTCCACCCCACCAAACTCATTCAGAACGGCAGCGGCACGGGCATTGTTGTTGGTGAAGAAATCGAACATTTCATCGACCTTTTTGGTGAGCGGCACCACCACCGGTGTGTGCATGATGTCATCCGGCACCAGTGTCGACAGGTCGGTATCATCCAGCACCAGCCGCAAGACATCCTCGGCGTGCACGAAGCCCACCAGATTATCACGGTGCACACGGAATACCGGCACCCGCGGGTGACGGTAGTTGCGAAACCGCTCAACCATCTCGGGCACCGACATCTCGGCATTGAGAAATGCCGTGCGTGTCCGCGGGGTCATGATTTCCACGACTTCCGTATCTCCCGCCTCCAGCAGGTTGTAAATCAGCGCACGCTCGGTTGCGTTGAGTTCCCCCTCCTTGGCAACCTCCTCTACCAGGGTCCGGAATTCATCCAGTTGCAGGATGTTTTCTGCCGCCTTTTCTTCGCCGACAATCAGCGTGGTGATACGGTCGGCAATGCCACGAATCACCCAGACCAGTGGTGAAACCAGCCTGACCCAGACACTCATGGGAGTGGCCACGATCCCGGTACTGACACGCACCGGGTTTGACACCGAGATGGTCTTAGGGGTCACTTCACCAAACAGCAGCAGCAGTGGCACCATGACCAGGACACTGACCCAGCCGGCGCGCTCTGGGCCATACAGGGTCACCAGTATCCCAGTCATGTTTGCCGCAGCCGCAATATTGACCAGTTCATTGCCACAGAGAATGGAGATAATCAGCCGTCGCGGCTGATCCAGCAAGGCATGCAGGGTCTCGGTATGGCGGTTACGTTCGCGGCGAAGCTTCTGCAGATCCAGGCGGGACAGTGAGAACAAGGCAGTTTCAGATCCGGAAAAGAAGGCCGAACCACACAACAGCAGCGCCTGGAAACTCAGGCGGATGGTCATGTCCGGTTCCCCCAGGCGCGCGGTATCAAAGGCGAAAAAGGCCTTTGTTGCCTCCCAGTACAATCCCAGGTCCTGTATTAGTCCATCCATATATCCCGCCTTCGGAGAGTGCAAATAACAACCACGTTGCCAATGCCATGAACAGGTTGGGTAATCCTGATCGAGCGCAGCTTGAAAAACCTGGGCCGGGTATGCTGCTTAACCCGCCTTGGACAGGGTGTATGCGGCCCGTGAACGGCTTCCTTACCAGTGAATCAACCTGATACACTAAAAGGTAACCCTAACGGAAGAGATTAACAATGCAAAAGCCAACCGAAACTACCCCAGCGAATGACTCGACCCTGAAGCTGCCCAAGAAAAGCACTTCTGCCGGCGTAAAATCCGCTGGCACGACTCCGGTTCCACGCAAGAAGGCAGCAAGACCGGCAAGGGCCAGGCAGCCGCAAACGATCGACCTGGATGATCCCGGTCTGTACCTCAACCGGGAGCTGACCTGGCTGGAATTCAATCGTCGGGTACTGCACATGGCTGCAGTCGACACCACCCCCCTGCTGGAACGCGTCAAGTTCCTCGCCATCGTCAGCAGCAACCTGGACGAATTCTTCATGAAACGTGTTGGCGGCCTGAAACAACAGATCGCTGCCGGGATCCGTACCCCCTCGGTGGACGGCCGCACACCACTGGAACAACTGCAGGAAAGCCAGCTGGTGGTACGGGATATCCATCGCGAACAGAACCGTATCTACCGGCAACTGCTTGAGTTGCTGGATGCCCAGGGGATACGCCTCACCCGCTATCTCGATCTCAACCAGGAAGACCGTGAACAGCTGCGCAACACATTCATTAACAACATCTTTCCGCTGCTGACACCGCTCGCCATGGACCCTGGGCACCCCTTTCCCTTTATCTCCAACCTTGCCCTGAATCTGCTGGTTACACTAGGCTACAAGGGTGGTAGCACCCGCCACTATGCGCGTGTCAAGGTACCCATGCTGAAGGAAATCGCGCCACGTTTTCTGCGTGTTGGTGACAGTCATACCTTTGTCAAGATCGAGGATGTCATCACTCACAACATCGACCTGTTATTTCCGGGTATGGAGATTAACTCCTGTGAACTTTTCCGGGTTACTCGCAACGCAATCGTCGAAAGCGAGGAAGAGGAAGCCGATGATCTGCTGGCAATGATCGAAACCGAATTGCGTGATCGTCATTTCGCCCCCATTGTCCGTCTGCAGGTCGATAAAAGAATGAACCCGACCCACAAGGGCATGCTCGCCGCCGAACTCGGACTGGACGAGGTAGCCGATGTCTATGGCATTGAATCACTGATGGCGATGCGTGATCTGTTCGAGATTGCCGGTCTGGATTTCCCGGAACTGCATGACCCTCCCCACAAGCCGGTCGAGCATACCCGGCTGGTACACGACACTCGAAATATCTTTCACATCATCCGGGAGCGTGGTGCCCTGTTGATGCAGCATCCCTATGAGTCCTTCACTACCAGCGTGGAACGCTTTCTGCGCACCGCCAGTGAAGACCCCAAGGTGCTGGCAATCAAGATGACGCTGTATCGCACATCGGAAGACAGCTCCATTGTCGATTCGCTGGTCAATGCGGCGCGCAATGGCAAACAGGTGGCGGTACTTGTCGAACTGAAGGCGCGCTTCGATGAGGCGGCAAATATACGCTGGGCACGGCGCATGGAGCAGGCTGGCATCCATGTCACCTACGGTGTCGTAGGTCTCAAGACACACAGCAAGGTCATCCTGGTGATCCGCAAGGATTACAATGGCCTGCGCCGCTATGCCCACATCGGTACCGGCAACTACCACGCCGGTACTGCACGCCTGTATTGCGACCTCGGGATGCTGACCTGTGACAATGACATCGCCCAGGACCTGACCGAGCTGTTCAATTATCTCACTGGATATTCACCTCCACCCCGGTATCGCAAGATACTGACCTCGCCCTATACCCTGAAAAAGGCCCTGCTGGAAAAGATTGACCGCGAAATCAAGCAACATAGCGCGGACACCCCGGGGCTGATCCAGTTCAAGATGAATGCCCTGGAAGATGTGGATATCACCCGCGCCTTGTATCGTGCCTCTCAGGCAGGCGTCAAGGTGGATCTGATCGTCCGTGACACCTGCCGCCTGCGGCCAGGGCTGCCCGGACTGACAGAAACAACCCAGGTCATTGGCGTCATTGGCCGCTTCCTCGAGCATGCCCGCATCTATTTTTTTCATAACCGCGGTGAGGAAGAGTATTTTATCGGCTCCGCCGACCTGATGACGCGGAACCTGGAAAGCCGCGTGGAGGTCGTGACCCCTGTTGAGGATCCCAAGCTGCGGCAGGAACTGCGCCTGATCATCGATGTGCAGCTGTCCAGCCGCAAGGACGTCTGGGAAATGCAGTCGGACGGCACCTACATCGAGCGCAAGGACACCACGGGCAAAAAGACACTCAGCTCACAGGAGACCTTCATCGAGCTGGCACAGAAACGCATGGCCGCGGCCTCGAAGCACCAGCAGGCCAAGTTGCGCCAGAAACTGCTGGATCACTTTCATAACCGCCTGAAGCAAAACTAGCGACCTGCCGTCTGAGCGGGCGGCATATTCGCAGCAACAGGGTCAACCCTTGCACGGAGTCTATTCATGACAAAAAAAGACAACAACGAATCCATCCTGGTCCCCGTTGATTTTTCACCCCATTCGGAAACTGCGCTGGTCTGTGCGGCCGAACTGGCGGAGAAACTGGGCAGCAAGCTCGTCATACTGCACGTAGTCCATGATCTCAGCGAGGCACCGGGTTACTATGCGGTCAAGGGAAAAGACAAGCAGTTGCGACGCATGGAAGACGTTGCCGCAGAGATGCTGGATGAATTTTTCCACAAAATGAAGAAAAAGCATCCCGGGCTGCACGCCATTGAATATGCCTCGACCATGCTGGTTGTCGGTTTGCCGGTCAACCGGATACTCGAATCGGCGGAAAAAATCCGTGCGCGCATGATCGTCATGGGCAGCCAGGGACGTACCGGACTTGCCCGAGCCATGCTCGGCTCTAAGGCGGAACAGGTGGTACGTCTTGCACCGATCCCGGTCATGATCGTCAAGGACGGAAAAAAGCCTAAATCCTGAAATCGCGGTAACGATTGGTTTGCGGCGACTGGCTACGACAAATGCCGGCTCCGGCATTATCCATTCAAATAACAAACATTTGTTTAGGGGGGATATCCATGTATAGCAGCTTGCGGCTTGCCTGTCTGAACCTATCAGTGTCGCGCTTTTTGCTGCTGGCACTTGCCGTGCTGACCGTGTTCAGCGTCGCTCCGGCCTATGCCGACTCCGCTGCTGAAAGTGGCATCAATTGGTGGAACATGGGCATGACGTTGTTTGGCGGACTCGCCCTGTTCCTGTTCGGCATGGAACAAATGGCGGATGCGCTCAAGGCGGTCGCCGGCGAACGCATGAAGGTCATCCTGGCGAAGCTTACCACCAACCGCTTCATGGGGGCGGCAACCGGGGCGTTCGTCACTGCCATCATCCAGTCTTCCTCGGTGACCACCGTGCTGGTGGTGGGTTTTATCACCGCCGGGCTGATGTCCATGTCCCAGTCCATCGGCGTCATCATGGGTGCCAATATTGGCACCACCATCACGGCCCAGATCGTTGCTTTCAAGGTGACCAAGGCGGCACTGCTGATGGTGGCCGTGGGCTTCGGCATGCTGTTCTTCTCCAAGCAGGAAAAGATCAAGCAATATGGCGGCATGCTGATGGGGCTGGGCCTGGTGTTCTTCGGCATGAGTGTCATGAGTGATGCCATGAGTCCGTTGCGCAGTTACCAGCCATTTCTCGACCTGATGGCGACGATGGAAAACCCGCTAATCGGTATTCTGGTGGCCGCCGTCTTTACCGGTCTGATCCAGTCGTCCTCGGCAACCACCGGTATCGTCATCGTCATGGCCACCCAGGGATTTATCACTTTGCAGGCCGGTATCGCACTGGCCTTTGGTGCCAATATCGGCACCTGTGTGACCGCCATGCTGGCTTCAATCGGCAAGCCCCGCGAGGCGGTCAGGGCCGCTACGGTGCATGTCCTGTTCAATGTATTCGGTGTCGTCCTGTGGGTCGGTCTGATACCGCAGCTTGCTGAATTTGTTACCTGGCTTTCACCGGCCCACCCGGAACTGACAGGCACAGACCGGCTTGCCTCAGAGGCACCGCGGCAGATCGCCAACGCCCATACGATTTTCAATGTGGCGAATACGATTATCTTTATTGGCTTTACCAGTCAGTTTGCCCGCCTGGTAGAGAAACTGGTTCCGGACAAACCGATAGAAGAACTCATCATCGCCAAGCCGAAATACCTCGACGAGGAACTCCTCGAGACGCCATCGCTGGCCCTGGACCGCGCGCGCCTGGAAATCGGCAACATGGGATCTCGCGTCCGGGCAATGCTGGAGGGTATTTTGCCTGCTGTTATCAATGGCGACCGGGCAATGCTGAAAAATATTGCCAAGATCGACGACGAGGTCGATATCCTGCACGGCCATATCGTCACTTACCTGGGTCGAATCAGCCAGAAGGCACTGACCGAGCAGCAGACCAGGGCGCTGATCAAGCTCATGGGCGCCAGCAACGACCTCGAGAATATCGGCGATATCATTGAAACGGACATGGTCTATCTTGGCAACGAGGGCATCGATGAGCACGTAACGATCAGCAAGGAAACGCGCGAGATGCTGCGCAAGCTGCATGACGTCATCATGAGCACGGCGGAACTGGCCATCGATGCCGTCATGGAAAATGACCAGCAGGCAGCGCAGGAAGTCATTGCACTGAAGGCGGATATCAACCGTCTGATGGAATCCGCGGCCATGCACGAATCCAGGCGCCTGGTCGCCGCGGAACCGAATCGGCTGGCGGCCTATACCCTGGAAATTGATATAATCGAGAAGCTGAAACGCATCTACTACTTTTCCAAGCGCATGGCCAAATCGGTCATGCCCGAGGAATTATCCGAGAGTGCCGCCTAGATACGCCCTGCATCCATCAGGACGACAAATCGCACACCTGGGGAAAACTGTTTCGTTTGTGCAATATCCTGCAGGTCTGCAGGACTTGGCTAGAGACCAACAACAGGCTGGGTGGGAAATTCAGGCGCAGACCTTGCTTCTGAAGATACCGATGACATCTCCGCCGCTGGACAGCTAAAGGGGACCTTGACGACACCGCCACTCACAAATCCGGACGGTTTACCCAACTCGTTATAATGCACACAGGTCTTCCCTCGAAACAGAAAATCACCAATGTAGCGGTGAGATATTTTATGTTTCAGATTTTCCGCATAATCGAGCCCGAGGAAATGACTTATCAGTCCGCGTATGACGCCGGCATGCGCAACAATCAGAACGGTCTGCAAGGGATGACTCTCCGCGAGGGAGGATAGATAGTTGACACTGCGTTGTTGCATCTGGCGAAAGCTTTCACCTTCCGGGTACACAAAATCCGGGTCGGTCTTGTATTGCGGGTAGTGTTCGGCCACCCACTTCTTTTTCTTTTTGTAGAGTTTCCCGTAGTTGACCTCATTGAGTGCCGCTGTGTCGTGGATCAGATGAATACCCAGAAGCCGCGCATGAAACATTGCCGTCTGCCTGGCACGTTCCAGATCACTCGAGTAAACCGCATCGAATTTGATGCGGTGCTTCCGCAGCCGGGCACTGATGTACTCGAGATCTGCCTGCCAGCCGCTGTCGCGCGGTGAATCCCCCCAACCCAGAATCTCATCAGCCGCATTGATTAGTGTTTTGTAATGCCTGGTTATGATCGCGCGCATGCCTAAAAGATAACAACTTATGATGACTTTGTAAAAAATCATTCAGCAAAGTCTTTTAACTTCGATCGCCTTGAAGACGTCATCAATACCGATATCGTAACGTATTGTTTTTTATTGGCTAAATAACCTGCCTATACCCGTAGGAACGACACCCTTGCAACACTCGTGCAGCAACCCTGCGCATTGCCAGCCTATTTCACGGTGAGTGACTTCTTCTTTTTCGCCCCCTCCTCCTCGACCTGCCAGCTGATCCTGAGGGTGAAGCGGTTGAGATTGTCTTCCTGGGTAGCGGTCAGCTTGAGATCCAGCAGACCTTCCGGTCGCATGACAATCTTTTCGTCTTCATCACTGAAGGTGATTTTGCCTTTGGCTATTCCGCTACCAATGGCTTGCAGAATTTCCTGAATGGACTTTTCATCCTGCAGTGACTGGTGACGGAAACTTCTTTTCCCACTTCTCATTTTACCTGTTCCGTTAGCAACATTTCCCATCACGCGGCATCTGAGAAAAAATTGCCTAGTGATTGATCAATGCCGGTTCAAAGACCTTGATAAAAGGGTAATCGCTACTGATCCCCATCACTATTCCTTCCGGCCTGAAGATAGTGACCGCTGCCCCAGTGCCTGCAAGTCCCTCCTTTCCCCGGGTATTGCGATCCAGCGTGGTATCACATTCGAAATTGACCATGCCTTTTCTCAGCATAACACGTTGCCCATGCAGCAGGTTGCGGTGGCCATGAACAATGGCATGCACAGCACTCTTGTTTCTTAGCAGCTTGACGCCAAGCCGGGTCAGTGGCATGTCTACCGGGCGATACTTGGTACGAATAATATTGGCCATCGGACCATAGTAGAAATCAAACGGGTCCCTGTACATCTGCTTGCGGAATTCCCGGTTGATATGTTTCATGCCTTTCTCGCTGATCAGCCTGGCCATGCGGTCATCGATGCCGGCATGGACAAAAATAAACGAGCCTTCGCGGCGACCAAGCTTCATGTTCTGGAAAAACCACGCGTATTCACCCCCGGGATGTAAAAACAATTCCTGCCATTTCTTCGCGGCAGCGTACACCATGCGCAGGCTGAGCCCTGCCCGCTCGCAATCTGCCTCAAAGACTTTCATCTTCTTGCGTAGCCTTTTCACCTCGCGCGCGATGGTCGCTTCCGGCATCACCCAGGCGGCCAGTTGCGGGAATTCCCGAAACCAGCTCTTCGGGGGGTAGAGTTTTCGCCTGCACTCACGGGTATTCGGTATATCACGTAATGCATTTTTGCCCATCAGGTAGTGTTCACGGATCTCGGCCAGAAAAGGAACCATTTTTGGCCCCATACGAATGAAAAAGTGATCGGTTCTCGGGTCCGGCTCTGCGCCGACTGACTTCATGCCAATCAACATGCGGATATCATGATTACCGGCCAGCAACTTTACATCTGCACCACGATCGATCAACAACCGGATAACCCGCAACAGGCGCAGTGTGCTTGGCCCTTTGTCAAAGCAGTCCCCGCCAATCAGAAAACGTGCCTTCGCCCCTTCACGGGTGAGTTTGAAGTCTTTGTCCTGTGCCCCGGTCTTCGCAATCCCACCGGAGGCAACCAGCGAGGCAATAAAGGCATCGGCATCGGCATGTACATCGGAGATAAAATACAGGGTGTGTTTCGGCCAGTCCCATGGATCCGGTCCAATTGCCTTGCGCATTTCCTCTGCATAGGCCGCGCTGTGATAGCGGTCCTTCTTTACGGAAAGCTGCTTGCCCAGCATCCACACCTGCGCCTGCTCCGGAAGGCTGGCCTCGATCCAGGATGCTCCCTTGTATTTCGGAAGATATTTTTGTGAAGGCTGCCGCTGCATGGTCAATTTCCGACTATTTCAGGTTCAACCTGTTACAAAGGTAAAAATATTGCCACGGTACCCACGGAAGCACATGGCACAATAACCGCCTTTCATGAAATATGATCTTACCTGGATTTCGTGGCCATCTAAAAACGGCTACCTGACAGTTTATAGTAGATCTGCACCCGATGATGAGGATTTGAATCCAAACTAGTCTGTGAAAGCTTCATACCCCGAGCGTATCTTCCATTCCCCCTCGAGATGACGCCAGTTCCCCCCGGAAAGATACTCGAGCAGAACGGGACGGCAGTGATGCATGCTGAGTTGCCTGAGTTGCCTGAACTGCAGCACGCCAAGATGACAGGCTGCATGGCGAAAGGCCGCACCATGTCCGACGAAGATCTTCACCGTGTCCTGATCAGTGGCTGGCAAAGATGCCATGGTTCGCTCCAGGTGTCCGGCGACCCGCTCGCCAGCCTCCATGAGGGATTCGGCTCCCTGGAGCGGCAAGCGGTAGTGGCTGTCCGCCTTCCAGTCGGCGGGTGGCGAGGAAACACGCGGGTCCTGCTGCAGGACCGACTCGATCTGTGCCAGCGTGAGATTGGCCAGGCAGCCGACACCTCTTTCGGCCAGCGCATCATGACTCTCGACCGATGGTGTGGACGTAACCAGTTCGGCAAGCCGCTCGGCAAATATCACGGCTGTCTGCCAGGCACGCAGCATCCGGGATGAATCTATGCTGGGTAGCGGGACCCAGTGATTGCGGACAACCGTGTCAATCAGTAACTGGGCACCTTGCCGTGCCTGGTTTTCTCCCTTGCGATTGAGTGGAAAGGGTTGATGTGCACTCGGGGTATCCGCCAGCTGCTGGTAGTCGCCATGTCGAACCAGTGCCGCGATCAATCTTGCCATTGCCAGGAACAGGGTTCTAAAGCGATGCGACCAGTTTTTTCACCAGTGGTCTCAGTTCCTTCTGGTACAATTGTTTCACTGCCTTTTCCGGGCTCACCCAGCTGCGCCCGCGGTGACTTTCCTCCCATTCCTTCTTCCGTATGACATGCGTTACTTCCATGGGATAAACCGTAACGGTACAGGTGGCGCCCCATTTCTGACAGGTATAGCTGCCGAGCGGATTGTCACCAATTTCGCCTTCAATGCCTGCTTCCTCCAGCGCTTCCATTGCAGCGGATTCACGCGGTGACAGCCCCGGATCCTTGATCCCTTTCGGCACCACCAGATGATTCTTTTTACTGGACGCGATTACCAGTATTTGGGGTTTCCCATCCCGGATGCGATAAGGGATTACGGATGACTGGGTATAGTAGTAGGCAGGGCGGTCGCGCTGTTCCTTGCCGTGCGGTGCAGGAAAAGGAAATTTCTCCGGTAACATTGCCGGTCGAGTAACAGAGGCCAGGCGGGCGCAGCCTTTTGTCAGGGCACCCCAGTCATCTGGCAGATGCAATCTGGCGAGCGTCCCGGTCGGCAGGAGTTTGCCATCTGCCGGCACAGCGATCTCCTCGCTTGCCAGCCATACAAGTAATTCCTCCAGCCCGGGATTATGCCCTACCAGCATGATCCGGGGCTCGTCTGCCGGGCAATCGGCCAGCACCTCGAGTAATGTATCCACATCGGCTGCGTAGATACGCTTGTCCAGGCGAATACCCTGGTCCCCGTACCCCATCGCCTTGCAGGCCTTCTGTGCCGTAACCAGTGCACGTTCCGCCGGTGAGGTAACGATTATGTCAGGTACCAGATTCTGCTGGGCGAGCCAGGCGCCGATACGCTGGGCGCTGCGTTTGCCACGGTCTTTCAGTGGGCGATCATAATCATCGACACCGGTACTCCAGTCGGACTTCCCGTGGCGAAGCAGCAGCAGTTCTCTTGTCATCGTCGGTTCACCTCGTGTCAGATTGTCAGGTTAGTAATTCATGCAGGCAGCGGTCTGCCATGGTGGTAAAATCGATGCGCCCGGTGGCGACATAGGTAGTAATATTTGCCAGTACATCCAGATAGGCCGATTCATCGAAGGCTGCCGTATCCTGCTGGAACGAACCATCCGGATGCTGGTAGAAGGGGCCCGGGGATTTCATCAAGGCACCCAGCAGATCATGGTGTTGCGCCAGGTTCACCTGTTCAAGCTGCAGTTCCCGGTTACTGTCACGACTCCAATCGAGAATCAGTAATGCCGTCAGTGGGGCCTCCGTTCTGATTCGCCCGGGTCCGTACACGCTGTCAACAGATACATCGTACTTTTCCTCCAGCTCCCAGAGCTCTGCTGCCGGCATCTGCAACAGCGCCTTGCGCCGCTGTGCGGGAACAAGGCCGTGCAGCTTTCGATTGTGGACAATCGTACCGGGGTTGATGCGCGGCAATTTCGGTATTCCGCGTGCCAGCACCATACCGGAACCGGCATGCAGGAAGAGGCGATCATTGGTCAGGTAGGAGACCTCTTCATTGTCCAGCAAATTCAACAACAGGGTTGACTTGCCGCCCCCGGAGAACCCGGCAATTCCGAGGCACTTGTCCCGAAACACCAGTCCTGCTGCATGGCAGATCAGCCAGCCACGATTTTGCAGCCAGTTCATATACTGGGAGTTGATGAAATTGATGACCTGGTTGTCATATTTCCTGCAGGGCCCGGCTGCGATGCGGTAACGTTCGCTTTGCAGAAACACCATGCCGGTGCGCACCTTGCGGACCAGGCGCCCTCCCGGCAGGTCGACATAGGAGTCCTTGCGCCCGCTCTTGCCCGCTTCGCGCTTCCAGTCGATGAAGTCGATATCCAGCTCCGGCGCATCGCGTTCTATGGCAATGATGTCCACCTCGGGTGTCACTGGACTGCCCGCCACATGCGAGAAATAGTCTGCAAGAGTTGCCAGCAGTTCCGGGGAGTTGGAACGCACTCTCATGACACATTCGCCGGGTACAAGATACAGCTCTTCGGCGCACAACTCTGCATCGCCTTGTAATTCACTCACAGCGGAATCCACGGTAACTTCCATGCGCCTCCCCTTCTCTGTTCATGCCGACAGTTCTCGTATCACATGATCTGCATACAGAGCGGCGGCATCAAGGCCAATGCCCTCCAAGGCTCCGCGGAATCCTCCAAAGGCAGATACCTCGAACACGATCGGGCCGTGATTGGTTTCGGCAATGTCGACGGTGGTGAAGTCCATGTCAAACAGTGACTGCGCACGTCGTGCCAGATCGATCACTGCAGCCGTCGGTGTATGCGTTGCATACCTGCCGCCACTGTGTATCGTTGTATTCCAGGTATCACCTTTCGAGACCCTGGCATAGCTGCCCAGATATTCACCGGCCAGAAACACCATCCCCAGGTCCCGGCCCGGCAACTCGATTTTCTGCTGGATATACATCATCGGGTTTTCTGCCTGAAAGGCACGAATTTCTCGCTCGACGCTGGAGTGATCTTCGTGAGCGTCAATCACACACATGCCACGTGCCTTGGTGGAGTACAGGGGTTTAAACACCGCGCTGCCAAATTCCTCCACAGCCGCCAGTGCCGCCCCGACATTCTCGGTGACACGGGTTGCGGGCATGGGGATGTCTGCATTCCGCAGGGTAACCGTACAACTCAGGCGGTTGATGAGGCGCAGGATGTTCTCTGCGCGACTGAAAACGCGGACTCCGGCCTGCTCGGCCACGCGCAATAGTTCCAGTCGATCCAGGGTATTGGGATTGTAGCTGGCACTGATTTTCTTGACGATCAAGGCGTCAAGCTGGCACAGATCCTGTCCCTGGAACAACAGTCGCTGCTGCTCCAGGTCGAGGCTGACTTCGCCCATATCAATCACCAGCCGCTGACCAGTCCTTGCCGCAACGGCATCCGCCAGGGTTTCTGTGGACCATTTCCCCGGAATGCCAATGACCCCGATTTTGTAGTCAGCCAATGAAGATCTCCTTGACCGGAACACGAAATAACGCCGGTTCCTTCAGATCAGCAGTCAGTACCTGTTCGAGCAGGTAACGTGAACGCAGGAACATAGCGCGTGCCAGTGACTTGTCAAGGATAAATCGTGTGGATGTGGCAAAGGAACGCGCCAGCCCCAGTGCCAGGCGCAGTTCAAATGTCGGGTCACCAGCCTTTCTGGCAAAGGCCGCTGCGAAGCGGTAGAACTCCCGCGTCAGCATCAGGATGCGGGCACGTAGCGGCGCGTCGAAAATCTGCAGGCGGTAGTTGGATACCATGAAAACCGATACGTCCTGTACATAGTCCATGTATCGCGAACGATGCAGGTCAATGAAATTTATCTTCTTCTCCAGTGGATCGTAGATGATGTTGTCGACATTGAAATCACCATGAATGTAGACCGAGAATGGTGCACTGAGCCTGGCCTCGAGGCCATGTGCCTGCTTCAGCAAGGCACCAAAGGAAGGTATGGATTTGGCACAGATGCGGCAACCCTGCTGGTGAAACTCCGGATGGATCGTATAGACCTCCTCCAGACGTCTTGAGAGCTGTCGCATGTAGCCTGCGGAAACTGTTTTTCGGGTACGTGTCTCGTGCCATATCTTTCCCAGGGTTCGTTGCAGCTGTTGCTGGGTCTGCCTGAGTAGAGTGGCAGGCTCATGTAGCAATATCTGCTCAAATGTCAGTCCGGCGACGTGCTCAATCAACAAAGAGGCGGACTGTCCTCGCTTGTGGTAGGAAAGAATCCGCGGCGCCAGTCCCGGGAATATTTCCTGCCAGCTTTCCAGGCCCCTGCGCTCTTCCCGCAACTTGCGCTTTTTGCCGTCTTTGTAGATGGCGACATAACCGGCATCTTCCTGCCCTGATGCGCTGATCGCGGAGATGCCACTGCCGGAACGGGTTTCCGCTACCGGCTCGACCACAAGGCCTGCATGCTCACCCTCGGTATGCAGCTGTTGCATCGAAGCGCGCAGGGACTGGTAGCGGTCGATATTTATGGGCTGTCCGAGATTGGCGGAGATAATCGCTTCGCTGATATTGAGCATGGCATCTCCCATCTGCTCTATGCCATGTACCAGAAACAGTCCGGATACCAGGTCTTCCGTATGCTTCTTGCGCTTTAGCCCCGCCGTGTACTTTTCCACCAGCCGCCTGCTGGCCTTGTCCAGGCGCGGCTTGATCTGGCCAATCTTGAGTGCCAGCCGGGTATCGTTTTGATGAATGGCGGGCTCAACCCGGTCAAGTCCGCCGCTAATGTTGTCAAGCATGGAAATGCAGCGACTGGCGCCAGGGCAGCGCCTGTTTTGCAGCTGCTCCAGTTGCTGGATCGCCTCACGGCACAAACCCGTGATACGTTCCAGGTCGGTTGCGATGGATTCGATGGCCCGCAGTGAAGCGGCATCGGCACCTGATCCTGCGGCCTTGATGACCTGGTGGTGGCAACTGTCGTGTATTCGCAGCATGAGATTATAGGCGTAGCCACTGCGGTCAAGGATACGCCGGCCTACGCTTGCCGAGGGCCCATCGAGATAGTCCTGCAGATTGGAGACCTGTGATCCGACCTCGGCAATCAGAAAGCGGAGGTTGTTGCGTATATTCTTCGAACCCTTCATCACCAGTCGATGGTCCCGAGGTAGACACTGCCACTGTTCTGCCGCGAAGCGGTCAGGTACGGCGCCAGTGATCTCGGGTAGAGCGGCATCGTGGTCAATTGGTCCAGAGCGACCCAGACCACCTCTACCTGGTGTTTGTCCGGGTGGTGACCGTTACTCGGTACATAGTCACCCGGAATCGTGCAGGCAAACAGGAACTCGACCAGGTGACGTGTACTGGGAGGCTCTGTCTCCCGCGGCTTGAAATAGTCCGCCACATAGACAAGGTCATGGATCTCGACCCGGGTATTGATTTCCTCCAGGCATTCACGGTTCAGCGCCTGTTCCAGTGTCTCCCCCAGATCCTGACCACCACCCGGCAGGGCAAACCGTTCACCCTGCTCATAGCCGTCTTTGCGCAACAACAGGATGTGATTATCCTGCAGGATCAGTGCGCGTGCAGCATTGCGTATCGGAGGAATTATAGGTTCCATAGGCCTGCCGTAACGGTTATTGTAGTAAACATCATACCAGCCAATCGCCGCGTTTTATAATACGGACAAGAATTGTGTCAGCACCTCTCTCTGTCAGAATCACCCGCACCGTACAGATACCCGACCAGGTAAAACTCAGCCGTTACCTGAAGGCCCCAGAACTGGGGCCACGCATTTTGTTTTTCAGCGGTGGTACGGCCCTCACCAGTAGCAGCCGCGTGATGAAGCGCTATACACACAACTCCATACACCTGGTCACCCCGTTTGATTCCGGTGGCAGTTCCGCAAAGCTGCGCAAGGCCTTCGCCATGCCGTCCATTGGCGATCTGCGCAGCCGGCTGATTGCGCTCGCAGACGAGAACATTACCGGGCATCCAGAGGTATATGAGTTATTCACCTATCGCTTTCCTGCTGATCAAGCGGCGAATTTGTTGCTGGAGAAGCTTGAGCTGATGATCAGGGGTAAGGATCCGCTGGTGGCGGCAATCTCCAATCCCATGCGTCGGCTTATTCGCAACCAGCTCGGTTATTTCCGTAACACCATGCCGGATGATTTTGACCTGCGTGGTGCCAGCACCGGCAACCTGATTCTTGCCGGCGGCTACCTGAATAATCACAAGCACCTGGACCCGATCATTTTCCTGTTCTCCAAACTGGTCAACGTGCTAGGCACGGTACTGGCCGTGGTGAATGATGACCTGCACCTGGCAGCGGATCTTGAAGATGGCAGTTGTGTGGCAGGCCAGCACCGGTTGACCGGCAAGGAAGTTGCGCCACTGGCCTCGCCTGTCAAACACCTGTTCCTGTCGAGCGACCCTGACAAACCGGTAGCTGCAAAAGCAGAGATGCGCAAAAAGTACGTCAAACTGGTACAACAGGCGGAGCTTATCTGCTATCCCCCCGGCAGCTTCTACACCAGCCTGGTGGCAAGCCTGTTGCCAGCAGGCGTCGGTTCAGCCATCGCAGCAACCGATTGCCCGAAGGTCTATGTACCTAACCTTGGCCAGGACCCGGAACAGATCGGCATGACACTGGATCAATCCGTGCTAACCCTGCTGGATTACCTGCGTGCCGACAACCCGGCAGAAACTCCCAACGGGAAACTGCTGAATTTCGTGCTGATTGACAGCAAGCGGGGTAACTACCTCTCATCGCTGTCAGCATCCGTCATGCAGGAACTGGGCATCGGCATTATCGATACCCGTCTGATTAGCAGGCACAGTGCACCGTATTACGATGCTGAACTGCTGGTTGCAACATTACTGTCCCTGACCTAGGGCCAATGCGTTGCATGGCAGAGAATCTGGCGAGCAGCAGGGCTGGCAATTGCTGCAAGATTATTCAGTGCTTGTCGCATAGTTCACCAGCGCACCCGGACTTCCTCGATGACGCGTGTCGTGGCACGTTCAACAATGAAGGTGATCTTGTTGTATTTGACGACCGTACCTGCCGTGGGCACATCGCGCACCCTTTCCAGCAGGAACCCGGCCAGGCTGGCATAGACACCTTCCGGCAGACTGATTCCGAGTTCATCCTCCAGTGAGCCCGGGTCTATGCGCCCACTGACGAGATAGTCCTTTTCACCCAGCTTGCGCATCCACTGTACCGGCTTTTCATGCGCATCATATTCGTCCGATATGTCTTCGACAATTTCCTCTACAATATCCTCCAGGGTGATGATGCCCTCTGCACCGCCAAATTCGTCGACAACCACCGACAGTAATTGATGATCGCGCTGCATCTCCTGCAACAGGGCGTGAATACTTTTCGACCCGGGTACATAATCTGCCGGCTTGATGAATTGTTTGATCGTCATGTCGTGCTCGACACCCAGCAGCTCCAGCGTGTCCAGCACACCGATAATCTGGTCGACGCGTTGCGCATACACCGGCAGTCGCTTATGAGACTGGTCCCTGGCCACACGAATCGCTTCGCCACAGGTAGCATCCTGCTCAACGCCAACCACATCGATAAGTGGCATCATGACTTCCCGCACGGCAGTTTCCTCGAAATCGAATAGCCGCCGGATCATGGTTTTCTCATGAGACTGGATATCCCCACCATCCGATGACATTTGCATCAGCATGGATATCTCCTCCCTGAGTGTGAAGGGGTTGTGCGTGCCGGTTTTGTCTCCCAGCAGCCTGGCAAGCAGCAGTGTCAGCCGACTGAATACCACCAGGATCGGGAAGAACAGGTAGGAAGACAGCCGCAGTGGAAAAATCACCAGAGGTGTAATGGTATCCGCACGCTGCTGAAAAATACTCTTGGGCACAATCTCTCCGAACACCCAGATCAGCGGTGCCACCAGTATCACGGCAAGCCAGCTACCACCCTCTCCAAAAAGCTGGATCATCAGCGCCGTTGCCATGGTGGTATTGGTGACTACGGAAATATTGGTGCCCACCAGAGTGGTCGAGAGCAGCCACTCGGGCTTGTTGAGCATTTTAAGCGCCAGGCTTGCACCGCGGGATCCCTGGGCGGCGGCATGTCGCAGCTTGACGCGATCGGCGCTCACCACTCCAATTTCGGAGCCCGAAAAAAAGCCCTCGGCCAGCAGGCAGAGAATCATGATCCCAAGGGTTACCAGGATATCGGTCATGGATGTTCGCCATCGTCAGGATTGACAGTGATACCCGCATCGGTGTCGCTGGATTCGCGATTCTGCCGCCCGTGTGCCTGGTCACCTTCATCGCTTGTTGCGGAAGCGAGGCCGCTATCCGTGCCGGCCTTCCTGACGGTGAGCGACTCGATCCTGTTGCTGGCGATGGCAGTGACGACAAACTCCAGCCCGCCGATATTGATGCTTGATCCGGTTGCCGGTAATTCGCCGAAGCGGTCCAGAACCAGGCCACCGACGGTTTCAGGGCCCTCTCCGGGCAAGTCCTCGCCAAATTCACTGTTGAACTGTTCTATGGAAAGGCTGCCATCAAGACGTAGTCCATTACCGGTCAATTCTCTTGGCTTTGCGGCCGTCACCACATCGGATGCACTTGGCAAATCACCGAAGATACATTCCAGCAGGTCTTCCATGCTGAGCAGGCCTGTAACCCCGCCATATTCGTCAACCGTCAGGGCAAGCGACTGCTTGCGCTTGCGGAAGGCATGAAAAAGATCAGAAGCCAGTTTTGACTCCGGTACAAAATACGGGGCACGCAGCAGACGTCGCAGGCTCTCCTCCGATCCCGAAACCGATTCCGGATCGATCCCCAGCAGGTCACGGGCATAGAGAATGCCGATAATGTCGTCCCGGTGCTGCCCATAGACGGGAACCTTGGTATGTCGCGTACGCCGCAATTCCTGCACCATTTCAGCAAATGGCAGGCCTGCGGGTAAAAAGAAGATATTTGACCTTGGCGTCATCAGCTCCTCGACCGTCTTGTTGCCAAAATCGAAGATGTGATCGATATACTTCGCCTCTGCCGGTGCCAGTGCCCCCTCTCCCACCGCCTCCCTGGCCAGGGTACGAACCATATCCTTGGTAACAAGATTTGCACGCGTGCGTTCCTTGCCAATGATCAATGTCGTTACCCTGTCTGCGACCAGGCGTACGCCCCAGCGCAAGGGTGCGATAAGATTTGCGAAGAACTCGATCGGACGGCTTTGCAGGCTGGCAAAGGCGATATTGTTGCGGATTGCCAGCGTCTTTGGCGTAATCTCACCGAACAGCAGCAGCACAGGCACCATGATGAACAGATTTACAAATTTATTCTCGGCCCCAAGCAAGCGGATAACAATTGCAGCGGATATCACGGACGCGGCCACGTTGACAAATTCATTACCAATCAGGATGGTGACGATCAGACGGCGCGGCTGACTCAGCAGTCGCTCAATCAGGCCCAGGTTCGGGGTGTCATCACGGCGCATTTGCTCCAGCTGCAACTTGCTGAGCGAAAACAGGCTGGTTTCGGAACTGGAGAAGAATCCGGAGAGTGCCATCAGCACGATAAAGAGCACGATTTCTACCCACAGTGCGATATCCACCCGGTGCCCTCCTCCTGTTCTGGTTCTTATAGACGGTATTGCAAACCTGTTTGTATTAGTGACACAATAATAAATATCTAATCAAAACATAACAATATGCTTTCAAAATTTACCATGAACTCGATCATTGGTGGTTTTACGCTTGCCAGAGCTTCTCGTATGCCGGTGAGAGTAGGATTTTTGCCCTGTCCCGGATATTAGCTGGATAAACGTGTGAGTAGCTCACTGGAATTCCTTCTCCCTCCCCAGCTGAAATCCGATGATCTGCTTGCCAGGATAAAACAGGCATTCCGGCATCACCCTGAGCCGCCCAGAATGCTGCAACGTGTCTGGTACGACAGCTTTGACTGGCGCCTCTATACGAACAATTCCTCACTGGAAGGCACCCGTGATGGCAACGAACATACGTTGCTATGGCGAACACTGAAGGGAAAACAGAGTGATTACCGGCTGAAACTGCAGCAGGCTCCGCGCTTTGCCCGTGACCTTCCGCGGGGACATCTACGTGACCAACTCGAACCGCTGCTGGAGATGCGCGAACTCGTGCCGAAGGTCAGGATCCGCTCCCGCGTCAATACCCTGAGGATTCTTAACAGGGATGAAAAAACGGTGGCCTACCTGGTGGTCGAGGAGAACACCCTGCCACGACAAAAGGGGCTGCGCTCTGGTATGCTGGATAACCGCGTCGTCGTCATTCCGGTCAGGGGCTTCCCGAAACCCTGCATGGAAGTAACAAAACTCCTGCAGGAGCAGGGCCTGAAACCGGCACAGGATGACCTGATGCTGACCACCCTGTCACTGCTCGGAGAGACTCCGGGCAGCTATTCCTCCAGGCTGGACCTGCAACTGGAGCCGAGCTTGCGTGCAGACCAGGCAAGCAAACTCATCCTGCATCGTCTGCTTGATATCATGCTGCAAAATGAGGCCGGCACGCGCACAGGGACAGACACCGAGTTCCTGCATGACTTCCGTGTTGCCATTCGCCGTACCCGCTCGGCCCTGACACAGATCAAGGGTGTTTTCCCGCAGCGAACGGTTGAACGCTACAAGAATGAATTTGCCTGGCTCGGACAGATGACCAGCCCCAGCCGTGATCTGGATGTCTACCTATTGAACTTTGACCGCTACCGAGACCGCCTGCCCGCGCACATGCAAGCCGATATCGAACCATTGCGCGACTTTCTCATCAGGCACCAGACCAATGAACACCGGGCACTGGTCAAGGCACTGGATTCGGCGCGCTACCGTCGGCTGGTGAAGAACTGGAGGCTATTTCTGGAACAGCCCGTAAACGAGCGCAGCACGCTGAAAAATGCTGCCCGGCCTGTCATTGAGGTTGCCTGCGAGCGCATCTGGCGTGTCTATCGCAGTGCGATCAGGGAGGGTAATGCCATCAACGCAGAATCAAGCGCAGAAGCCCTCCACGAACTGCGCAAGACCTGCAAAAAGCTGCGCTATCTGATGGAATTCTTCCAGAGCCTGTTCCCGAGCAGCGACATCAAGGAACTCATTCGGATACTCAAGACGCTGCAGGACAACCTGGGTGATTTTCAGGATTACGAGGTACAGGTTAGCACCCTGAAAGATTTCAGCCACCAGATGGTTGCCGAAGGCAATGTTCCTCCCGATACGCTGCTCGCCATGGGTATACTGATCAGTGACCTGGAAGCACGCCAGCATCAGGCGCGTGAGGAATTTTCCGGCAGGTTCCACGATTTCTCACAGCAGCACAACCAGGACCGATTCAGAAAACTGTTCGCAACCAGGCATTAGCCGGGGAATCTAAAGCTTGAAAGTTATCGCCACATACAATATCAAGGGAGGCGTTGGAAAGACCGCTACTGCCGTCAATCTTGCCTGGCTTGCTGCCCGTGAAGGTGCGCCCACACTTGTCTGGGATCTCGATCCCCAGGGTGCTGCCAGCTACTATTTCCGTATCAAACCGAAGATCAAGGGGGGTGGCAAGCGCCTGGTTCAGGGAAAACGGGACCTTGATGATTTTATTCGCGGCACCGATTACGAACTGCTCGACCTGCTGCCGGCTGACTTCTCCTACCGCAACATGGACCTGTTCCTGGAACAGGCAAAAAAACCGGTGCGCCAGCTACATAAACTGCTAAAGCCCTTCAGGAGCGAATACTATTATGTCTTCCTGGACTGTCCGCCGAGTATTTCGCTGGTATCAGAAAACATCTTCGAGGCAGCCGACGCCATTCTGGTCCCCACCATACCCACTACCCTGTCTCTGCGCACCTATCAACAGATCAGGAAGTTTTTCAGGCAACAGGGACTGGACGCCGTGAAGGTGCTGCCGTTTTTCTCCATGGCCGACCGGCGCAAACAATTGCACCGTACCATCGTGGAAACCCCGCCAGACTACATGGAGAATCTGCTGCCAACGGCAATCCCCTATGACAGCAACGTTGAACGCATGGGGACCAAACGCACGCCGTTAGCCGAATATGCCCCGAACAGCCGCTCGGCCCGTTGTTATGAGGACCTGTGGGAAGATATCAAGCAACAGCTGTTCGCCCTGGACTATGCACAGGATCTCTAGCGCAATGGTTCACAGCTACGACAAAAACCCGATGACTCCGCAGCAACCATTGATCCACATCAACAAATGTGTCATTAATCTGTCAATCACTATTGTCACTGATTCACTCTGATGCCAACATCATGTGTCCATAATCAGGTCAGTTAAAAAAAATTGGGGGGTGTAAAAAAGATGAAACCAGCAATTACGGATATTCCCGGCATCGGACCCGCGGCGGCAGCTGCGCTGGGAGAACACAAGATCACCAGCGTCGCCAGACTAGCCGGCGCCTCCGTCGAGACCATCAGCGCCGTCCCCGGCTTCAGTGAAGCACGGGCCACCCGGGTCATCAGCGCAGCAGCTGAATTGCTTGCCGCATCTGGGACACCACAGTCCGCCAAGGTCAAGCCTGAACAATCCGGGGAAGTTGAAAAGCCTGAAAACAAGGGCAAGAAAGAAAAGAAGGATAAGAAGAAAAAGGATAAGGGGAAACGCAAGGGCAAAGGCAAGAAGAAAGACAAGAAAAAGAAAGACAAGAAATAGTTTCAGCTACCGCACGGTACCTAAAGGCTTCTCTATTACGAGGCCGATTAACGCCTGTCAGAAAAACATTCGTCGTGGCAGAGCCAATCGCTAGCAAGGCACTTTAGGTAGTCCACAGGATCCCTGACCCGGATTCGCCAGCCTCAATGGTAACAAAACAGTAACATTCCTCGATTACACTTGAGGATTGTAGCTGGCTTATAACACTTATATCGCCCTGGCCAGCCGCGTTTCACCAAGGATCTTGGCATACTCATTGCGAGGCGGTACTACAACCACCAAGCGGATGACAATTGCTATCCCGACATACTGAAATCACCCAAATTGGAGCCGTACCTTATGAACCAGAAACTCATTTTCACAACAACGCTGCTGCTGTCCGCACTGTTAACGACGATGACACCGCAGGCTCGCACCCTGATCCAGAACAAGGGCTCGGACACACTGGTTAACGTCGCCCAGGCCTGGGCAGAAGCCTATCCTGAGGTCAACCCCGATGTTGCGGTTGCCGTCTCCGGCGGTGGTTCCGGCACCGGTATCGCGGCCATGATCAATGGTACAGTCGACATCGCCAATGCCAGCCGCAAGATGAAAGACAAGGAAATAGAGCTGGCTGAAAAGCATGGCCAGCATCCGCTCGAGCACGTTGTTGGCTACGATGCACTGGCTGTGTTTATAAACCCGAAGAATCCGGTGAATACGATGACCTTCGAGGAACTGAAAAACATCTTTGGCCGTGACCCCAAGGTCAAAAACTGGTCGGACATGGACATTACCGTACCGGGTTGCAGTAGCGGGGAAATCGTGGTCGTCAGCCGACAGAACAATTCCGGCACCTATGCCTATTTCAAGGAGACCATCCTCGGCGACAAGGGTAAGTATCGCCAGGGTACCCTGGACATGCAGGGCTCCAAGGACGTCGTTGACCTGGTCGAAAAGACGCCCTGCGCCATCGGCTACAGCGGTCTTGCCTATGCCACGGACCATGTAAAAATGCTGTGTGTCTCAAAAGCCGCGGGTGAAGCCTGTGTCGAACCAAGTGTCGAAACGGCCAGTGACCGCAGTTACCCGATTGCACGGCCACTGTTCATGTACACCAACGGTGAGCCCCAGGGTGCGATCAAGGATTACCTGGACTGGGTCAAGAGCGATGCAGGTCAATGTATACTGCTGAAAAAAGGCTATGCCCCGATACGCGACGTCAAGTGCGACTAGGTGATACCTTCTCAGGCCGGGTCGGGGGACCCCGCCCGGCCTACCTCTTTTCCTCACAGCCACAGGAAACCTTCAGCTTATAACCACGGGATGCTAGACCATGAGTCATTTTGAAGAACGCCTGGAAAGAGACCTTGTCGCTATCCGTGCACAGGTCGCAAGCATGGCCGAACGGGTGGAAACAGGAATCAGCAATGCCATGCATGCGCTGCAAACCGGCAACAACAAGCTTGCCTCCGCCACCATACTTGCAGACCATGACATCAATCGCTCCATGCGACGGATCGACCAGTTATGTCACAAGTTTATCGCCACGCACCTGCCGAGTGCGGGGCATCTGCGTCTGCTGTCTTCCGTTATCCGTGCAAACATCGAACTGGAACGGATCGGAGACTATGCCGTCGTGATCGCCCGGGAATCGTTACAGCTGCCCACACCCCCAACGGGGCCGCTGTCCCGTGAGCTGGAACGTGTCGGCAGCGAGACACAGCTGATGCTGAACCAATCCATCAAGGCCTTCAACGAGCTTAATGCGGAAATGGCGAAAAGCACCATGATCATGGAAGAGCAGATGGAGAACGACCTGGATATCATTTACTCCGAACTGATGTCCAATGACGAACGCGACGCAGTCAAGAACCTGCTGGCGATGTTCGCCGTGTTCAACCAGCTGAAACGGGTCGCGGACCAGGCCAAGAACCTCTGCGAGGAGACAGTATTTGCAGCCACCGGAGGCACCAAAACACCCAAGGTATTCAATATCCTCTTCGTTGACGAGGACAACAGCTGCCAAAGCCAGATGGCCGAGGCCATCGCCCGCAAGAGTTTCCCTGAAAGCGGGAACTACCAAAGCGCCGGACGCCAGCCTGCTGCCAAACTCAACCCGGACATGGTGAAATTTCTTGAGAGCCACGGGACCAGTCTTGCCCCGACAGCCAAACCCAGTCCTATCGACATGACACCGCTGCAATTGACTACACAACATGTCATTGTCAGCCTGCAGGGCCCGGTCAAATCCTACTTTGAACAGATCCCCTTCCACACCACCCCGCTGGAATGGGATGTCGGTCCCGCACCGGAGAGAGGTGACGAAGCCGGCATCAAGCGGCTGGAAGAAATCTACCGTGATACCGCCATCCAGGTACGTGACCTGATGGAAGCCCTGCGCGGAGAGGGAGCACCCTGAGATGCCCGGCAGGCAAGTGACTAAGACCGTCGACAGTACGGCATTTGATCGCCGCAACGCCGACTGGTATTTCGACAAGCTGGTGCAGGTGCTGGTATTCATCGGTGGCATCTCCGCCATCATCTTTGTCGTCGGCATCTTTGTCTTTATCACCAAGGAAGGCCTTGGTTTCATTCTCGATCGCTTCGATTTCCACGAGTTTTTTACCTCACCCTACTGGTATCCAGCCGATGAGGATGATCCGGAATATGGCATTCTGGCGTTGATCGCAGGAACGGCGAGTGTCACCGGTCTTGCCATGCTGGTCGCCATCCCGTTTTCACTGGGTGCGGCAATCTATGTTGCCGAATTTGCATCCGGCAAGACCCGCGAAGCACTCAAGGTGCTGGTGGAGCTGCTGGCCGCCATCCCCTCGGTGGTGTGGGGTTTCATCGGTCTCAGCATCATGAATCCGCTGATCATCAAACTGTTTGACGTCCCGGTGGGACTGAACGTATTGAATGCCGGCATTATCCTCGGGCTGATGGCCGCACCGATCATGACATCGATCGCCGAAGATGCACTCAAGGCAGTTCCCGATCGGTACCGGGAGGCCGCTGAAGCCATGGGCGCTACCCGTTGGCAGGTTATCTACAAGACGGTGCTACCCGCTGCCAAAAACGGGCTGCTGGGAGCGGTGTTGCTTGGCGTTGGCCGGGGGTTCGGGGAAACCATGGCCGTATTGATGGCAACCGGGCACTCGATCAACATTCCACACAGCGTTTTCGACTCGGTGCGTGCACTGACGGCAACCATTGCCGCGGAACTGGGTGAAACTGCCGTGGGATCGGATCACTACCAGGTGCTGTTCACCATCGGTATCTTCCTGTTCATCATCACCTTCATTATCAATCTTACCGCCGATCTGATCGTGCGCGGCGTACGCAAAGGCTAGGATCATGTTCGAGACATCCGCACTCAATCTGCATAACCAGCGTGTCCAGCGACTGTTCAACATCCTGTTTCTGCTGATGACCATGTTGCTGATTACACCGGTACTGCTGATTCTCGGGACTCTGATCGTAAAGGGCGGCTCGGTGATCTCGATCGATTTCCTGTTCACCAGCCCGACCAATGGAATGACGGCGGGCGGCATCTTCCCGGCCTTGTTCGGCACCATCTGGCTGGTAGCGGTAGCGCTGATGATATCCGTGCCACTGGGAGTTGCTGCCGCCATCTATCTCAGTGAATACGCCGGTAAAAACTGGTTCACGCGCATCATCAACCTGGCCATTATCAACCTGGCCGGGGTACCGTCGATCGTCCATGCCCTGTTTGGCGTCGGTGCCTTCGTGCTGTTTTTCAAGTTTGGCACCAGCATCCTCGCGGCCAGCCTGACCCTGGCCATCATGACATTGCCGGTAGTGATCGTTGCCACCCGCGAGTCACTGCAGGCCGTTCCCCTCGCCTTCCGTGAAGCCTGCTGGAACATGGGCGCCACCCGCTGGCAGACCATCCGCCGTGTGGTGCTGCCGAACGCCGTCAGCGGCATCCTCACCGGTGTCATTCTCGAGGTATCGCGAACCACCGGTGAAACCGCACCCATCATGTTCACCGGCGCGGTGTTCTTCACCCCGTTCCTGCCACAGGGGATCTTCGACCAGACCATGGCCATGTCACTGCACCTGTTTGTGGTCTCCACCCAGGTGCCCGGTGTACCAGAGGATCTCCCCTATGGCGTGGCACTGGTGCTGATCGCCATGGTGCTGTTGATGAACAGTCTGTCGATTGCCTTCCGCATCTACCTGCGTGGTAAAAAGAAATGGTAGCCAGCACACAGGGTACCGCCACTAGGGTGCAAGCGGTCACGGAACAGGCCCCCGTGAAGCTGGAGGTTCGCAACCTGACAATCAGCTATGGCAAGCAACCGGCATTGAGCGGCGTCAACCTCGACATCCGCGAGCACGAGATCTTTGGCATTATCGGGCCGGCCAATGCCGGCAAGACCTCGTTCCTGAAGTCGCTGAACCGCATGAACACGTTCGATTCCAATATGCATGTGCGCGGCAAAATCCTCTTCAACGGTCTTGATATCCGTCACCTCAAAAATGTTTATGCCTTGCGTTCCCGTATCGGTGTGGTATTCCCCCTGCCGGTCGGACTGCCGATGACGGTGTATGATAATGTGGCGCTTGCACCGCGCCTCGCGGGTATAAAAAACAAGGCCAAGCTCGACATGATCGTCGAGCGCTGCCTGGAGCGGGCGGCACTCTGGGACGAGGTCAAGGACCGCCTGAATTCCCTCGGCAGCCTGCTCTCCGGTGGTCAGCAGCAGCGCCTGACCATTGCCCGCGCACTCTCCCAGGAACCGGAAGTACTGATGCTCGATGAGTTCTCGATTGCGGTCGACCCGGTGACAACCATGCGTATCGAGGACGTGCTCAAGGAGCTGAAACAGGAAATGACCATCATCCTGGTCACCAACCTGGTACAGCAGGCGCGGCGCCTTGCCAACCGTACCGCCTTTTTTCTCAATGGCGAGTGCGTAGAGATCGGCGAGACCGAGGACCTGTTTACCGGCGAGGTCAAGGATCCCCGCACCCGGGATTACGTCGAGGGACGTTTCGGGTAGACAGGGAATCAGTTGCTGGCTTCCATACAAAAACAAACACTCGCCGGGGATGCAAAGTTTTTGCGATTAAACAGCTCTCTCTCTTTCATGGCGACCTCGTGCGTTTGCACGAGTCAATGCAGCATTAACAGAAACCAGATGGACAAAGAATGAATACTCGCAGACAATCGGTCGTTGACAAGCCGGTGGATTCCGCCATCCATACAGAGCATCTGAACCTCTGGTATGGAACCTTTCAGGCGCTCTACGACATCAATCTCCACATCAGACAGGGCATAATCACCTCCCTCATCGGCCCGTCCGGTTGCGGCAAGTCGACCTTCCTGCGCAGCATCAACCGTATCAACGAGCGGCTCGGTTACGTTCGCATCGACGGCATGATCAACGTCTTTGGGCACAATATCTATGACCCGGCCGTGGAACTTGTGCAGCTCAGAAAGCAGGTCGGCATGGTTTTTCAGCGTCCCAATCCCCTGCCGATCTCCATCCGCGACAACGTGCTGTTCGGCTACGGCCTGCATTCAGAAGGCAAGCGTGCATCACGCAGCGAGCAGGATGCTATCGCCGAGGAGGCCCTCCGCCAGGTACTGCTGTGGGACAAGGTGAAGGACCGGCTGGACAGCAAGGCCACCGAACTGTCACTGGAGGAGCAGCAGAAGCTGTGTATCGCCCGCCTCCTGCCCGTCAAGCCCGGCCTGCTGCTGATGGATGAGCCCTGTTCCGCTCTTGATCCCAAGGGTACCGAGGCCGTCGAAGAACTAATCTGGGAACTGCGCGGCAAGTACACCATCCTGATCGTCACCCACAACATGGCCCAGGCACGACGCGCCAGCGAAGAATGCATCTTTATGCTGATGGGCAAAGTCGTGGAACACACGGCCACGGAAGATATGTTTGTCACCCCCGGAAAAAAGGAAACCGCGGATTACATCGAGGGCCGTTATGGCTAGGATTGCGGCTTTTCTGCTGCACAGGACGGGTCAAGTGACTCCACGAAATAGAGCAAATGGTGCTTGTATAAGTTGATTCACCACTGAAAACATACCATTCGCCACGGAAGCACACGAAAAATACGGGAATATTCCCAGCAGGCCGCTCTTTCTTCCGTGACATTGCGTGTGCTTCCGTGGTAGGCCTCATGACGAAGTGTCAACTTACAACCCACTTTGATTTATTGCCTGTCTGCCCTATTCTTGCCTGCAATGTCCTGTATCCTGGTTGTTGACGATGACCCCGCCATCCGTGAAATGCTCGGTATGGCACTGACCCGCGCAGGCTACGAACTGCTCGAGGCGGACAACACATTGCAAGCACGCCAGCTGATCGCTGCCCGAAAGCCCGATCTGATACTGCTCGACTGGATGCTGCCCGGGCAGTCCGGATTTGAGCTTGCCCGCCAGCTGCATGGCAACCGCTCCAGCAGTTCCCCGCCAATCATCATGCTGACGGCTCGAGACCAGGAAGTCGACAAAATAGCCGCACTGGAGGCAGGTGCGGATGATTATGTTTCCAAGCCCTTCTCTGTCAGCGAATTGCTGGCACGGATCAAGGCAGTACTGCGCCGCAGCACACCGCAGGATCACAGGGAAGTGCTGCAGATCGAAGGTGTGACTCTCGACCCGGGTACCTGCCGGGTCACTGCCGCTGGAATTCCACTGGAACTGTCGCCACTGGAGTTTCGCTTGCTGCATTTTTTCATGACGCACCAGGAACGGGTCTACAGCCGTCAACAGCTGATCGAACAGGTCTGGGACACAATCTACGTGGAAGAACGCACCGTCGATGTCCATATCCGTCGCCTGCGCAAGCTGCTAGAACCCTCCGGGCATGACCGCCTTATCCAGACCGTTCGCAGTGCCGGTTACCGGTTCTCCACACACCTTTCGGCAGGCCCTGTTTGAATGGTGATTCCTGCAACGCGGGAAAAGCCGCAGATAAGATCATCGGCGATGACCATACTTCAGCACAATCTGCCCGCCAGCCTGAAGCAGGAACTGTGGCTGCTTCTGGGGATAACGGGCACGGCCCTGCTGGCAGGAATGCTGACGGGAAAGCTGCTGCTGTGTTTGCTGACAGGCCTTAGCGCCTATCTTGCATGGCACCTGTTGCAACTCGCGCGCCTGCTGCGGCTGATCAGGAACAGGCTCGCTCCCGGCCCGATAGGTCTATATGGTGTGTGGAAAGACGTGTTCCGGGAACTGGTCACGCTGTACCAGGACAAGCAACAACCCGAGCACCGGCTGTCACGCTATCAGGGTAGCTTTGAGGATGCCATCTCTGCATTGCCCGAGGCCGTGGTGATACTGGGACAAACAGGAAAGATTGAATGGGTGAATCCTGCCGCGGAGCGGTTACTGGGCGTTGATTATCATGATTCGACCGGTGAGCGATTGCTGGATCTCGTTCGTGACCCAATTCTGGAAGAATATCTGGACAACGGGGCCTTTGAACAACCACTGGTGTTCAGCCCACCGGCCAACCGCTCCAGAATCGTATCCCTGTTTGTCACCACATTCAGCGGAGACCAGCAGCAAATGATCGTCGCCAGCGATATCACGCGACAGTACCATCTGGACTCTGCGCAACTGGATTTTGTGGCGAACATCTCACACGAACTGCGCACCCCTCTGACGGTTATATCCGGACTCCTGGAACAGCTGCAAACCAGCAATGGTGGACTTCCATCCGAGCAGCGCTCCATCGAGCTGATGCAAAGTCAGACGTTGCGCATGAGTGAACTGATTGCCGACCTGCTGACGCTGTCGCGCCTTGAATCAAAGCAACAACCGCCCGTAGCAGATGAGATTGATGTATCCGAACTGCTGGCCGCGATCGTTGCGGAAGCTCAAACCCTTGGCAGGGCAAGCGGCCATACCGTACAAAGCCACATCGAATCAGCGGTCAGGCTGAGAGGTGAAAGAAAAGATATACATACCGCGGTCTCCAGTCTTGTCACCAATGCCATAAAACACACCCCGAAACGGACACAAGTTGACATCCGCTGGCGGGTCGATTCTGAAGGGGGATACCTGAGCGTTAGTGATAATGGCGAAGGCATCCCTGCCCGGCATCTCCCGCGTCTCACGGAACGCCTTTACCGTGTGGATGGCAGCCGCTCGCGCAATACCGGCGGCACAGGTCTGGGGCTTGCCATCGTCAAGAACATCCTCGATCGTCATGGTGCCGAGCTGAAAATCAGCAGCACCGAGGGTCATGGCAGCACTTTTCACTGTCATTTTCCACTTGAACGACTGATACGCCCGGAGGCTGTGCAGGATAGCGCCGTTAGCGATTGATAACGACTGCCACCCGGTTGATAATTCATACACCCAATCCAATCCTGCTTATCCAGCTACACACAGCAATGCGATCCTAGATGACTGGTCAATCGATCTGGAAAAATATACGGGACCGTTTCCGGCCGGGGCAGGAAACCGTTATTCCTGCACCTGCCCAGAAGCTGCGCCTGTCCGGCAAGGAAATATGCATCCCGCTGCATGGCTACCAAGACTACCTGATCGAGATGGGCAAGCAGACCCTGATCCTGTCTCCTGCACCGGGTATCACCGCCGCCAACCATGCGTCGGCATACGACTTCATTCTGTTCGACCCGCAGCGCTATGGCGTCGGCGTCGCCCACTTTCAAAGGCTATCGCCCGGAAGTACGCTCGTAGTAGACCGCAAGGTGGACTACCAGAAACAGGTATTCAGTGCGCCTCGAGACGCATTCCGTCGCAACTTTTCTGTTTCCCACAGTGGTGACAGCCTGATCTTCAAGGACCCGATCTCGGAACTCGGCACCTATGTTTCACTGGCCGGGGAAACACAGGATATTCCCCCCATTACACTTCGTCGCAGGGCCGCCCTGAAAAAAATCCGCGAGATCTTCGGAGGTCCGCTGCAACCCCTGTCTGTTGCAGAGGCCACCGCAAACCTGAAACAGGTCAATGAGCTCCTCGGGAAGGAGACCGGACATCCCCGGGATACCCTCGGCAACCCCGGCGGCGTCCTGCAGTTGCCGGATCATGTCACCCCGGTAGTCGTCGGCGATCTGCATGCACGGGTAGACAATCTGCTCACGATCCTCAGTGAGAATGCGGTCCTTGACAGCCTGGAGAAAGGCACGGCTGCGCTGGTCATTCTCGGAGATGCCATACATCCCGAGGAACCCGGCAAGCTCGAGGAAATGGACAGCTCTTTATTGATGATGGACCTGATTTTCAGGTTGAAACTGCGATTTCCACAGCGGTTCTTCTATATTGTTGGCAATCACGACAGCTTTCTTCATGAATTGATGAAACAAGGGGTTCCCCAAGGACTGCTCTGGGAAAAATATGTGCTGTCGTCGCGAGGCGAGGAATACAAGACACAACTGGAACTCTTTTATCAACAATCTGCTCTCGTAGTGCTCGCGAGGGATTTTATTGCCTGCCATGCGGGACCTGCACGCAGAAAGATCTCTCGAGAAATCCTCGTCGATGCACACCAGTTCCCCGATATTGTGCATGACCTGACCTGGAACAGAATCAGGACCCCGGCATTTCCTGCTGGTTACACCGGCAGCCATGTCCGCCAGTTTCGCAAGGGACTGGAAAGAGACGCTGACACCCCGTTTCTTGTCGGCCACCACCCGTGCTCCGCAGATGGCACACTGTGGCTGAACGCTGGCCAGATCGGCCAGCACCACATCGTTATCAGTTCACGACCCGATCGGGTCGGGGTCTTTACCGGCATCGATGGCAGGATGGTGCCACAGATATACCCTGTCGAGGATCTGCTCACGTGGCTGAATGGGCAAGTTGCCGAGACACTACCCTAAGTAAGCTCGCAAATAATAAATGGTAGCAACGACAGTCAAATTATCCGCCACTGTAAGCCTGATTCACTACTGCTAATCCTGAGCATCGATAATCCGCCGTGGCATGCCTTCGAAGTCGGTACGTACAATGACCGGTATCCCGCAGCGGTGAAAATGCTGCGCCAGCAATTCATAAATTGTGCATTGTCGCTCTACCTCCTCTAGCGTCAACTCCCGGTCGATCGGGTGGCTTTGCACGGAGGCGCGGGTCTTGCGGATGGTGTAAATGCGCTCCGCAGGCAGCAGCTGGAAATCGAAGACATAGCGCGTCTTCCAGTTGCTCTGAAAGAACCAGATCCTGCCAGGAGGGATCCGGATGCGTGCATAGTCCAGCGGGCTTGGCGCGTCAAGCCATTCACGGTCAAACACGGTGCGGCTGTCACGAAGCCCCTTGAACGGTATTCTGAAGTGTACTTCACGCGGCCTGAATGCCAGTATCCGGCTGCGCCACCAGTGATCTGCTGCAAGATCGATGCAGCCTTCTTCCGGCCAACCTCCGAGTTTCTGGATCAGGCTGGACTTGCCACAACCCGGCGGTCCGGTGACGATGATCTGGCGAAAGCGTACGCCACGAGGAACGGCTACCCCCTTGATCCAGTCAACCGCTTCAACCTCGGTACTATTCAAGGACATCAGGCATTCCAGGACCTTCGCGCAGCAAGGCAAACCGGGGCATGGCTGCTGCGCAATGTTCCCCGTGGGGGAATAACACCAGTCACCAGGGGCTGGTTTTTGTGCTAACCGAATGGATAAAAAAGCGGTTCGTTAACCTTACCCTCTGCATGCCTTATGTGAACATGCCCTTGAGGGTAAAAAAGAACAGGGCCGCCAACACACCCCCAATCGGTAGGGTCACCAGCCAGGAGACAATGATACCGCCGATGACACGCAGGTCGATGGCACCGACACCCCGCGCCAGTCCGACCCCGATCACGGCACCCACGGCGATATGTGTGGTGGAGACCGGCAAACCGGTGCGCGATGCCAGCACCACGGTTGCAGCCGCGGCCAGGGTTGCACAGTAGCCACGACTCGGTGTGAGCTGGGTAATACCACTGCCAATGGTCTTCATCACCCGGTAGCCCATGGTCGCCAGACCGACAACAATACCGGCGCCACCAAGCACCAGTATCCACAGTGGCAAGGCTGCCTTTTGTGCGACTTCACCACCGGATTGAACAATGCTGACGACAGCAGCCAGCGGACCAATGCCATTGGCAACATCGTTCGAGCCATGCGCGAAGGCCATGGCACAGGCGGTAAAGATCATCATGGGAGTGAACACCCTCTCAACGCTGGCAAAGTGAAAGTCGCGATCGGCAGCCGCGTCGACATGAACCCGGTTGATCAGGAACCAGCCAATGATCGCCAGCACCACCCCGAAAATCACCGCCACCGTAAAACTCATACCGACCGTCATCGAAATGTTCAGGTGTGACAGCCCCTTGAACAGGGTGACCAGAGAGATGATGAAACCGACCAGGAAGATGTAGCCCGGCCCCCAGCG
>JAJDNX010000019.1 GCA_022340485.1 Gammaproteobacteria bacterium | reverse complement strand
ACCGCCTTCTACGGCAATTTTTACTTCTGGGTGAATATCGTCGCGCTGGTGTTACAAGCCTTTGTTGCTTCGCGCTTGCTGAAATACGGGGGCTTCGCCGCCATACTGCTGATCCTGCCGGTAATTGCCCTGACCTCGTATACCGTAATGGCCCTGCTGCCGGTGCTCGCAGTCGTCAAGGTCATGAAAATCGCCGAGAACGCCACCGATTATTCCCTGAACAACACCTCTCGCCATGTTTTGTGGCTACCGGTCAGCTCCGAGATGAAATTCCGCGGAAAACCTGCCATCGACACCCTGTATGTGCGGCTTGGGGATGGCCTCGCCGCGGTTACAGTGCTGGTTGGTGTGCACATGTTGCTCCTGAGCACAAAGGAATTCTTTGTCTTCAATGTGATCCTGGTGCTGTGCTGGCTGGTGGCGGGTGTGTTGCTGGTCAGGGAACACCGAATGGCCTCGGTATCCGGAACCACGCTGCGGGGTTCTGCCACTCCAGGTCAAGCCACGGCAACTGAATAAGTAGACCCTGCCAGAAATGCAGATCCCTTCGGGATACCTGGTTGTCTTGCGAAGTATATATTGGCTGTCGTGGTTTTATTGTTGCAACTGCGGATATTTGCGACGCAGGCGTTCGTCCCGTGACAGGTCATATTCAAAGTCATACAGTGAATATTCCCAACTGCCAAACATGGGGTTTGGCAGAATGATCCACTCCCTGCCCCATCGCCCTGCATGTTGATTGGCAATCACTCGGCGCGTGGCGGCATCTGTTCTGGTGCCGCCCACAAAATCATTCAGGTTGTCTCCTACCAGCAGCAGTATGCGGTATTGCGAAGCAACCCAGGCACGCTGTTGTTCCTTGCTTGTCGATGCGGTGCCATCGTTTAATAACAGGTGCTGCGGTTCTGCAAGAGGCAACCCAAGCGCCTGCAGGTTACGCGCGGTGCAGTCACGCAGGTCCTCGTTTCGTGCACTGTTATAGATAACGTTGACACCCCGTTTCACCGCATACTCTATAAAGTCCTTCACACCCGGAATGGCCGGTGCCGTAACCTGCTGGCACCAGTCGAGGAAGCTTTCCCCTGCATGACTGCCATGCTGCAGGATGATGCGTGCATTATAACTGCCGGTATCCAGCACCGTCTGGTCCAGGTCAAGTACAATTGCGGCTGGCAAACCAGTATAATCACCGACCTGTTCGAGTGCGGCAGTCCAGTGCGGGTCTGCCAGTGCCAGGTCAAGGTTTGAAGCGGCAATACGGTAAGTTTGCAGGGTTGTCGCTGTATATTCTGCCGAGGTTTGTATCCACAGCGCGGCATTCAGAGATTCGTGGGTATCGACCCTGGCATGCCTCAAACCACACCCGCCCAGCAGCAACGCAAGGATTGCAGCAAGCATGCACTTCATCAGGACTGCCTTGTTCAGCATGATCTTCTGAACGCTTGCTTTTTGGCTCTGCCAACTGACTTCAAAGGACATTGACATCAGCTTCTAGCAGCGCGCCGGTTTAGCGTGGGCCTTGCAGTGGCTTGCCAGTCACCGCTCAATCCCTGCCGGCAAGGCAGTAACTGCCCGAATTCGAGGTTGATATATGCAGATATCGGGCTGTTGTCGCTTCACCCGGGGGAAGCCTGATCAGCGCCCAAGTGCCGCCAGCTTGGTCGGGACCATGAACTCATGAATTGGCTTGATCATGCGGCTGAGCCACGATCCGCCGTTGGCGTCTTCTGCAAGGCCAACAATAATGTACTTGTGACCTTCCGCTTCCACCAGCGCACTGTCAGCATGCCAGTTCCTCCAGGAACCTGATTTGCGATAAATCTTTGCTTCCGGGTAGTCAGCGAGGCCTTTGACGAACTTGTGATTAATCCCCGGATGGCCCAGCATCGACTTCATCTCGGCGCTCAGATCATCACCAACCAGCCGCCCGGTTTCAAGCAGGTAATAGAACCGTGCCACCTGCATGGCAGTAGCGCCGTGTGACAAGTTATGCAGGGGATCGCGCTTGAAGGCCGCAGATTTGCCATATTCCTTGCCTACCCAGAGCCCTCCGTTGACCTCGGGATCATAGAGGTGAAATTTGTCGGATTGCAATATGCCCAGCAAACGCTCCTTGCCAACGCGATTCAGCATGCGGGTTGCTTCCTGGTTGGAAGACACCCGGATCATCTGGGTCAGTGACTCGCGGGTCCGGTGGTCGAGGGTCATGCTGCCTTCCTCGATCTCGACAAAGGCACCGAGCAGAATGGCAATCTTGGGAAGGCTTGCGGCATAGACCATCTCATCACCGTTCACCTCTGCCACCCGTGGTTCATCCAGGTTGGTGATATCTACCAATGCGACACTTAGTTTCTTGTTGTGTACCGCCTTATCGAGACCAAGACTGTAGAGGGTTGTTCTAAGCTGCTTTTGTAGACGGGAGTCATGGCGGTCCCATAGTGAAGGGAAAGCATCTGTTCCGTCGGCCCATGCCGGCAGTGACGTGATCAGAAAGAGAAAGACACACAGGAAGGAAGCAATCAGACGCATAACGGTTGACATTTTACCTGTTTCTCCAAGGGACATCAAAATTTTAACATATACTGATGTTGCTCCCCTGGGTGCCATGGGAACAACAACAGAAACGCACCCCAAACCGCGCAATAATACATGCTAAGCCATTGACAGGGAACGACATTTTATTGACGCCTGATTGGCGGCAAGGACAAACCCGCATGCCGTTACCTGCCAGGGGTGATCAGGTGTACCGATTACCGCCCGTTCCGAAAGGCTCTGAGGGGTTGCCTGGCAATGTATTATCGGCAGCGGCTACCGGCGAATTGAGCACTATGGCGGGGGCCCTGGCGGTGTAACCGGCTCGGTCGCAAGCGTTGCTGGTGTCACAACGGCTGCAGTGACAGGCTCGTTTGTAACTGGTTGCGGTGCCGGATTGGCCTGCTCAATAAGACGGTGGATCCGCGTAGCCATTGTCTGGTGATCGACGGCCGAATTCTTGCGCAACACATTCGAGACCAGGGTTGAGATATAGAACAGCCGGTTCTCGCCAGGCGGGTACTCGACGATTGCAACCGAGTTCATGTAATTCCTGACATTGCCCATGTAGGGACCACATTCGAAACCTTCCTCTTTCTTGCAGCTGTAGAGGGAGCCGGTCTTGAAATACAGCGCGGACTCCTTGAGCGCAGGAGAGGAGGCGTAGCGGATACGCCGTTCCGTGATATACAGCAAACGCTTGATCTGCAAACTGGAGAACTCATCCACCAGCCTTCCCTGCTCCATACGCAGGGCATAGTTCATCAGTTCACGCGCTGTGCCGTAGCTATTACCACCACCATTGACCTTGTGTTTGCCCTCGCGGGTAAAAAAACTGCCCTGTCGTAACTGTTCCAGGTTCAGACCGTTGCGGGTTACCGGGTCATAGAAGGTACGCTGGAACAGTTCAGTAAGCTCCTTGCCGGGGGTCTCCTTGAAGAAACGGCGGATTTCTTTCTCCGGAACCGGATAATCCCTGCCATAGTGTCTTAGCAGCATCGCATCTCGCATGACCATGGCAGCCGCTGAGTTGGAACTCGCCGACAGCATCCAGTCCAGATATTCCCACAGGGTTCCCTGATCGCCATCCTTCATGGTACGTCGGGTCAGCTTGTTCGATCCCACATCGAAGATACGTATATTGTGGTGATCCCAGTGACAGAACTCATCCGCGGTGATCACCGTGTTTTTCAGGATCTGCCGGCGTTTTTCCAGGTCGTCTGGCCAGGCATCGGCCAGTGCCTGAAACAGCCCGAGCGCCACCACCAGCTTGCCGACACTGCCAACGTTCTGTCGATGGTCGCCTCGGTATTCTGCATATCGGGGGTGTTCCGGATTTGAAAGATCCAGAACCGCGATACCATATTGACTGGCGTGATCGCCGAGCAACCCCAGAATCTCTTTTGTAAAGGCAGGGTCGGGCGCAGGCAGATCCATATCGCGATATTTCAACAGACGCAGGTTCACCTCAGCCGTGGGGAGCAACGCACCAGGCGGTTGTTTGCTGCCGGGTATCGTACCTTCCTCAACCCGGCGTACACCTTCGATCCGGCGGATACCGGTATCCTCATAACCATCGATCGGATAAGCCTGCAGCACCGCAGGGGTAAGCAGTGCAGAGAGGACGACTGAAGTCCAGATATGGGAAAACTTGTTCATTTTGGTATCTCTTGCATATTGACGGTTCTGTCCAGGCTTCCCTGCAGCGTCTGGTCCATCTCACTCAGATAAGTACTGCCACGTGCCTTGCGACTTTCCAGGAAGGGCCGCAACTGAAACAGCTGTAGCTTGCCATCTAGAAAACCAAACTCGATGTCTGCAGGTGCGGGGTTACCCTGATCATCGGTGATCGGCGGGAAGCGTTGTGGCAGTTCATTGGCAAACCGGATCAATTGTTTGATTTCGTCCGGCTGTAACACGGCCTCGTCACCACTCACCGGCAACTTCTCGATACCGCCGCTCGCGGCCGGAATACGCCGCCAGGGAGCCGTGGCCATGGCCAGTACCCGCACGGAACCATTGCGGGTATCGATACGCAGGGATTCAGCAGATTGCCCGTCCACGGCACCGCCAACACCCTCATTGACAGCGACCGAGAGGATTTCGCGGTCACCGCTGTCGATGTCCTGGGTCACCATCACTCCGGACTTGTCGTTCGCCACGGATTTGAGCAGTAACACCGCCGGATAGACATGCTCCGGTGATTCCATGTGGGACTGGCGCCAGGCAAAGGCACGGGCCGTGAAGGGTGAGGCCCAGACTTCGGTGATTCCATTGACTACATTGTCAAAACCCACCACGTTCGGCAAGGTCAGGTTCAAGCCTGCCCCGGTAAAGCCGGCCAGGTCCTCAACATTGGTGTCGGAGCGGATGAATACACCCAGACCCTCCAGGGAACCAAAAGCCTTCTCCATGGCAATGCGCAGCTGCCGCTGAAAATTCTCATCCAGGCGCGCCGCTAGTATCAGTTCATACAGTTGCGCGCGGAAACGCTCAGCCATCTGCTTGCGTTCTGCCGAACCGGCCGGCAACTGCTCGATATGGCGGTAGTTTTCCACCATCCAGTCGAATACCGTTTGCGTCGACTGGCGATAGGGCTGATCCAGTACCACCTCGCGGAACACCCCAAAGGGAATGGCGACACCGGGGGACACGGCCTCGGGAAAATGCTTACGCAGCTCACCGAGCTTGGCGGCCTTTGGCCCGACAATCCGCCCGGAGTCACTGGCGCTCAGGTCATCCAGATTAATGAAATCCCTGACCCCGAGATCGAGCTTCTCCAGATCGGGACGAATGACCACATCCTGACTCGACTCCGTCTCGCCGAAGACTGCATCCCATTGATCGCCATCACGGGATAGTTCCACCAGACCGGCAGGGCTGACAGCCATGACCACGGCCTCGCCATCGTGTCCCTGAATGGCAGACAGCAGGTTCTCGTCAACACCTACATTCGGGATACCAAGGTTACGAGCCAGCAGCTGTACATGCGACAGGGGGTTACCCTCACCGGCCGTCAGGATACCTGCGACCGGAGGCAGATCGGAAACAGTCTCCGGCAGCAGGTAGATGCCGTCGGCTGAAAATGTATCGAGTTTCTGCAGGTCCAGGCGTGCATGCAAGGTACCGCGCGCCAATCCGGGATTCAGGGCGTGGAATCCGACGCCAATCTCTTTTCCAAACAACTTGTGGCGCACACCGGCCAGCTTGTTGGCATCACGTTGCAGGCTGTCGAGGAGTTGCGAGTAGAACAACAACGGCGAACCGCGCAACTGGTCCTGGATAAAGTGCAGTGACAAGGGCTCGATAGCAGAGAGCCTCTGCATCGATTCATAGAACTGGAATCGCAGCCCCTGCGTACCCCAGCCCGGCACACGACCGAGATAGCCCAATACCTTTAAATAGCTGCCGAGGGTAACTTCCTGGCCACCCAGACTGGCCAGTGCCTGTTGCAGTTCCTGACGCCCGCGCTGGTTGATGGCGCCGGTTCCATAGGCGGCATCGGTTGCTGCCTGTAGCCATTCGACACGCTGATGGCGGCTCGCCTGTGGTAATTGTTCGCGCAGCTCGGCACTGGCGCGGAAGTTTTCCGCCTCAACGACCAGGCTCAGATCGAGCACACTGAGCCGGGCAGAGGCACTTTTTATCCTTGGCATGGCATCACGCAGTTCGGCCAGCAGCGCGGCAGTCGCCTGGTAGCGGTTGCTGGCCCCCGGATCACGACTGTACTCGGTGGCAGCCTCCCGCAGCAGCTGCTGCAACCAGGGCGCCCGGGAGTAAATTTTTGCTCTGGACTCGAGCAGTTCCGGGAGTGGCACCGGGTGGTAGACCTGGTCAATCTCCTCAGCCAATTCCATATATTTCGCTTTCATTTCAGGATCAGCGATCCCGGCAGCATACTCACGCACCCGCCCGGCATCACCTGCATCCGGGGTTCCGTGAATCTTGCCACGCAGGCTGCTGAAGCCCTCATCCTGATCAGACAACGAGGCTGACAGCTGGCGGACCTTCTGCACCGACGCCGTCTCCTTGCCATGCGGCAACAGGCGAACACCGATCCGCAATGCCGGGTAGCGCAGCCCGATCCACTCGGGCTGCGCACTCATTGCCACCAGCAGATTGCGCCCACCCTTGGCCTCGTCCTCTTCCTGGATGGCGCCGCGATAGAACTGGGCACGGTGCAGAATCCAGCCATCGTCGGCGATGATGAGATATTTCTCGATCAGCATCTGGTTATAGCGATCGATGAAATCAGGTTGCAGGATCTGCGTTTGGGCATCGATACCTGCCAGCAGGTTGGCTATTTTGTAACCCTGGTCGCGCAGCTCCCTGGTATGGGGACTCCATTCACCGTGCTGGTAACCACCCTCCTCCCCGCAGGCATAGGGCTTCGGCGGCAGTACCCGGCCGTCCTTGCAGAACCAGCGCAACTGCGAGAACGGTCCACGCGGCGCTGCTTTCATGTCGACGATCCACTGCCGGTATTGCTGTGTAGGTTTGCTAGTAACTGTGGTTTCGAGGGCCGTTGCGGTTGTCGCACAGGCGGCCAATATGAACAGGAGAACAAAAAGCAAGCCAGGGTATGGCTGTTTCATGGAATAATCCTTGATCATGGGATACAAAGAGGGTCGCAAGTATAACAACTCGCTATATGCACGACAGCACTCACTCGCCAAATCGAAACCATCCAGCTACACATAGGCAAAAGGCCCCGTTAGGGACCCCTTGAAATGGCGGAGAGGAAGGGATTCGAACCCTTGTAGGGCGTTAAGCCCTCAACCGATTTCGAGTCGGTGCCGTTGTGACCGCTTCGGTACCTCTCCAGTATTCTGAATGTCTACCCGGTTTGATAATTTTGCCAATCTATGCGATATGATAACCCCACAACGAATCAGGAATATTCATCGTTACAGGGCATGAGCATCAAGCATGGGATTTGAATCTACCGGGGCAAGATTCCAACCTGTCTTTCAGGCTGCGTATTCTACCGTAAGCACACTGCCAACCGCCATGGTGCGTTTTGTCCTGCCTGGCCTGCTGTGTCTGCTAGTGGCGGCTTGTGGCAGGCCACTTTCTACGCTGGAACAAGTTCAGGCGCAAAACGAGTTGATTGTCATTACCCGTAATGGCCCGACAACCTACTACGTAGGACCCGATGGCCCGAGTGGTTTTGAATATGAGCTGGCAAAGCGTTTTGCCAAATTTCTCGGTGTGAAGCTGCACGTGGTGGTTCCGCCCAACTTCAGTGACATCCTGCCCCTCACCGCACTGGGTGATGCCCACATCGCGGCAGCTGGCCTGACAATCACTGAACAACGCAAGAAAAAAGTCCGCTTTGGCCCGGCTTACCAGATGATCACACCACAGCTGGTCTACCGCAGCGGCTCGACCCGACCCAAGTCACTGGCCGACCTGAACGGTTCGCTTGAAGTCATTGCAGGCAGCAGCCATGAAGAACTGTTGCTGCAATTAAAAAAGGACTACCCGGATCTGAAATGGCAAACGGATACGGAACAGGACATCGAGGAACTGCTGTTCCTGGTCTGGCAGCAAATCATTGATTACACCGTTGTCGACTCCAACGAGCTTTCAATCAACCGCCGCTTCTACCCGGAATTGAAGCCTGCCTTTGACCTCGGCGACCCGGAGCCGCTGGCCTGGGCCTTCCCCCTCAGCCAGGATGACAGCCTGTTTAATGCCGCCGTTGCCTTCTTTAACAAGATCAAGGCCAAGGGTACCCTCGACCGCCTGATAGACCGCTACTACGGACACATCGGTGAATTTGATTATGTCGGCACCCGCCGTTACCAGGCCCACGTCGAACAACGCTTGCCGCAGTTCATGGATATGTTTGTCTACGCTGCCTACGAAGCGGGTATTGACTGGCGCTTGCTGGCTGCCATCGGCTACCAGGAGTCACACTGGGACCCGAATGCCGTGTCACCGACCGGTGTACGCGGCTTGATGATGCTGACGAATGCAGCCGCCGATGACCTGGGTGTCGAGGACCGTCTAGACCCGGCGCAAAGCATCCGCGGCGGGGCTCTCTACCTGAAAAAGATGCTGCAGTACATTCCCGAAGAGGTCCCTGAACCGGACCGGACCTGGCTGGCACTGGCCGCCTACAATGTCGGCCCTGGTCACCTGGAAGATGCCCGTATGCTGACACAGAAAAACAAGGGCGATCCTGACAAATGGGTGGATGTCAAAGAGAACCTTCCCCTGCTCAGCCAGAAAAAATGGTTTCAGCAAACCCGCTACGGCTATGCCCGGGGCCGCGAACCGGTTCGCTTTGTCGAGAACATCCGTACCTATCATGACATCCTGGTGTGGCTAACGGAACGGGAGGAGAACGAGACAGAGCCACCACCCAAACCTCCGGAATTCGGGGTACCGGCGGCGTTGTAGTGCATTACTGCTTGCCGAGCATCTCCGTTTCCATCGAGAGGTACACCTGGTAGGCATTGCGCCGGTTGCTTTCCTCAAAAGCCGGCAACTGTTCGAAGTCCGACCAGTCGATTTCGCTGTAGGCCTCGTCAAAGGGAACCAGTTCCTCAACCGCAAGCGACATCTGCTCACGCAAATAGCTCAGGTAGCGGCGCGTCAGGCTGATCGCGTCATTTGGATTTTCTGCGAGACCACCATGGCCGGGTATCAGTGCAACCAGCTGTTCCTTCTCCATGCGTTCCAGTACCTGCACCCAGTGCTTGGTATTTGAGTCACCCAGAAATGGAACACGCCCCTCGAAAATGATATCTCCGGAAAACAGTACCCGATCAGGCATTACATACAACGTCAGGTCGCCATCAGAATGTGCCTCACCCACAACGGTAACGATAAATTCCACGTCCCCCAGTCGGAAGCGCATCCCCTCGCCCAGATAACGGTCCGGGTAAACCAGCCGGGTTTCGTCATTGACCCAGGGGTCCAGTGTGAAGCGACGTTCTTCAAGGCGTTCCTTGGCATTTTCCGATGCCAGGTATTTCTCGGCACCCGCCGGTGCAAGAATCTCGGCATCGAGGTCCTGGAATACCTGCAGGCCATAGATATGGTCGGCATGATAATGACTCACGATAACGCGCACGATGGGTTCATTAGTGATCGCCCGAATCTTTTCCAGCAACAACCGAGCGAGTGCCGGTGTACCCAGGGCATCAAACACGACAACCCCGGCACCGGTGACGATGACACCTGCGTTGGAGATAAATCCCTGGTTATCGGTTGCAATACCCGGGGCCCCCTCCACATAGTAGACGTGCTTGGAGACCTGCTTGAGTTCCATATCAACCGTTGCGGGTTCGTCGGCACAAGCCGTCGCGAACCGGGTCGACAGCAAAATAAATATCAGTAACTTGTTCATATACCAGTGTGGACCACCCTTGATTGACACTTTCCTGGTTCTGAGGATATCGCGAGATAGGCAGGTCTCGCAAAGACGCGCATACAACGCGGGGAATGGCATGCCCGTGTTGCTAGCGTCGACGGCGAAAAAATGCCTTCAGCAGTTCGCCGCATTCTTCTGCGAGCACGCCTCCGGACCATTCCACACGGTGATTCAGACCGGCGATCTGAAAACCACTTACGCAACTCGTCACCGCACCACTTTTCGGATCGTGGGCCCCGAATACCAGGCGTTTGACGCGCGCGTGCACCACGGCACCTACACACATCAGGCAGGGCTCCAGAGTCACGTACAGTGTGCTACCCATGTAGCGGTAATTACCCAGCGACACACCGGCGGAGCGCAAGGCCACCACCTCGGCATGCGCCGTCGGATCATCCCTTGCAATCGGCTGGTTCCATCCTTCCGCAATACAGACACCGTCATTGACCAGCACTGCACCTACCGGCACTTCACCCGCAGCCTCGGCCCGGGCAGCCAGCCGCAAGGCATGCTGCATCCATTGCTCGTCACTCATGGCTTTCTGTGATGGGCAGATGGCAAGCGAACGGCTATTTCTCCTGCTCGATTATCAATAGCGACTACAGCCAGGTGACGATGGGGAGGTTCCTGTGATTGTACCTCTCAATGCCATGAAATATACCATGATCGATACTGCCTGGTTAACTATTTGAAACGTGAACCGCTTGCGTGTTGTCTCCTACACGTTTCACGGTTTACGATGCTTCATCACCCGCTGCGAGTTAACCTACAGGTCCGAGAGAGAAGCCAGATCCTCGGAGTTTGTTGGGCATGAGCAGCTCTAATATGAATCAAAAAGACGGCTCTAGAGCTTTTCGCGCAGGAATCGGCCTGTAGCAGTGTACGTCGCTTGACCGGAAGACGTAGCTGATTCTATGTGTTTTATAGTTATTACGTAATTTAATGAGATAGGTTTCAACCACAATACCGTCGTCGCGTTGCGCAGCGTTGATCCCTTAACCGGGATTGCGGCATGCCGGCCAGAGGGGTCAAAACAGACATACAACGGTATCGAGGAGGTGTGCGATGAAGGCAATGGTGATGAAACGCATCACATCGTTTGCGGACGAGGATGCGCCGCTGG
>JAJDNX010000050.1 GCA_022340485.1 Gammaproteobacteria bacterium | reverse complement strand
TACCTTGCGATTGGCGGTGAAGGATCTGTATCTGTTCGATCCGGATGGACGTGCTATTCCCCGGGTCCGTTAAATTATGGTGTCCACTATCGTCAGCAGGCTTCAAGGTGGAACTCGCCTGCATTATCGATTCCCTGGACTCGGGAACACTGCTGACGCGCAGCAGTGCCCGCACCCTGCTGCTGCCGTCAACGCGCCTGCTGCACTGGCTGAAGCGGCTGTTCGAATGGTGGTATCAGCGACAGTATCGTTAGCGCGATCGAAAATTCATTTTTTCGATTTGGCAAGTCGCGTGCGGCGCCGGATACTCGTATGCCGCATCGGTTACCATGGCACTGAATGTGGTTGACAATAAGTGAAAAATCATTCTTTCAGAGAAGTTAGTGGCGGAAAAGCCAGACTGCCAGCGATATCAGGACGCTAATAATGACCATCGTCGTGATTGGGAAATAAAACGTGAAATTTTCCCGCTCGATAACAATGTCACCTGGCAAACGGCCAAGATGTAACGAGCCAAGGAAGGGCCATAAGAGTCCAATCGCAACCAATAGTATTCCGAGAATGATCAATCCTTTTTGCATACGTTTTAGCTTATATCTCTAATGACAGACGCTCTTACGCGTTGCGACAACAGTCCAGGCGCTGCACCAGTCTGCGAAGACGTTTATGCCGTTGACGGATATCGAGCAGATCATATGCCGCGAGTGCCTGATCATCGATCTCTTCCCGGATGAGGTCTCCGTGAAAGCCAAGTACCTGCAAGCGCTCGCGGCGTGTCGTCAGTTGTGCAAGACGACATAAGGCATCGAGCAGAGAGACGACAACCGAGACCTCGGATTTGGCGAACTGGCGCAGCTGTGCGAACACGGCTTTCATGATGCCGTCGAAACTCGTGAAGCGCAACAACAGGCGTGGCTCTCCCTCATCGTCCATGAAGACACTGCCAGGCAGGTCCCGATCGACAATATAGGCAAGGGCAAGACTGAATGAATCCACGCAGCTTTTTGCAGTACCTGGATCATTGATACCCGGTGACAGGGCACGTGCTGCCAGTTGGTTCAGCTGGGTGATTGGATATTCAGGGTCCTGCACCGAGGTCCTGATCGGGCCGGTGATTACATGACTGTTAAGGTGGTCGAAAGCCGCATCAATAGCGTCTGCCGGACAGCCATATACCTTGAAGACGCAGATACCATTGACGAGGAAGTCGCCGGCTCTGGCCCGCACCTGCATCCGGCAATTATGTTCCGCGCACCACTTCAACAGTTCCCGGTAATCGATGGCCTGCACGTATCCTTGTCCATTTGAGGCAATGAGCTGTGGCCGCTGTCCACGTGCGGCACGGCGCCAGGCAGCGACGTCGCAGGATCGTCCACGCAGTGCGCCTTCGCTCGCAAGTTCAACGAGCGAGACCTGTAATCGCTGGCCGATGCGTTCGACAATCTCGTCGGCTTGCAGATCAGTTGCAGTGCGGTGGATGAAACGTATAAAGCCAACCACAGCAAACAGGGCAAGTAGCAACGCCATTAAAACCGTGAGATGCGGTCTGTCTGTCTCGCTGTAGGCGGTGAGCACAACCAGGGCATAGACGTAAGCGCCGAGGAAAAGGCCAAGGCTCACTTTGCTGCTATTGTCCTCGAGGAAGTGCCGAAGGATCTTTGGCCCGTATTGGCCGGAGGTCAGTGTTAGCGCGACCATTGTTACCGAGAATGAAACACCGCCAACGCTGATAACGGAACCGGCTATGACACTAAGCACCTGGCGCGCTGACTCGACAGGCATGGCAAACGTCTGCAGGCTCGCAGACGAGTAGGTGACGTGGCGCTCCACCCACAGTATCAGCATGCCCAGCGCGAAACAGGCAGTTGAGATGCACACCGGGATGAACCAGATGCTGGTGTCCAATCGATTGCGCAGGTAGTCGAAGTACTTGACCATGCACCTATAGTAGTACAGCTCCCATGTGCTTGCCTGCGGCATGGTGGCGAATGGACTCATGCATGCCGGTGCACGGTATCGCATGGAGGCATATCCGCAGGTGCTGACAGTTGCGCATTTACCCCCGTCACCTGTGGTTGCTATATACCTCCGCCACTGCCGTCATCCCGTACATCGTGCTAGGCTTCGGTTCAAAAGATCCCGCGACCAATGCTGGATACCTGGCAGGTGCAACATGGCTGACCTGTTTTTCAGTTCCTCTGATTTTCCTAACGGACCAAGAACATGCCGGAGTTGAATGGAACAAACCCTGCCATGAATACTGACTCATCCGCTGACAGGCCGATTCTCGAGCCGGGAAGGAACTGCTGGAAAGTCGAACACGCATCACGTCTGGCCACCCTGGTGGATGCTGCGGACTACTTTTCTGCGTTCGCCGAGACCTGCCGGGCGGCTGAGAGGCAGATTTTGATACTTGGTTGGGACTTTGATCGCCACGAGCGGTTGCATCGTGTTGAGCCGGGCGACGAGCTTCCCGATAAATTGGGCGCATTCCTTGCCGAATTGGTCAGGCGCAATCCGAGGCTGAATGTGTACCTGCTGTCCTGGGACTTCAACATGATCTATGCCACGGAGCGCGAGCTGCTGCCTGCACTGAGGCTGCGCATACAGGCGCCACCCCGATTTCATTTCCGGCTCGATGACAGGCATCCGAAAGGCGCATCCCATCATCAGAAGGTGGTTGTCGTTGATGACCAGGTCGCCTTTGCCGGCGGCATCGATCTGTCTCGCTGGCGCTGGGATACAAGCGAGCATAAGCCCGATGATCCCCGTCGTACGGACCCCGACGGCAAGCCCTATCCGCCTTTTCACGACATGATGCTGCTGGTTGAAGGGGAAGCGGCCGCCCGTCTTGGACAACTGGCACGAGAACGCTGGCGGCGTGCGCGCGGCTGGAAGGTCAGTCCGCCGGCTGGCGTCGAGCACTCGCCCTGGCCGGAGCGCGTCGCTAGCGGACTGGATAATGTGCGTGTGGCCATTGCCAGGACAGAACCGGCTTTCCATGGACGCGAAGCGGTCGAGGAGGTGAGCAGGCTTTATCTTGATGCCATAGCGGCGGCACAAACGACCATCTACATAGAAAACCAATACTTTACTGCCCAGGCCCTGGGTGATGCACTCATCACGCGTTTAGCCGAGGAGGATGGTCCGCAGGTGGTTCTGGTACTGCCTGAGAAAACAGGTGGCTGGCTGGAGCAGATGACAATGGACGTGGTGCGAAGCCGTATCGTGGGACGTTTGCACGAGGCTGACAGGTACGATCGTCTGCGGATCTATTTTCCCTATCAGCCAGGACTCGGTGACGACTGCATTAGCGTGCACGCAAAGCTGTTGATTATCGATGACCGTCTCTTGCGCATCGGTTCATCGAATACCAGTAATCGCTCCATGGGGCTGGATACCGAGTGTGACCTGGCGATTGAGTCGAGTGAACCGCATGACAAGGTTGCTCGCTATATCGGGCGTTTACGTGCGTGTCTGCTGGCAGAGCATCTGGGCTGTGAAGCGCAGGATGTGATTCAAGCCATGCAGGCTGAGGGCGGGCTGATAGAGGCGATCGAATGCCTGCAAGGCAAGCAGCGCAGCTTGCGACCCCTGGATTGTGAGGTGGCGGCGGAGGTAGACGAGCTGGTGCCGGAAACCAGCCTTGTTGATCCGTCCGAACCGTTCAGTCCGGATTATTTCATCGAGGAATATGTGCCGAAGTCACGCAAGCCGCAGGGTCGGCGACGCTTGATGCTGTTCGTCTCCGTCGTTGTTGTTTTGTTCGGGCTGGCCGCTACCTGGCGCTGGGGTCCACTGCAGTCGTTATTGGCACCCGATCGGATCGGGCGGTACCTGGCATCGATCTCCTCGACTGAAATCCGTGCTGTCGTTGCGATCGGTGGTTTCATTATCGCCAGCTTGTTGATGGTGCCGGTGACGCTGCTGGCCATCATCGCTGGCCTGGTATTCGAAGGCTGGGAAGCCTTTTTATATGTGATGACCGGTGCGATGGCGGCTTCGGCTCTTGGTTTTCTTGGTGGCCGTTTCCTTGGCAAGGGGGTGATCGAGCGCATGAGTGGTGCAAGCATTGAGAGGCTCAGCAAGCGTCTGGCAAAGCGCGGTACGGTGGCGGTTGCCGTGTTGCGCCTGGTCCCGGTGGCGCCTTTTGCGGTGTTCAACCTGGTGGCAGGGAGTTCCCCTCTCGGTGCCCGCCAGTTCCTCGTTGGCAGCCTGCTGGGCCTGATGCCCGGTCTTGGTGCAATCACACTGTTTTCCAGTTCTCTCTCGGATGCCATTCAGTCACCTTCATGGAGCAGCCTGGCTATCGTGATTGGTCTGGGCACGGTGCTTGTAGGGGCGGCCTGGCAGGTAAAGCGCTGGCTGCGAACAAGCTGAGGCGTTTGAAGTTGAGAGTGGCAACGTACAACACCCATGACTGCATTGGAAGAGATGGCAACTACGCACCAGAGCGTATCGCTGATGTGATTCTGGAGATGCGGGTTGACGTTGTAGCGCTACAGGAAATCACCCTTGATCATGCGGGCGATCTTGCCGCTCAGCTGGAAAAAACTACCGGTATGCTCACTGTTGACGGTACGATCTTCGGTCGTGGCGTGGGCCGCTATGGCAATGTTCTGCTCACACGATACAGCATCCTTGAGCAAGTATTACATGATCTGTCTTATCCCGGATGCGAACCGCGAGGTGTGATCGATACCGTCCTGGTGATCGACGGTAACCCACTTAGGGTGCTCGCCACCCATTTAGGTTTGACAACCCCCGAACGGGGTGTTCAGCTCCGGAGGCTCGCCGATCTGCTCTTCGATGACCAGCACCCTACCGTGTTGCTGGGAGATTTCAATGTCTGGTTGACCAGGCGGCCGTTTGTGGAACTTCGTAATCTTGGTTTCACATACACCGAGATACGCACTTTTCCCACCTGGCCCTTTCCAGTGCTGCCCTTGGACCGGATTTTCGTGCGTGCACCGGCAGTGATCAGGAGTTGCTCACGACACGACTCGCCAAAGTCGTGGATTGCATCGGATCATTTCCCGGTTGTTGCAGACATGGATATTGCAGAGTGAGCTGCCTGCGCCCGGGTCAGTCCCTCGAGAGTTGTGTGTGGGTGTTTTGAAGACGAGTTCATAACGCTGACAATGAACTAATGTCGATGCTTGTGTTGCGTGTGGGGATCCTGATACCGGGATTGAGCTTCGTGTCGGGCCTGCGCAGAGATGCCTTGGGGTATGCCGTGCTCCGGTAGGCCATTTGCCGGAAAAGGCATAGAATGACCCTTGGCCCCTGATACCGGTTCCTCCTTACTGAGACACGATCGTTTCCTCTATGCACCTGCTCATCGTCGAAGACAATCCTGACCTGCTTGAGAACCTGAGCGACTTCTTCGAGGCCCGCGGCCACGCGGTGGACCTCGCCTACAATGGCCTGACCGGACTACGCTTCGCCAGTGAGAAGCGTTACGACGTGATCGTCCTGGATCTGATGCTGCCCGGCATGGATGGACTGGAAGTCTGCGCCAGGCTGCGCAGGGACGAATGTGATACGCCGATCCTGATGCTGACGGCAAGAGACACCCTGGGCGACAAGCTGAAGGGCTTCGAGTGTGGTGCAGACGACTACCTGGTGAAGCCTTTCGCCCTGCCTGAACTGGAAGCACGTATCATGGCACTGTTACGGCGAGGCCGGGGGACGGCCGCACGGATGCAGCTGGTCGTGGAGGACCTCAGCTTCGATCTGGAGCGCATGAGAGTCGAGCGTGCCGGCCGCCGCATCGACCTTGGCCCGATCCCGCTGCAAATCCTGAAGCTGTTGATGTACCGGTCACCCGCTGTGGTACGCCGTGAGGAGCTGGAGCACGCGGTATGGGGAAACAACCCCCCGGACAGCGATGCGTTACGCGCGCACATGCATGCATTACGCAGTGCAGTGGATCGGGAAAGCAACGTGCCTCTGGTGCACACACTGCGCGGCATTGGCTATCAGCTGGCGGGTCCGGATGACCGCTGACCGGCATTCGGACGGCCGGGTGTTCGCGAGGGAGCGGCGTGCAGGTTAGACGCAGCCTGCGAAACCGTGTTGCGGTCACCCTGGCCGTCTTCGGCGGTGTGGTGAGCCTGACCCTGGCCGCCATCATTTATCTTGCCTCCCAGGACCTGGAAAGACGGCTGATCGACGATACCCTGACGGCAGAACTCGATGATTATGTGCTGCGCCGCGAACGCAACCCCCACTCCTTGCCGGAGCGGACAGCCACCATCCGGGCTTTCGTCATCACCCCGGAAGGTAACCGCACGCAGGTTCCGAAAGCGGTGAGCGAACTTACCCCCGGGCGCCACCGCCTGGTGCTGGAGGGTGTCGCCTACCGGGCTGCCGTGCGCAGTGTCGGGGAGCAGCGCTTTGCCGTGCTCTACGATGTCACTGCCTTGAGAAGGCGTGAACAGGGATTTCTGCTGATGCTGGCGGTTAGTGTGCTGATGATCACGGTGATCTCGGCATTCGCCGGCCGCTGGCTGGCAGGACGCACCATTGCGCCGGTGACTGAACTGATACGGCGGGTGTCGGAACGGCAGCCCGAGGAAGATGCGCCCCCCTCTCTCGCCGAACAATTCCCCTGGCACGAAGTGCAGCAGTTGGCAGCGGATTTCGATAACTACCTGCTGCGGCTGCATGACTTCATCGAGCGCGAGCGTCTCTTTACAGGCGATGTCAGCCACGAGCTGCGCACCCCGCTGGCCGTGATCCAGGGTGCAACGGACCTGTTGATGGCTGATCCCGACATTGACCGGAAGAACCGGCTCCGAATTGCCCGTATCGACCGTGCCGTGGCAGAGATGGGAGAGATCTCCGGGGCGTTACTCGCACTGGCCAGGGAGCAGGAAGCACCTGCAGTGGATACGGGGGATTGTGATGTCGTGGCGGTTGTGGAAGAGCTGGTGTCACGGCAGCGTCAGCTGTTGCACGACAAGCAGGTGACTTTGGACGTGACGGTGATTGAGCCGCCAAAAGTGGCCGCGGATCATGCCGTCCTCGCCATGACCATTGGTAATCTCCTGCGCAATGCACTGACGTTTACCGATTCCGGCGAGGTCCGGATCACCCTCGAGTCCGACGCAGTCCTGGTGGAAGATAGCGGGCCGGGTTTGCTGACTTCCGAAATCCAGCAGCTTTTCCGTCCCTATGTGCGCAGCGGTGGCAGTAAGGGTGCCGGACTGGGGCTGTCTCTGGTTCAGCGATTATGCAAGCGCCAGGGCTGGCAGATAACCCTTGCCAATCGGCCGGGTGGCGGCACCGTCGCCCGTCTGATGTTTTCCAGCCCCTCCGGGAAGAACGGGAATTCGGCGCGGAGCGGGGCATGATCCGCAGCTGCGATGTTTATCTCGGTGATGTGTCCGGAGTTGCCGCTACCGGCCGCCGGTCAGGCACTCGGGAGCACAGCCATTTTTCCGGATACCACCCGGTAAGCGCCTCTGCCTTGCCATGCCAGTTGCCCCCCTGCGTGGACACGCCCCGTCCGCACTGCGCCTTTTCAACCCCTGCTGCAAGGATGCGGTTAAAAGCATCCAGATTACTGAATCAAATAGAATTTAACGCTGGTTTAACGTTTTCTTTGCGTTCCCTTGACGGGAGCTTCGGTAGACTTCAGGACATCCCTGAATTCGAGTTATTTACCTGGAGCAACCCATGCAATACTTCCAAACGCCAGCCCTGTATTTTGAAGGCCACCGAACCGTGTGGAGAACCGTAAAGTTTCTTACCGTTGCGCTAGCCGGTCTCCTCGCGGTCATTGAACACAGCCCGGGCCTCCTCATCCTACTGGCCATTGCTTTTGTCATGGTCCTTGCACTGACTGAGCGCATTAGAAAGCTCCAGGGTATGTCGCATTTGACGGTACAGGACTCCACTTCCAGGTTGTTGGGCGATGGTGGCAGCTTCCCCGGTGCAGAGCCGGAGGAGGAGCAACCGGTATCCGAAGCACCCAGCGTACTTGACGGCGGCAGCCTGTAACTCCCTGTTTCTAACCCCCTGCTTTCAGGCAGGGCCGCAGCCGAAAATTTCAGCAGTTTTTTATCCGGTAACCCAATGAATCTTCACAATCCTGGACTTTCTCTTCCTTCCCTCGATCAAAGGGGTGCAGCGGCGATGCGCCGACTGTTGCCTTTCCTCCGCTGGTTGCCTCGCGTCAACCGTACCTCCCTGAGGGACGACCTGGTGGCCGCGCTGACCGGTGCCATCGTGGTGCTGCCGCAGGGCGTCGCCTTTGCCACCATTGCTGGCATGCCACCCGAGTACGGGCTTTATGCCGGCATGGTCCCGGCAATCGTTGCCGCCCTGTTCGGTTCCTCCTGGCATCTCGTTTCCGGTCCCACCACGGCCGCCTCGATCGTGCTGTTTTCTTCGTTGAGTGTACTGGCCGAACCCGGCAGTGCCCAGTACGTACAACTGGCGCTGACCCTGACCCTCATGGTCGGCGCCATCCAGTTGTTCATGGGGCTGGCGCGCCTGGGTACGCTGGTGAACTTTATCTCCCACTCGGTAGTGGTGGGATTCACGGCCGGTGCCGCTGTCCTGATCGCCACCAGCCAGCTGAAAAATTTCTTTGGCGTGGCGTTGCCCCGGGGGATCGGGCCGGTAGAAACCCTGCATGCCCTGTACCTCCACGCCGATGCCATCAACCCCTATGTGCTGACGGTGGGTGGCGCTACCCTGG
>JAJDNX010000009.1 GCA_022340485.1 Gammaproteobacteria bacterium | reverse complement strand
GTGAAGAAGGGCCTGGGTTGTATCGTCTTTTCCGTGGTCTGCCCGACCTGACAGTAGACACAGGTATAGCTGCAGGACTTGGTGGTGACATTGTTGATACCCAGGCTCTGCCCAAGCCGTCGCGAGGGGACGGGGCCGAATGCGATATGATGCCCGGAAGGAACCATGTACACATCATAGGCCACGTGACACAACCGCTCAACGGCCAGTAACCGGGCACATCCTCAGTTCATCGTGTCACTGTACGACACAAAAACCGCAGGCCTGCTCAGACTCATAGCCGGCCTCTCCGAATCTGTACGGGAACGACCACTCACCGCAGGCGTGGATCATTCAGCCCGAAAAGCCGCAGGGAAGCCTGGGGTTGTTCTGCCTCGTTTCGCGGGCGGCTATCACTACCATCGCTAAATGGTTATAACCGATGCGAATGCGTAATCTAGAACCGTTCTGTACGTAGCGATAGTACTGGAAACCACACGGAAGGTAGTTATTGCGAAGTGCCCTGTACGGGTGACAGCATCACCGTCTTGTTGTCGGCCATTTCAATGCTCTTGAAACCGACCTCGGAGATCGGCAGGGGATCAACCGGATGGAGTAGCTTGCGGTATTTTATGAGGATATTCAGCACATAGCGCTTGGTTTCGTCGTAGGGAGGTATTTTCTGATAGTGATCAACAGCATTCTCTCCGGCATTATAGGCCGCCAGCACCAGCCTGACCTTGCCTGAATAGTATTCCATCAACCAGCGGAGGTATGACAGTCCACCGCTGATATTCTGTACGGGATCCCAGATATCGTTGACCGCAAAGCGTTCAGCGGTAGCCGGTAGAAGCTGCATGAGTCCGTGGGCATTGCGTGGCGATCTGGCGCGCGGATCGAAATTGGATTCCACGGCTATGAGCGCTAGCACCAGTCGCGGATCGATTCCGTATTCCGGAGCAAGGAGATTTACCCATGTTTCAATGAGTTCACGATCAGGTATCTCCTTGCTTGCAGGACATGCAGGATCAGGTGCCGGGGAAACTCCGTCCAGCTGTGCTAATGCCCGGCTTGAACTTGAGTCCCCGTTTTTTGTTGCCAGAAGAAACCAGCCGGCAGCGACAGACCGATCAGGAGTCAGACCGGTATGACTGTTCGTGTACATCAGGCCTAGGCGGTGGGCTGCCTCAGTATCCCCCTGCAGCGCGGCAACACAATAGAGTTGGTAAGCGCGTTGATAATCTTGTTCTACGGCCAGGCCTCTTTCATATTGGATGGCTGCATCACGAAATATCTCAGGTGTGAGCACCACAGCCCGTGCCGACGGTGTGATCACCATCAGCAAACCTGCCACGAGAGTGAATAGCGGCCAGCGATTCATGGTTTGTTCTTGTCGTCCTGCCAGTTCTGTATTGTTGATAACTAATCATAGCAGAATTCTTCAAGTGCGCGAGTCAGGTAGTGCCTGTAGTCGCTTCCTTTGTCATTTTTTAAGTACTTATCTCCCTTACCCCGTGGCGTAACAGCAACTCCGCTGTAGTACGGCACCCCCGACCCGACAATACATCGTGCTGACATGATTTCGCATCGCCTCCGTCAGCGAAGGAACGCCTCAAGATGCCTTCAGTGAACATTAGGGATTACCATCTGCCTTCTCCCGGAGCACCCAAAGAACGGGCATAAAGGAGTAAGGAATACAACTTTTCGCATCCGGGATAAACTTTTGCCCTACTGCCTTCCCACACAACAAGATCCATCGCCTAAAGGCGAGAGGTATACGGATCTATCGGGGACCCTAATCAGCTCCAGCTGGCGCTGTCTATAGAAGCTCGAAAGTACGCACCAGGAACACGGCCATCTGGGCCCGGGTCACGGCATCGCTGGGGCAGTAAATATCAGGCCCACAACCAAGCGTAATACCCTCGGCATACAGTTGCTCGATCCAGCCCGCTGCCCAGTGAGTGAGAGGGACATCAACGAAGATACCGGTAGGGGTCGGTGGCACATAATCTGGACCATTCTTGGCTCTCAGTAAAAAGACAGCCATCTGTTCCCGTGTAACTGCCTCCTCAGGGCAATAGATAGCAACACCACAACCAGTAGTAATCCCATCGCTGTACAATAGTTCGATCCACCCCCCAGCCCAGTAGTCGGCCGGCACATCCAGAAAGATATTGCCTACAGCGGGGTCGGGTTGGAAGTCACCGCCACGCATACTCCTCTCGAGAAATAGCGCCATTTGCGCGCGAGTCACAGAGTCCTCAGGGCAGTAGATGCTGGGACCACAGCCATTGGTTACGCCGTTGGCAGCAAGTGTCTCTATGTAGGAGTAGGCCCAATAGTCAAAAGGTACATCGTAAAAGGTTTGTCTTGGGGTCGTGGTTACCTGCAAAAACGGTGTGCCTGTAGCCCCCAGCGCGGAACAGTTACTTGAATCAGATTCTTTGCTGCACCACTGCCTGGCCGTGTCACCACCAGGGGTCTCGGCCAGCATAATCGACAGGAGGCCATCGGACCGGTCAACTGTAGTAACCCATTTTCCAGTACCAAGAAGATCCCATTGGGACCAACCCAGATGAGAATGCCCATCGGCACCTGTACCAAAAACAACATCGAAGGCTGGCCGGTTGTTCCAGGTAACACTGCCCTCGGTCCAGTTATCCGCGGGAACCCTGTAGGCATTCACGGGTGCTTCTCCAACGCCAGCCCCTGCAACCTGATAGAGATTGAGTATCGCTCCATTTATTACTTCGCCGCTGGGAATCGAGCTTAGGTCGAACTTGAGATAGGTAAACTGTATGTGGCTGGGGAAATTGAAATTTGTTGCCAGCCGAGTGCTACTGCCGAAATTATTGTCGGGTTGCAGAACTTCAACATATGCATCATCTGTAGGGGTGAGGTTGTAGGTCGCAGCATAGATATTGTGGTCGTGAACATAGAGCAATGCCAACATAATGATTATAGGAGAAAATAATTTCTTCATACTTTTTCGCCTTATCATACCAACTCAATCTGAAGAAGATGTCTATGACACCTATCTGGCGGGCAAGTTACCAGAGAACACCCTCTACGACATTGAGGGACATCAAGAAGGAACGACTTTTTGTGTAAAATCCCGACCATCACGATGCTGGATATTCTGTAGGAACCCCGATGTGGTCATAGCAGCCTGGGTCGCCATCATGATCTCGAGTGACGCGTGTTCACCGCATGCAAGCGCGAGCGCGCCTTTCATATCACACATCAGCACTGAGTCGAACAGTTCTTTGCGCTTCCATTCCGGGTGCCCTGTGGCGACCACCTTCCTCCGGTCTATCGCGAAAATGAGCAGGAGGTACATCGCCTGCTCTGCCTGTACGTGAAACGTTGTATAATGTTGGTTGAGTTGCGGCTCCGGGGCGAAATCCGGCGCACACTTCTTTTGAAAGCTTGTCGAGGTACTCGATAATGGCGAATTTTGTGAGTCCCCGTTCCAGAATGGTGTGGGTCTAACACGGAGGTAATATCTCCTCTTCTGATGAGTTAAACTTTCCTCAATCTATAGCCAGCCTACCGATTACCAATAAGCAGTATGAGTTTCACACAGCATCTTAGCGTGTACCTGTCCCAAGGTAATAGCAAGTTGCTTGTAAAAAATGTCGGAAATATGAGTTATGAAAGCCGTTAGCAGAATTGGACATAAAGCGATTACCTGGGTCGAGGACGTTGGTCTGTTAATTATTGCTGTTTCTACAGTAATCGCAGTTGCAATCGAAATTACATCGATGATCGAAGCAAGGACAGTTACCCTGGCGGATCTGCTGCTCCTCTTTATATACCTCGAAGTACTCGCCATGGTGGCGATGTATCTTGATTCTGGTAAGTTGCCAGTACGAATGCCTCTGTATATCGCGATAGTGGCACTGGCACGCTATATGATTCTGGATATGAAAAGCATGGATACCTGGCGAATTCTAGGAGTTGCTGGTGCGGTTTTGCTTATCTCGCTGGGCATCCTTGTGCTCCGGTATGGTCATTCACGATTCCCTTACAGCGATAAGGATAGCAGCTAGCAAGGCGCCGACGCTGAGGTAGTAAATTCAACGGACTGCTTTAAACAACCTGTTTCAAATGGCTGTCAGTACGCACGCGGCAAATCACCCTGAGGTGATACTGGCAACTGGATCTTGACTTTTACATAATCGGTGCAAAGCCGGACAAAGAACTGCGACAGGATGGCCGTGAGATCATCGCGCCACTCGGAAGAAACCGGTTTAAAGTGCTGGTGTTCAACCACAGACGCTGTATCAGATTCATACCAACCATCAGGGAGTGAGAGATGCTGGCAGTATTTCTGGTAATCGGCTCTATTATTGCGCTCGTTGTAATCATTCACTATGAGTTTCTGTATCGGGTAACCGCTGTCATCCCGAAAATGACAATCAAGCATCGCTATCGCATCGTTTTTGCAGTCTTCATAGCCCTTTTGGCACATAGTATCGAGATCTGGATCTTTTCCATTGCCTATTACTTGCTCCCACATATACAAAAATGGGGATACCTGGAAGGGAATTTCGATGGCTCTTTACGGGATTGCCTCTATTTTTCCTATACAATTTTCACAACACTGGGATTTGGTGATATTGAACCTCATGGCGCCATCAGGCATCTCGTTGGACTCGAATCACTGACAGGACTTCTCTTGATCACCTGGACTGCATCATTTTTATATTATGAAATGCAGCGCTACTGGGACCGGCGGTAAGCATATTGATATTTTCCTCCAACTATTGCGGATATCCCCCGCTGGAAAGGTACTCATCGACTAACTCATCACAGGGTGCACAAACCCGGGCAACACGTCTGATCGTGAGAGATATGGGCATATGATTGTCACCACCTAATTCGTGCAGGGTGCGGCAATTCACGAGGTCCCGCACCTGCTTGGCCATGCTCGTTAGGATAACCGAGAGGGTTTATACCGCTTTTTTGAAAAATGAGCGGTTCAAGCAGTTGTTTGATTCGTTAGATAAGACTGTGCAGCCGTTGTTGAGGTTTGTTACATAAGCACCCTCTGCAAGCAGGCAGAGTATTATCGAACTACGATTGATTTCGTACAAACAAGTATACCCAAGCTGTCTTGGTGATGGTAAAAAGAGTGCATGATCTTGGCCTCCCGGTCACTGAAATACGATTCACTGTTAACAGAGTCTGCGCATGACTGAATACATTTACGACCTGCTGGTCATCGGCTCCGGACCGGGCGGACAGAGTGCCGCATTGCAGGCTGCCAGCCTGGGTAAGCGGGTTGGGCTTATTGAACGCAAGCCCTATCTCGGTGGTGTAAGCCTGCAGACCGGTACCATTCCCAGCAAGGCATTGCGTGAAGCTGCTTACCTTGCGTCCCGATTCTCATCCCGAGGAATGCGTGAAGCCCGGCAGTTTCGCGATCAGCAGCACAGTGGTTTTCTCAGCGAGGCGGTTAGTCGCAAACAGGCGGTGATCGATCGACATGAGCGTCTGTTGCTGAATCAGCTTATGAGCCACGGCGTAAGCCTGTTGCCCGGTGAGGCGGGTTTTATTGATGCCCATACACTCAGCCTGCGTAAAAGTAATGGTGAAGTAGCGCAACTCAGCGCCGCAGTGATTGTGCTGGCGACCGGTTCACGCCCGCGACGACCGGCGGATGTGCCGTTCGATAAGGAACGTGTGCTGGATTCTACCTCCATCCTGCAGATGCGCCGCCTGCCCCAACGGATGACTATCATCGGTGGCGGAGTGATTGCCTGTGAGTTTACTACCATGTTCGCACCGCTGGGTGTAGCCGTCAGCCTGATCGATACCCATGATCATCTGCTCGCCTATCTCGATGCAGATATACAGCAGACACTGGAACATGATCTGCTGGATATGGGTGTCCAGCTGCACATGAAGACCCGAGTCAAACGGATCGAACGGCACGATCAGCGGGTACAGCTGGAAACCGACAGTGGTGTTATCTTTGAAACCGACGTGGTCCTCTACGCCCTCGGCCGTGTGCCTAATTACGATAGCCTCAAGCTGGATGCCGCAGGAATCGATGCTGATGACCAGGGCTGGGTACGGATTAACGAACATCACCAGACGAGCCAGGACCACATCTACATTATCGGCGATCTGGCAGGTCGGCCATCGCTCGCATCGACCGCCATGGAACAGGGCCGCCTGGCGATGAAGCATGCCTTCGACCGGAAGCATGCTGCACCGGCCGGTCAGCTACCCATGGCCATCTACACCATTCCGGAGCTTTCCTACGTGGGCAACACCGAACGGGAACTGCAGGAACAGGGAATCGACTATGTGGTTGGCCGCGCACGCTTTTCGGAAACGGCTCGTGGCCAGATCATCGGTGAGGAACGCGGCTTCATGAAATTACTGGTTGACCGGAGCAGCCAGGCATTGCTGGGAGTTCATATCATTGGTGAGTCCGCCAGCGAACTGGTCCACATCGGCCAGATGGCAATGAACTGTGGTGCGGGAGTCAACTTACTGGCCAGCACGGTATACAACTACCCGACGCTTGCCCACTGTTACAAGAGTGCCGCACTGCATTGCCTGCAGCAGCTACAGGCTTAATCCACTTCACCGTCCATGGCGAGCCGGTGGCTATCCGTAACTGGCTGCGAAGTCGTCAAATCACAACGGGTCCGGCATTACTGATTTCCGGCCCCGCCTCTTCAGCGATATGACGAAAATTATCCTGAAACAGTTTTGCCAGTTCACGTGCTTTCAGCTGGTAGGCAGCGGCGTCCTTCCAGGCAATTGAGGGTTGCAGTACTTCATCAGGAACTCCCGGGCAATGTTTGGGAACGGATACCTGAAATATAGGATCTTTTTCCATCTGAACATCATCCAGCTCACCATGGATCGCAGCATTCAACATCGCTCGGGTATGATGGATATCCATTCGCTCTCCTACCCCATAGGGACCACCGGACCAGCCGGTATTGATCAGCCAGCAACGCACCTTGTGTTTGCGTATCTTTTCCCCCAGTAATTCACCGTAAAACGACTGATGCAAAGGCATGAATGGCGCACCGAAACAGGCGCTGAAGGTAGCCGTGGGCTCGGAAATGCCAACCTCCGTACCAGCTACTTTAGCAGTGTAACCCGAAAGAAAATGATACATCGCCTGCTCCGGCGACAGCCGGGATATCGGCGGCAAGACACCGAAGGCATCACAGGTAAGCATGACAATATCCTTGGGGTGACCGCCAATACCGGGATATACCGCATTGGGGATGTGTGTAACAGGATAGGCAGCGCGGGTATTTTCCGTCAGCCGTGCATCATTAAGATCCAGCCGGCGGTGGCGAGTATCGACACCGACATTTTCCAGAATGGTACCGAACATTCTCGTTGTTTCGTAGATCAGCGGTTCATGTTCTTTGGATAGATTAATCACCTTTGCATAGCAACCACCCTCCAGATTGAACACACCACGATCTCCCCAGCCATGTTCGTCATCGCCAATCAATTTACGCATTGGGTCGGCGGAAAGCGTAGTTTTACCGGTACCGGACAAGCCAAAGAATACAGCCACATCGCCATTTTCCGCCATATTCGCCGAGGCATGCATACTCATGACACCCTGCTTGGGTAATAGATCATTCATCACCGAGAATACCGCTTTTTTGATTTCGCCCGCATAACGGGTTCCACCTACCAATATCAGCTTGCGACTGAAATTAAGGATGACAAATGCCTCAGAGTTTGTACCGTCAATCGATGGTATGGCGCGCAGCTCAGGCACATGCACCAGCGTAAAACGTGGTTCGTCTGCCGCCAGTATGCGGCCGAGATTTTCCGGGCGTATAAACATGTTTCGTGAGAACAAGGCATGCCAGGCGGTCTGGGTAATAATACGCACGGGTAGCTCATAAGCGGGGTCTGCCCCTGCCAGGGCATCGGTAACAAAAATCTCACCCCCCTCGAGAAAATCACAGGCGCGCTGATACAGGGTATCAAACTGCAACGGTGTAAACGGCTGGTTGATTTTGCCCCACTCAATTTCGTCATGCGTTTTCTCATCATCGACGATAAACTTATCATTGGGCGCACGACCGGTAAAAGTCCCTGTTCGCGTGACCAGTGGCCCGAGGTGGGCAAGACGTGCCTCGCGTCTTCGGACTGCTGCTTCATAAAGCTGTGGCGAAGATAAGTTCCAGTGGATACTTTCGATATTTTTTATCCCTATGTCCGCAAGACACTTTACCAGCAGACCCACATCACCAGTATACATTTCTACAATGCTCATATTTTCCCTTACAGTGACAACATTACTTTGTGAATTTTATCCCCTACCTTGGGCAAAACCTCGGCCTATTCTATTGCATTATGATTTACACAAGCATTGTGATACCTGCCTGGCGTCTCCCGAAAAGGGTATAGCACGAAACCTCATCCGGCATTGATCACCGGGTTGTCGTCCCAGAGTAAACTGCAGGCTTTCAACCATTCATAGCGCTGAAAACACCCGCACCATGGCATGACGGCCCTAAGCAAGAGCCCTGTGCATACTTTCTAGGTATCACAGTTTGAAATAACCAGGTGCGGCTTTATGATGCTTAACGTTATCCAGCGCACCCGCACCATCAGGGAATCAGTCCCGGTGCATCCATGAGGTCCGAAATCATCTACGGACTGCCTGTGCCCCTCATGTACAGACAGTTGATCCAGGCCCACGACCTAGACCACGCATTTGCTGTGGTTCAGCCCAATACCTTGCGAATGACGTGTTCTATTGTTCCACATGGGCCTTAGTACTGGATGCAGCTGTCTCTTCTCATCCGGCTTGGCAAGCCCCGGCGCACGGCCACAATTGAGGTCATATCCAGAAACGCCTCCCATGGTGCACTGCATGAGGTCATGGGTATCGATGTAATGGACGGCAGACCGATATCCGTGACTGATGCGGGTAGACATGACACTTACTCAAAAACAGTAATGGCCTGTCTCATTGGGTAGGCAATATTGATACCAATAGTATGTCCCATATAGATCACCAACTTAGAAACCCAACTGAATGCTGGTGCTCGTTTTTGATGCATGATCGCTGCTGGTTGAACTATAACAGTGCATGTACGACATCGAGCCCAGTTAGGTAGTATGTGGCCAGATTAGTGGATATCCGACTGGGTAGCCAGTCGTAACCTCGCAGAGGACGGCTGCCGATAACTTGCAGCAATGAACCGCTTCTCATGGGAAGGATTCGGTTACCCGGTCAATCCTGCCAACCCAGCACATCACGCAGGATCGACCAGCGCGGACGTTTTTCACTGGCGCCCTGACCGAGAACCCAGTAATCATAGGCGCGGTCGATCATGCCTTCGTTTGTGGCAAAGACCACCCATTCATTGACAGCACTCTCCAGCTGTTCGGCATCCAGCGCCAGTCCAAAGGCAGAGGGCACCTTCACCGGGTCCGGTTGCGGGACGACGATTGTGTACTCGGGGTGCAGCAGCGTCCAGGCCGAACCGTTCTCTGCGGGTACCAGGAACGCATCCAGTTCAGGATGTTGACCCTCGAAAAAAGGCCGCCAGAATTCCAGCGTGATGAACTCCACGTCCGCATTGTCGAAGTAACGCTGCAGGCTGTAGATGACCTGGCGCAGGTCCAGCGGCACGCCGATCTTCAGGCCCTGACTACGCCGAAGGTCCTCCACGCTTTTGAACTCGTGGCGGCGCTCGTCGCGCACGGCCAGTGCCATGGTCCCGACCAGGTAGGGTGCAGATAGTCGCAGCACGGGAAACCAGAACGGCCGGTACCAGGTGCCGGGCATCACGTCGATGGTGCCGTCCTCAAGCATCTCGGGCAGCTTTGTCCAGTCAATGGGAATGAACTCGGCCATAACGCCCATGGATTCCGCCAGGCTGCGGGACAGTTCCACATCGAAGCCCACGAGGTCATCGTCCTGGTTAAAGAAGCTGAAAGGCAGGTTTGACGGGTCATAGCCTACGCGCAGGGTGCCACGTTCAAGGATACGCTTGAGCGGCGGCAGGTCATTGTCTGCTTCATCGATAAACACGCTGCGAAGATTGCGATGAATGATGGCCGTCATCGCGTTATGGTCTGCTTGCATCTGTCGCAGCATCTCGTCCTTGTGGTAGCTGGTGTCGACAACCTTGTCAAGCAGCAGCTGTAAACCAATGACGGAAACCACGATCGCAGCAAGCATCAGTGCGCCTGCGCCAAGCAATCGCCGGCCCTGCATCACGATGAACCCGCCCATGGCCCCGGCCCCAAGGAGGGCGAATACCAGCAGGTTCATTGCCGTCACCATGGAGTCGAACTTGCCGGTGATGACCGTGGTCGGGATGTAGAGATGAAACAGATCGTGCGGCTGTCCGAAGAAATCCAGTAAAAACGGCAAAGCCACCTGCGCCTTGGCGAAGTAGGTGGGCACACCGACGGCAAACAGACTGGCATAGTCGGACGCGGTGAAGGCGTTGCCGGCCAGCCAGGCGGCGAATGGCACAAACAACAGCGTCAACAAGCGGCCGGCGTTCGGGAAGTTGAACAGTATGGGCACCAGCAGCTCGGCGGCAGAACCGCTTTCCGCGTTGAGCAGACGGTGCTTGCGCAGCA
>JAJDNX010000042.1 GCA_022340485.1 Gammaproteobacteria bacterium | reverse complement strand
ATCTGGTTGGGCTTGATGAGAATCGAGTTTGCGATGTGGTTATCAATGCCCTGCTGAAAGATCGTGGTATTGGTCACGAACAGGTCATCACCTACCAGCTGCACCCTGTGACCGAGGCGTTCAGTCAGCAGTTTCCAGCCTTCCCAGTCACTTTCGTCGAGACCGTCCTCGATGGTGATAATCGGGTACTGGTCAACCCAGCCGGCGAGATACTCGGTAAATTCAGCGGCACTGAATTGCCGGTCCTCGGATGCCAGCTGGTATTTGCCATCACGGTAGAACTCGGAACTGGCTGCATCCAGCCCCAGATAGATATCCTTCCCGGCCGTGTAGCCAGCCTTCTCGATCGCCTCGAGGATCACCTCGATGGCGGCCTCGTTTGAGGGCAGGTCTGGGGCGAAGCCACCTTCGTCACCGACCGCCGTATTCAGCCCGCGACCGCGCAAAACAGCGGCCAGCGAGTGAAACACCTCGGTACCGTAGCGCACGGCTTCACGCAGGCTGCCTGCACCAACCGGCAGAATCATGAACTCCTGCAGGTCGACACTGTTATCTGCATGCACACCGCCATTGATGATGTTCATCATCGGTACCGGCATCCGGTAGGTAGAACCGCTGCCGAGCAGCTGGTACAGGCCAACACCCAGCTCGCGCGCCACGGCATGCGCATTCGCCAGCGACACGGCCAACAGTGCATTCGCACCCAGGCGAGCCTTGTTTTCGCTGCCGTCGAGTTCAATCATGAGGTGATCGATCTCGGCCTGTGCAGTCGCATCCCTGCCCAGAACCGCCTTGCGGATGACCGTATTGATATTGGCTACCGCCTTGGTGACCCCCTTGCCGCCAAAACGCTTGCTGTCACCGTCACGTAGCTCCACTGCTTCCCGTGAGCCTGTTGAGGCACCGGACGGGACGGCTGCCCGGCCCACGATACCCGAAGCCAGGGTGACTTCAGCCTCTACCGTGGGGTTGCCGCGTGAATCAATGATTTCCCGCCCTTGCACATCAGTAATATCCGACATTATTACTCCAATAATCAGTAGTTTGCTTTAGATACCTTGATTACTTATGAACTATTTCATGAGCGCGGTTTCTGGCAGTTCCTGGGATTTGATGATGGTATCGATGACCTTCAGCGTCTTCAACAAGGCCTGCATCTCTGCCAGTGGCCAGGCATTGGGTCCGTCACTCAGCGCAACGGCCGGGTTCGGGTGCGTCTCCATAAAGAGACCCGCGACACCGGCGGCGACGGCAGCACGCGCCAGTACCGGGACAAATTCGCGCTGGCCACCGGAACGGCTTCCCTGCCCGCCAGGCAATTGCACCGAATGGGTGGCATCGAACACAACCGGCACACCGGTGTCACGCATCACGGCCAGTGCACGCATATCCGAGACCAGGTTGTTGTAGCCGAATGACACGCCCCGCTCGCAGACCATGATGTGCTCATTCCCGGTTGCCAGCGCCTTCTCGGTTACATTTTTCATATCCCACGGTGACAGGAACTGGCCCTTTTTAATATTGACCGGCCGGCCCTGCAGGGCAACATTCTGAATAAAATTGGTTTGCCGGCACAGAAACGCCGGCGTTTGCAAGACATCCACTACCGTGGCGACCTCGGCCAACGGGGTATCTTCATGCACATCGGTCAACACCGGCACACCAATCTGCGCCTTTACCTTCTCCAGGATGCGCAGACCTTCCTCAAGACCCGGGCCGCGAAAACTTTTATGTGAGGAGCGGTTGGCCTTGTCGAACGATGATTTGTAGATAAACGGGATACCGAGGCCGGTGGTGATTTCCTTCAACTGACCCGCCGTGTCGAGAGCAAGCTGCTCGCTCTCGATCACACAGGGTCCGGCAATCAGAAACAGGGGATGTTCGATACCCACCTGAAAATCGCATAACTTCATTGTTAACCGTTTCCTTCCGCGGTCAGTTGTCAGGCGTCTGCCTGTGCGGCGGCCGGTTGTACCGCCCGCTGACCTTCCTGGTAGGACCGTGCGGCCCTGATGAAGCTGCTGAACAGTGGATGTCCATCACGCGGTGTCGAGGTGAATTCAGGATGAAACTGGCAACCAAAAAACCACGGGTGGCCGCTGATTTCCACCACCTCCACCAGTTTGCCATCAATCGAGATTCCCGACAGGATCAGGCCCTTTTCCTCGAGCAGTTCACGGTAGCGATTATTGAATTCATAACGATGCCGGTGCCGCTCCGTGATGACATCCTTGCCATAGATCTGCCGTGCCAGGCTACCGGCCAATAATCTGCATTGCTGCCCACCGAGGCGCATGGTGCCTCCCAGGTCCGAGTCCTCGCTGCGCTGTTCATGTCCACCATCGGCACGCTGCCATTCGGTAATCAGCGCGATCACCGGGTGCTCGGCATTCTTGTTGAACTCGGTGGAGTGCGCCCCCTTCAAACCGGCAACATTGCGCGCATACTCAATCACGGCAACCTGCATTCCCAGGCAGATACCGAGGAAGGGGATATTGTTCTCACGGGCATAGCGTACCGCCGCGATCTTGCCCTCAACACCGCGTTGGCCGAAACCGCCGGGGACCAGTATCGCATCCGTACCTTTCAGCACATCCGTGCCATGCTGCTCAATCTTTTCTGAATCGACGTACTTGATGTTGACATTGGTGAGCGTGTGAATCCCCGCATGGATCAGGGCTTCCGAAAGGGATTTATAGGACTCGGTCAAATCCACGTACTTGCCGACCATGGCGATCGTAACCGTGCCTTCACGACGCCCGGAGTCACGCACTACTTTTTCCCATCCACTGAGATCAGCCGGCCCGGCATCGATGTGCATTTTCTCGACCACAATGTTGTCAAGCTGCTGTTCATGCAACAACAGCGGGATCTTGTAAATACTGTCCACATCCACCGCTGAAATAACCGCGCGCTCCTCCACATTGGTGAACAGCGCAACCTTGCTGCGTTCGGAGGGTGGCAGCGGCCGGTCAGCCCGGCACAGCAGGATATCCGGCTGAATACCGATGGAACGCAATTCCTTGACCGAGTGCTGTGTGGGCTTGGTCTTGATTTCACCGGATGCAGCAATATACGGCACCAGCGTCAGGTGCATGAACAGTGCGCGATCCCGGCCCAGCTCCACCCCCATTTGACGTATCGCCTCGAGAAACGGCAGTGACTCGATATCACCCACCGTGCCACCGATTTCCACCATGGCGATATCGGCATCATCGGCACCCTTGAGAATGCTGTCTTTGATCTCGTCGGTGATATGAGGGATGACCTGTACCGTGGCACCGAGGTAATCGCCATGGCGTTCCTTGCGGATGACACTCTCGTAAATCTGGCCAGTGGTGAAATTATTATCCCGGGTCATGGTCGTGCGCACGAAACGTTCGTAGTGCCCGAGATCGAGGTCCGTTTCCGCACCGTCATTGGTGACGAACACCTCGCCGTGCTGGAACGGACTCATGGTGCCGGGATCGACATTGATATAGGGGTCAAGCTTGAGCAGGGTCACCTTGAGACCACGCGTCTCAAGCAGGGTGCCCAGCGAAGCAGCCGCGATCCCCTTGCCCAGGGAGGACACAACACCACCGGTGATGAAGATAAATCGGGTCATTGACTGCCTGGAAACCGGGCGCGACACATTTGCCGCAACACGGGCGTAGACGTTACCAGATTGGCGCCAGCACCTCAATTACCAATCGGGAGCAGGCAATCGGAAATCCCTTCCCTGCGGCTGCCCGGGGTGGCGGTCCCACTCGATCAACACACCCGGGTCCGCGGGACCGGCCTGGAATGGCTCACACACCTGGAATCCCGGAACCATCGCGAGCCTATCCTCGATGTAGATCAAGGGAATCCGGTTTCTTTCCCAGGGCGGAATGCCCTGTTCCTGGAACATCTTCTTCAGGCTGTGAAGGTGGCCCCGGCCGGCCGGCCGGCAACATTCGCCGCCCTTGCGCCAGCGCACACTGAGCGTGCCGGCCATGGCATCACTGCGCCGTATTCCCGCGCCGGACACCGCGACTGCCGTCAGCACCCCACCCTTGTCCGGCAAGATCAAGGGTCCGGAGAGCGACCAGTCCAGCACACGCGTCGTATTCCTGCGGGGGGTTTGTTGCAAACAGAACACCTCGTCGCGGTAGCGACGCACCTCGTAGCGGTCCCAGCGCACGCATGGGCTGGCATCGGCACGACTGTGGAGGACATCATTGACGATGCGCGCCAGCACGGCTGTGGAAGGCAAACTAGCGGAACGCTGTTTCAGCCAGGCACGCAGCACATTGCGTTGCCGTTCTTGTGGCAGCGCCACCAGGCGCGTCACGGAGAGTGTCTCTGCCTGCCTACCCGTGACGGCCAGCAGGTCGTTCCTCGCAAGTTGTGCGGTTAACTCGTTCGCCTCGGCACAATGCGCCGCCGACCGTGACAGGCTCGAGGAGATCGACGGCCAGCGCTGGCGCAGCATCGGCAACACGCGGTGGCGCAGATAATTGCGGTCGTAGGCAATATTCCGATTGCCGGGGTCCTCCACCCAGGACAAGCCATGCCGGTCTGCATAGTGTTGCAATGCCGCACGGTTCATCTCCAGTAACGGCCGCAAGAGCTGCCCGGCACCAAGCGCAGTCATCACCGGCATGGCAGCCAGCCCGCTGACCCCGCTACCCCGGATCAACTGCAGCAGCAGGGTCTCCGCCTGGTCGTCCTGGTGCTGGGCCGTGAGCAGGCAATGCTGTGCGGGCAACCACTCTGCAAGCGCCTGATAACGGGCCACACGCGCAGCGGCCTCGGGACTTTCACCCTGCGCCGGGCGCCCGTCAACGCGCAGTGAGGTATAGGCCACGTTCAGTTCATCACACACACGCCGGCAATGTGCTTCCCAGCGGTCGGCATCCGCATGCAGACCATGGTGCACATGCACGGCACCAATGCCTGCAGCGAGCTGATCACGCAGCGCACACAGTGCGTGCAACAGCACCTGCGAATCCAGCCCGCCGCTGAAGGCCACCTGGTAACACGGGGGTGTGGCGTGCCGGCCTAACTGTTGCAGAAGATAGTCGCGGGAAAACTTCATGACGGATCGGCTACCTGCAACCAGGACCGGCCATCAGAACCGATGAAGCGAAGCACCGTTACTGTATATAACGCGGTCCGGAAACCAGCATAGGGCCGGAAAAAACAAATGCCCCGGAAGAAAGATTTCTCTGCCCTGCTGAGGGTACCGGGTCCATACCGCCTAGCGCTCGGCAAACTGTCCGTAGGACATAAGGCGGTTGTAACGGGACTCAATGAGTTCATCCAGCGTTTTCTGTTGCAGCGAATCAAGGGATTTGAGCAGTGTGCGTTTGATGTTGTCTGCCATTGCATCGACATCCCGGTGCGCACCACCCAGCGGTTCCGGAATCACCTGGTCAACCAGGCCCAACTCATACAAACGTCCCGAGGTAATCCCCAGGGACTCGGCCGCTTCCGCTGCCTTGTCGGCGCTCTTCCAGAGTATCGAGGCACAGCCCTCCGGGGAGATTACGGAGTAGGTACTGTATTGCAGCATGAGCGTCTGATCACCTACCCCGATCGCCAAGGCTCCACCCGAACCACCCTCACCAATGACCGTGCAGATAATCGGAACCTTCAAGCGCGACATTACCAGCAGATTCCTGGCAATGGCTTCGCTCTGCCCGCGTTCTTCTGCACCGATACCGGGGTAGGCACCGGGCGTATCGATAAAGGTCAATACCGGCAACTCGAAGCGTTCGGCCATCTCCATCAGGCGCAGCGCTTTGCGGTAGCCTTCGGGTCGTGGCATACCGAAATTACGCTGCAGTTTTTCCTTGGTATCCCGGCCTTTCTGCTGTCCGATGACCATGACGGGCCGGTCGTCCAGCCTGGCCAAACCCCCGATGATCGCGTGATCATCTGCATAATGCCGGTCACCGTGCAGTTCCTGAAAGTCGCGGAAGATGCGGATGATATAGTCCAGTGTATAGGGTCGCTGCGGATGGCGTGCGAGCTGTGAAACCTGCCACGAAGTCAGGTTCGAGAAGATCGTTTCCGTCAGGGCAGAACTTTTTTCTTTGAGCTTGGCGATTTCGTCGTTGATGTTGACGTCTGCGTCATCGCCAATGTAGTGGAGCTCGTCGATTTTCGCTTCGAGTTCAGCAATGGGCTGTTCAAATTCAAGAAAATTAAGGTTCATCGATTCATCCGCAGGACTGGCATTTTTTGGTTACGGTACCACAAGTGCCAAGGCTCATACATATTCGACCGCGACCCGATCCTTGCCTGCCAGATCACGCAATCGGTGTATCAACTCATCCGAGGGATGCACCGCCCACTCCTCGCCCAGCGTCACACGTGCCTGCGCCTCGCCACCGGTATAATCGATGCAGACCGGGCAATGTCCCTCACGAAACGGTTGCAGTATATCGGCAAGACTGCCCACAAAACCGTTGCCTGCCTGGCTTGATTCGACCCCCACCACCAGTCGCCGCGCATACAGGGCGCGCGCCTGGTCGATGTCATAAATACTTTGTGCGGTCACCTGGTAGGCACCGCTAAAATCATCCAGCCCCAGTCCGCCCTGAATGACCAGTACCTTGTTTTTGGCCAGCATGGCCTGGTACTTTTCATAGACATCCGGAAAGACGCGCACATCAATCCGTGCGGTGCGGTCGTCCAGTGTCAGGAAGGCAATCTTTCCACCCCGCTGGGTCTTGATGACACGCATGCTCATCACCAGCCCGGCAATCGTGACTGCGCGTTCATCGGTACCCCGACGCCCCTTGTACTCCTTGTTTCCGGAAGTGGTTGCCGGGGGCGGTGCAGCACACAATGCGGTCACGTCAGCCAGCTTGCCACTGATGATGTTGCCGAGTTCGGACTCGTAGCGTGTAATGGGGTGACCCGTCAGGTAAAGGCCCAGCGCATCCATCTCACCCTGCAAGCGTGGCTCCTCCTCCCACTCGGGCAATACCAGCTTGCTGACCTGCAGCGGTGTGGCAGCGGCCGATTCACCGAACAGGTCATTTTGGCCGGTATCGAGATCGCGGCTATGCTGTTCTGCCAGTTTCAGTGCCTGGTCCAGATTCGCCAGCTGCGATGCACGTGTTTCCCCCAGGGAGTCCAGTGCTCCGGCACGAATCAGGGCATCGAACACACGGCGGTTCACCTTGCGGAGATCGACACGCTGGCACAGGTCGAAAAGGTCTGCGAAGGGCCCACCCCGGGTGCGTTCCTCTATCATTCCCTCGATGGCCGCCTGGCCAACGCCCTTGATCGCACCCAGACCATAGACCACCGTCGTCTCCGACTGTACCGTGAACGGGTACAGCGACTGGTTGACATCCGGCGGTACCACCTGCAGCTTCATGTCGCGGCATTCGGCAATCAGATGGACGACCTTGTCGGTATTGTCCATGTCCGCAGACAACACGGCCGCCATGAACGCAGCCGGATAATGCGCCTTCAACCATGCCGTCTGGTAAGACACCAGCGCATAGGCCGCCGAATGACTCTTGTTGAACCCGTAACCGGCAAACTTCTCCATCAGGTCGAAGATGCCAGTTGCGACCTTTTCATCGACATCACGCTGGCGCGCCCCTTCGAGAAAGATGGAGCGCTGCTTCGCCATCTCTTCGGGTTTTTTCTTGCCCATCGCACGCCGCAACATATCGGCGCCACCAAGTGTGTAACCGGCCAGCACCTGTGCAATCTGCATCACCTGTTCCTGGTAGAGAATAATGCCGTAGGTAGGCTTCAGGATGGGCTCCAGGTCGGGGTGCGGGTACTTGATCTGCGCACCGTGTTTGCGCGCAATAAAATCATCAACCATGCCGGACTGCAGCGGCCCGGGACGGAATAACGCGACCAGTGCAACAATGTCTTCAAAGGTATCCGGTTGCAGACGGCGAATCAGGTCTTTCATGCCGCTTGATTCCAGCTGGAACACGGCCGTGGTGGTTGACGCCTTCAGCAGGTCAAACGCTGACTTGTCGTCCAGCGGTATTGCATCGATATGTACCCAGGCGTCGCTGCCGGGCGCAACCCCTGCATTGATCGTCTTCAGTGCCCAGTCGATAATGGTCAGTGTACGCAGACCCAGAAAGTCGAACTTGACCAGTCCAACCGCCTCGACATCATCCTTGTCGAACTGACTGACAAGCGCACCGCCACCCTGTTCGCAGTACAATGGCGTGAAGTCGGTCAGCTGCGAGGGCGCGATCACCACCCCTCCGGCATGTTTGCCTGCATTCCGTGCCAGCCCCTCCAGGGAGCGGGCAAGATCAATCACCGTACGCACATCCTCGTCACTGTCATACAGCTCGCTGAATGCCGGCTCCTGTTCCAGGGCCTTGTCCAGTGTCATGCCGATCTCGAATGGGATCAGCTTGGCAATACGGTCTACAAAACCATAGGGGTGTCCCAGTACGCGGCCGACATCCCGCACCACAGCCTTGGCTGCCATTGAGCCATAGGTAATGATTTGCGATACCCTGTCCCGGCCATAGCGTTCGGCCACGTAGTCGATGACGCGATCTCGTCCTTCCATGCAGAAGTCGACATCAAAATCGGGCATGGAAACGCGTTCCGGATTGAGAAAACGCTCGAACAGCAGGTCATAGCGAATCGGGTCGAGGTCGGTAATCGTCAGGGCGTAGGCAACCAGTGAACCCGCACCGGAACCACGACCCGGGCCCACGGGAATGGCGTTTGCTTTTGCCCAGCGGATAAAGTCGGCAACAATCAGGAAGTAGCCGGGAAAGCCCATCTCCAGGATGACATTGATCTCGTGGTCCAGGCGCTGGCAGTATTGTTCACGTACAGACTCGACAGCCTGCGTATTCGAACCGAAGATCTGCTGAAAGCGCTGTTCCAGGCCTTCCCGGGAAAGCTTCTTGAAATAGCCCGCCATGTCCATGCCTTCAGGCACCGGAAAATCAGGTAAGTAGTTTTTGCCCAGCTCCAGCTCGATATTGCAGCGTCGTGCAATCTCGACCGTATTTTCCAGCGCTTCCGGGATATCCTGAAACAGCACCTGCATCTCTTCCGGACTGCGCAGGTACTGCTGGTTGGTGAATTCCCTGGAACGGCGCGGATCATCCAGTGTGCGGCCTTCGTGAATACAGACACGCGCCTCGTGTGCCTCAAACCCGGATGCGCTCAGAAAGTGCACATCGTTGGTGGCGACCACCGGCACATTCGCAGTGGCGGCAAGGTCTACCGCCTTGTGCAGGTAGTCCTCCTCGCCCGGGCGTCCGGTTCTCTGCAGCTCGAGATAAAAGCTGTCGGGAAAGAGCTGCTGCCAGCGGTCCAGTAATTCTCTGGCAAGTGTGTGCTTGTTCGTCAGCAGTGCCTGGCCGATATCACCGGCGACCCCCCCAGACAGGGCGATCAGGCCTGAGGAATGGCCATCCAGCCAGCCGGTCTCCAGCACCGGTATGCCACGATGCTGCCCTTCTGTATAGGTCCGCGAAACCAGGCGCGTCAGATTCAGATAACCCGCACGTGATTTACACAGCAGCACCAGGCGGGTGGGGGAAGCCCCGGTGCAGTTATCCGCTACCCAGAGATCGACACCAATGAGGGGTTTGACGCCTGCCGCCATCGCGGCACGGTAAAACTTCACCATGGAAAACAGGTTGCACTGGTCCGTGACGGCCACGGCAGGCATACCGGCATCCGCAACGCACTTGACCAGCGGCTTGACCCGCACCGTGCCGTTCACCAGTGAATACTCGGTATGCACACGCAGGTGCACAAAAGCTGGTTGCATAAAATGATTTCCGTATATATCCGGCTGGGTTCAGCCCCCAGCCAACGTTTGGCTGTGCATGATATAATAACCGTATCTATCTGTTATTTATTCTATTTATAGAACCTTACCGACCCGGAAACTGACCTTCGCAATGGCTGCGTCCTCCTGGTCAGCCAGCATCCACAGCGGCCCGCCCGACGGTGAATGCTACCCGCACTGCCGCCTCAATGACAGGGTTCGGGTGTCGATATAAAACCTATTAAATGTCAACATTTTGTCAGGGTAGAGCATGCAGCAGGTTGCCAATCACCAGGATAGTCTGGTCTATGACAAGGAAGAACTGAAGGGCTTTGCACGCAGCATGGCCGAACTGCAGTGGCTTTTGTTGATCCTCGTCATTCTGTATTTTTTCATCCCCACCCGCCCGATCACCAATAGCGACAGTCTGATCATTACCATGGTCAGTTATTTCGCCTTCGTCATCGTGTTTCGCTACCTGAACTTCCAGGCACGTGACAGCCACTGGAAACTCGCCGTTGAAACCTGGGCCATGATAGCTTTCATCAGTACCGTGTTGTCGTATACCGGTCTGGTAGAAAGCCCGCTGTTGAATCTCTACCTGCTGGTCATCATCGCCTGTGCGATTACCCTTGGAAAAATCATGACCTTGCTGGAGGTCATGCTGATCGCCTGCTGCTACCTCTATATGGCCTACCGGTCCTATCCCGATAGCCTGTTTGTTCCGGAAACCTTTACCATGCTGATGGCAAAGTTTTCGCCATTCCTGCTGGTAGCCTATGTCACCTCGATGCTGGCTTCAGACATTCTCTACGCCAAGCGACGCATCACCCTGTTATCAAAAACCGACGACCTTACCGGCCTGCTGAATATGCGTGCCTTTAACAATCTCCTGGAGAGGGAAATTGCACGCGTCACGCGCCATGCACAACCATTCACGGTCATCATGGTGGACGTTGACGACCTGAAATCCGTCAATGACCGGTTCGGTCATACCGCCGGAAGCCGCCTCATCAAGACGGTTGCACAGTCGATCAATGAGAGCATAAGAAACACGGATATACTGGCCCGTTACGGGGGCGATGAGTTTGTGATCCTGATGACGCATACCAGCACGGAACATGCGAGAACGGCCGCGGAACGTATCCGCGCCGCCATCCAGAACACCTCGTTTGATATGAAAGGCAATCGTATCTCAACCACCGTCAGTGTTGGTATTGCCAGCTTCCCGGAAAGCGTCGAAACCGCCGCAGAGGTACTCGACAAGGCGGATATTGCACTCTACCGGAGCAAGCAATGCGGCCGTGACCGGGTAACCTATTACGACAGGCGACTGGAAACCGTTTCTGCCTGCGCCTGAATTACACCACCCTTGCCAGTATCTTTCTGACCGGTGCATAGGAGCGCCGGTGTACGGGTGAAACACCCAGCGTTTCCAGCGCTTCAATATGGGCCTTGCTCGGGTACCCCTTGTGCTGCGCCAGTCCATAGCCCGGGTACTCCGTATCCAGTGCCTGCATCTCCCGGTCACGTGTCACCTTCGCCAGGATAGAGGCGGCGCTAATCGCAGCAACCCGGCTGTCACCCTTGATGATTGCCTCTGCCGGACAGCACAGCCGGGGGCAGCGATTGCCATCGATCAGGGCATATTCAGCGCTCGGCTGCAAGGCGTTCACCGCACGCTGCATGGCCAGCAGGGTCGCCTGCAATATGTTCATGCGGTCGATTTCAGCAACCGAGGCAGAGGCAACGGACCACGCCAGCGCCTTTTCACAGATTTCATCAAACAGCCGTTCACGGCGTACTGCAGTTAACTGCTTCGAATCTTTCAGGCCATTGATCGGCTTTCCCGCGTCCAGTATGACCGCCCCCGCAACCACGGGTCCGGCCAGCGGCCCCCTGCCAGCCTCGTCGACACCCGCCACACGGCCTGCGGGCAGTACCAGTGCATCCTCCCTAGCAGCGAGCCGGTTCGTCATTCATTGCCCCCAGTCACCAGCTCCAGTACGGTGTCGGCGGCGACCCGGCTTGCATCTCGCCGCAACTCATGGTGTATGCCCGAAAATATACCGGCCAGTTCCCGGGTATATTGCGGGTCTTCCAGCAACGCCAGAATCTCCCTACCGAGTGATTCGGCGGTCACCTCACCCTGAATCAGCTCTTTAACCAGTGGCCGGTCTGCCAGCAGATTCGGCAGTGAATAGTACCTCGACCTCACCAGCATTCTGGCGATCTGGTAAGTCAGCGGAGAGAGCCGGTAGGCCACCACCATCGGCCGCTTCAGCAGCATGCATTCCAGGGTGGCGGTACCGGATGCCAGCATTACCGCATTCGCCGCTGCCATGGCTTCCAGACCCTGCCCGTTGAGCAGGGTAAGGGGCAGGCGTGTTGGCATCGCGGACAGGACTTCTTCAAAGGCCTGTCGGCAATCATCATTGGCCAGCGGTACCACAAAATGCAGGTCGTCCCGGCGCTGGTAACACCAGACGGCGGCGTTCAGAAAGTCGGCCGCCAATCGCTTCACTTCACCAACACGACTACCGGGCAGCAGTGCAACTACCGGGCCGTTATGTTCCAGCGCTATGTACTGCCGTGCCTGTGCCTGATCTACCTCATCCGTAATCAGGTCGGCCAGCGGATGTCCGACACAGCGTGCCGGCACCTGCTGCTGCACATAGAAACGTTCCTCAAATGGAAACAGCGTCAGCATGCAATCCACACTTGCTGCAATCTTGCGTACCCGGTACTTGCGCCAGGCCCAGACGGACGGACTGACATAATGCAGGGTACGGATGCCCGCCTGCTTCAGGGTGCGTTCCAGCCCGAGATTAAAATCCGGTGCATCCACACCGATGAAAATATCGGGCGGGTTCTCCATAAAGTGATGGCGTAACTGCTTGCGCATGGAGAGTAAGCCCGGCAGGTGTTTCAGTACTTCAACCAGCCCCATGACCGCCAGGTTCTCCATGGGAAACAGGCTGTGACAGCCCGCTGCCTTCATCCTTGGCCCGGCAACACCCTCGAATACAGCATCTGGCACCCGTTCGCGAACGGCCTGTATCAGTCCGGCAGCAAGATTGTCGCCGGATGCCTCGCCGGCAACGATACCTACCTGGAGCGGATGTGAAGGCACGGACATGTGGAAAGCAGCCTGCCGTAACTACCTGACGATGCCGCGCTTCTGATGTTCAAGGAATGAAACCAGTACCGCCAGTTCGGCGCATGTCTCCTGCTTGTCCCTGAGCACGGCGATTGCATCCTGCAGGGAGCGGTTTTCACGGTAGAGCGTCTTGTATGCCTGCTTCAGAACCCGGCGTACCGGTTCCGGGAAACCGCGGCGACGCAACCCCTCCATGTTGAGCCCGTGCGGCCGTGCGGGACTACCGCCCACTGTCACATAGGGTGGCACATCCAGGCTGATGCCGGCACCGTACGCGGTCAATGAATGCGGCCCCAGTGAACAGAACTGGTGTACCAGGGTGAAGCCACCGAGGATGACATAATCACCAACAGTGACATGCCCGGCCAGCGAGGCATTGTTGGCAAAGATCGTATGATTGCCAACCTGGCAGTCATGGGCAATATGCACGTAGGCCATGATCCAGTTGTCATCACCGACACGGGTTACGCCTTTGTCCTGCACGGTACCGCGATTGATCGTGACGAATTCACGGATCGTATTGCGGTCCCCAATCTCCAGGCGGGTCGGCTCACCACCATATTTCTTGTCCTGGGGATCTTCGCCAATGGATGCGAACTGGTAGATGCGGTTATCCCGGCCAATGTGGGTATGACCCTTGATAACCACATGCGGGCTGATGTGTGTTCCTGCACCGATGGCAACGTTTGCCCCGATCACCGCATAGGGCCCGATACTGACGTTGCCGGCAATTTCTGCTGCCGGGTCTATGACCGCCGTTGCATGGATCAAGTGTTGATATCCTGCTCGGTGCACATAATCTCCGCCGATGCCACCATCTTGCCATCAACACTGGCTTCACAGGCGAACACCCAGATGCCGCGTCTGGCGCGTAACAGTTCAGCCTTGAGAATGAGTTGATCACCCGGCTCAACCGGCCTCTTGAATCGAGCCTTGTCGATGCCGACCAGAAAGTACAGACTCTCGCGTTTTGCGCCCCGCTCTACGGTCCGGAATGCCAGCATGCCAGTGGCCTGGGCCATCGCTTCCAGAATCAACACACCCGGCATGACGGGACGTTCCGGGAAATGTCCCTGAAAGAACGGTTCGTTATAGCTCACGTTCTTGTAGCCCACCAGTGATTCTCCTGCCCTGAATTCCGTGACCCGGTCGATCAGCAAGAAAGGGTAGCGGTGCGGCAAATGCTGCATGATCTCTTGAATATCCATAATTGCTCGTCTTTTTCGTTTTGCTGTCTGCCGGTTGGCAGGGTGTGCAGTAGGTGCGATATCGCTATTTATTTCCCCGCCGCTTTGCAGCGGCATGCGCCCGTTCCAGAGAGAGAACCTTGCGTGCGAGCGTGTCCAGCTTCCTCAGTCGTGCGTAATTCCTGTTCCAGGCATCATTCTCCTGTGCCGGGACCCCTGAGGAATAGACGCCCGGTTTGCTGATCGATTTCGTCACCATGGTCATGCCGGTAATAATGACATGATCGGCGATCTCCAGGTGGCCGACGATCCCGGATCCTCCGCCAATCAGGCAGTGCTTTCCTATGACAGCACTACCCGAGATGCCCACACAACCGGCGATCGCCGTGTGCGCGCCGATGCGGACATTATGCGCGACCTGTATCTGATTATCGAGCTTGACGCCGTCCTCCAGCACGGTATCTTCCAGTGCGCCACGGTCAATGGTGGTATTTGAACCGATGTCGACATCATTACCAATCCTGACGCTGCCAAGCTGCGGGACATTCAGCCACTGACCACCATCGTTTGCCAGCCCGAATCCGTCGCTGCCGATGACCGCACCCGGTGCGATCTTGACGCGCTCGCCAATCGTGACACCGTGACAAATCACCACGTTGGCAGAGAGCCTGCAGTCGGCCCCGATATTGCTGTTTGCACCGATAAAACAGCCGCCCGCCAGTTGCACGCCGTCATGAATAACGGCCCCCTTTTCAACAATACAGTGTGGACCAATCCAGGCCGTTGCAGCCACCTGGCAATCTGTATCCAGGCAGGCACTGGGATGCACTCCCTGCCTGGCAGCCGCTGGCGGAGAAATCAGGGAGGCAATGCGCGCATAGCTTGAATAGGGGTTGGAAGAAACAAGCGCAGCTGCCGGATAGCCGGCCGCATCTTCGGGTGACAGGATCACCGCTGCGGCACGGGTGTCTTTCAGGTACTTACGGTATGCTGCATTCGCCAGGAAGCTGATCTCGCCCTTGCCTGCGTGCTGCAGGGTTGCCACCCCGGTAATCTCGCAGTCGGGATCTGCATTCTGCAGTACTGCACCCACCTCCGCTGCCAGCTTACCCAGTGTCTGCGTCATCCGGATTTGGCCTTGTCAGCCGGCAGCCGACTGCGTGAGTTACTTGCCTCCGAGCTTCTTCAGTACGCTGTCGGTGATATCCACCCTGTCACTGGAATACACGACCCCCTGGGTCAGAATAAGATCAAATTTTTGCTCCTTTGCCAGGCTCACAACCGCCTCGAACATATCCTTCTGCAACTTTGCGAGCACCTCGTTACGGCGAATATTCAGGTCATCACGAAATTCATCCTGGGAGCGTTTCAGGTCGCGCCGCGTTGCAAGAATATCGCGTTCGAGCTTGCTGCGTTCCGATTCGCTCATGACCGCCCCGTCCCGTTCGAGTTTGTCTTCCTTGGTCTTGATCTCGCGTTGCAATGCAACCAGTTCCTTTTCCCGTGGGGCAAATTCCGTTTCTATCTTGCTCTGTGCGGACTTTGCCTGCGGTGCAGCCTCCAGCAACTTGACCGAGTCGACAAACCCGATCTTGACCTCCGCCAGCACCGCCCTGGAGCAGACGGACAGTACTGCCAGCAATGTTATCGTTAGAATCGTTGAATGCATTTTTCTCATGGTTTGGTCTCCGGAACGTTGTTACAACAATCAGAAAAAAGTACCTACGGTAAACTGGAAGTTCTGGATATCATCATCTTTCTTTGCGTTGAGCGGGTAACCCAGGCTTACCGAGATGGGCCCCATGGGTGACAGCCACAGGCCTGCCAGACCGACGCTGTACCTCAAGCCGCCGGTGTCGAAGGTATTATAGTCGCCGAACACATTACCCACGTCAAAGAAAGTACTCAGGCGGATACCACTGCTGGATTCCACAAAGGGTACAGGAAAGCTGACTTCCGCGTTGAACACAACCAGGAAGGATCCGCCAATCGGGTTGCCCTCGGAATCCCTGGGGCCCAGGGTGTTGTCCTCGAAGCCGCGCACCGAACGCACACCACCGGCATAGTAGTTCTCGAAGAACGGCAAGTTATCAAAATCGCCAAAGCCATCACCATAGCCAAGGTTGCCTTTCAGCCCCAGCGTCAGGTCCCTGGTCAGCGGCACAAAACGCTGCTGTACATAGTTCAGTTTGTAGTATTGCAAGCCGGAACCGGGCGTGGTTGTTTCAAAGGAAAAACTCTGCAGGCCGCCGGTATCGGTAAACAGGATCTTGTTACGCGAGTCATGACTCCAGCTGCCGGTCAGCACCAGGTCATCAAAACTGTCGCCGTACTGATCAACGAAGTCAATGACCTCCTGTGGCGAGTTGACTGTTTCTTTCAGGTCCATCCCCTGGTAGCCGACACTGAAGCGCACCGTATCGTATTCATTGAGCGGGATACCAAAATTGATATCGGCACCGCGGGTATCGGTCGTGTAATCCGACAGGTTGGCTTCCGCGGCATCTGTTTTCCGGTAGAAGGCGCCAAAGCCGCGACTGACGCCATCAATTGTCCAGTAGGGATTCAAATACGAGAAGCGGTAGAGGGTGTTGATCTTGCTGTTATCGAAGGCAAAACTCACACGCTTGCCAGTGCCGAGAAAGTTCTCCTGGCTGACACTGGCGTTAAACAGCACTCCTGAAGTCTGCGAATAGCCCAGACCGGCGGTGATACTACCGGAGGAACGTTCTGTTACGGAGTAGTCCACGTCGAGCTGATCGGTGGTACCGGGTACCGGAGGTGTCTCCACGTTTACGTTTTCAAAATAACCGAGCCGGTCCAGACGCGTACGGGAACGTTCAACCTGCTCTGCCGAGTACCAGCCACCCTCCAGCTGCCGCATTTCACGCCGCAGGACCTCGTCGCGGGTACCGATATTTCCTGACAGGTTGATACGGCGCACATAAACCCGGTCACCCGGATCGACAAAGAATCCCAGCGCAACCTCGAAATTTTCATCATCCAGCTCCGGGGATGTATTGACATTGGCAAAGGCATAGCCCTGGTTACCCAGCAGCGAACTGATTTCATCAACGGCCTCAGTCACCTTTTTGCGTGAGAACACATCGCCGGGATTGATTCTGATCAGCGGGAACAACTCTTCAGCCGGCACCACCAGTTCACCGGACAGTGTCACTTCACTGACCGTGTACTGCTCGCCTTCCGAGATATTGATGGTGACATAGATATCCTGTTTGTCCGGGGTAATCGAAACCTGTGTTGAATTGATATGAAACTTCAGGTAACCGCGATCCAGATAATAGGTGCGCAAAGTCTCGAGGTCTGCCGACAGTGCCTGCTTGGAATACTGGTCGCTCTTGGTAAATGCAGAAAAGATGGTTGGCGTCGTCAGGGAAAACTCTTTCAGCAGTTCCTTGTCGCTATAGGTGTGGTTGCCAATAATATTGATCTGCTTGATGCGTGCCACACGACCTTCAGAAATATCGATCAGGATACCAACCCGGTTTCTGTCCAGTGGCGTCACGGTCGTATTGATCTTGACTGCATACTTGCCACGACTGAAATACTGTCTTCTGAGTTCCTGCTCGACCTTTTCAAGCAGGGAACGGTCAAACACCCGCCCTTCTGCCAGACCGATCTGTTTCAGCCCCTCCAGCAATTCCTCGGTACCCAGGTCCTTGTTGCCTTCGATCTCGATACTGCTGATTGCCGCACGCTCCTCAACAAAAACGACCAGCACATCACCGTCCCGTTCAAGGTACACGTCATTGAAGAAACCGGTCTTGAAGAGTGCCCTGACGGCCTCGATACTGCCCTTGGTATCAAGGCTTTGGCCGATTTTCACCGGCAGGTAGTTGAAGACCGTGCCCGCAGATATCCGTTGCAGGCCCTCGACCCGGATATCCTGCACCACGAAGGGTTCGAATGCATGAACTGGCGCGGCAAGACACAATGTCAGCAGCAGCAGCTGGCAGAGGCGGGTTATCTGTTTCAAATGCGAGCACATGGACGGTTTCATTCAAACAAACGCACGAGGTCGTTATAAAACGCAAGTGACATCAACGCCAGCAGCAAGGTGATACCGATCTTTTGTCCGACAAGCTGTGCCGTCTCGGAGAGCGGACTTCCCTTCACCATTTCTACCAGGTAAAACAGCAAGTGCCCGCCATCCAGTATCGGAACCGGCAACAGGTTCAGCACCCCGAGGCTGACACTGACAATACCCAGGAAACCAAGAAACGTGGCCAGTCCGACAGACGCTGACTGGCCTGCATACTTGGCTATACTGATGGGGCCACTGAGGTTCTCGACCGAGGCCCTGCCGCTCACCATTTTCCAGAGCGTCCGCAGTGTCAGCGTGGTCACCTCCCAGGTTTTATTGAGTGCCTGTGTCACGGCTTCAACTGGCCCGTAGCGCGTAACGACGCGCATTGTAGCACGCTCGTCTTCACCCGGAAGCTGTACGTAGGCACCGATACGACCAATGATGACGCCCTTCTCGGACTCACGGTCCGGGGTGACGAGCAGGTCCACAAGCTTTCCATTGCGCAGCACCTGCATGGCAATTGGTTTCCCCGGGCGCTCACGCACATAATCAACCCACTGTTGCCAGTTTCTGATGGGGGTAGTGTCGGCGTGCACCACTTCATCACCGGGCAGCAACCCGGCCCGTTCCCCGGCCCCCCCGGCAACCAGCCGCTCGATCAGCGCAGGTGGCTGCCACGGACTCAGTCCGAAATTATCGAGTACCCCGCCCTTTTTCAGTAACGCATCGGGCACTTCAAAGCGCGCCTGCAGGTGACGTTCCTTACCCTCTTCGTCAACCACCGTCAGGCTGATGGCGTCCTTTTCATCCAGGTTGCTATTCAGCAACGCCATGATGGTCGCTTCCCAGGTCGGGGTTGGCTGGTTTTCTATGGAGCGGATTTCGTCGCCGCTGCGGATTCCGGCCGCCGCCGCATAGGAGGATGGCACGACCTCCCCGACCACAGGTTTCATTCCCGGCACTCCGGCAACGAACATGATCCAGTAGGCCAGGATTGCGAACATAAAGTTGAAGGCCGGACCGGCAATGACAACCGCGATGCGCGTTGCAACCGGTTGCCGGTTAAATGCACGCGTCAGCTCCTCTTCAGCTACCTCACCTTCGCGCTCATCCAGCATCTTCACGTAACCACCCAGCGGGATCGAGGCTACCACCAGTTCTGTCGCATCACGGCCAAAGGTACGTTTCCAGAGCGGTTTCCCGAAACCGATGGAAAAGCGTAATACTTTCACCCCAAGGCGTCGCGCAACCCAGAAGTGGCCATACTCATGCACGGTAACCAGCACACCGATGGCAACCACAAAAGACACCAGTGAAAACAGAAAGCCGTTCATGATGCCGTCACCGCCCGCCCGGACCCGACACATTCAAGCGCGGTTGCACGCGCATTCACATCGTCCGCCAGGATGCTTTCCAGTGAATCCGCTTCATGCACCGCACACCGTTCCAGTGTCTGCCTGATAACCGAGTGTATTGCGGTAAAGGCAATGCGCTGTTCAAGAAATGCCTGCACGGCAACTTCATTGGCGGCATTCAATATGGCCGGCGCAGTTCCGCCGCTTCGCCAGGCCGATATCGCCAGTGCCAGACAGGGATAGCGCGCACTGTCCGGCGCCTCGAACTGCAGCTTGCCCACTGCCAGCAGATCCAGCGGGTGGGCGCCGGAAACAATGCGCTGCGGCCACCCCAGTGCATGACTGATCGGTATGCGCATATCCGGATTACCCATCTGCGCCAGCAGCGACCCGTCTTCATACTCCACCAGCGAATGGATGATTGACTGTGGATGCAACAGTACCTCGATGCCCTCCATCGGCAAGCCGAATAGCCAGCCAGCCTCGATCACCTCCAGACCCTTGTTCATCATGGTGGCCGAATCCACGGAGATCTTGCGTCCCATCACCCAGTTGGGATGCGCGCAGGCCTGCTCCGGTGTGACGTTTGCGAGCTTGCCAAGCGGCAGGGTTCGGAACGGCCCACCGGAAGCCGTCAGCATGATTCTACGTACCCCGCGGGGCGGCGCACCGGGGGTGTAATCATCCGGCAAGCATTGCAGGATGGCATTGTGCTCACTGTCGACAGGTATCAAGGTGGCGCCATGTTGCTGCACTGCCTGCATGAACAGCGTGCCGGACATCACCAGCGCCTCCTTGTTGGCCAGCAAGACCCGCTTGCCGGAACGCGCAGCTGCAAGCGAAGGCAGCAAGCCGGCTGCACCGACGATCCCCGCCATCACGAAATCGACGCCCTGCATTGCGGCCACACTGACCAGGCTGTCAGCACCGGAGAGCACCTGTACGTCGGGTGCCGATGCGCGTAACTCCTGTTGCAGACGGGTTGCCGCATCGGCATCCGCCATCACAGCGTATTGCGGTTGAAAGCGAATGCACTGTTCCGCCAGTTTCTCGACTTGTGACTTGGCTGTCAGGGCGATGACCTGGAAGCGGTCCGGGTGACGAGCAATCACGTCGAGGGTGTTGACACCGATAGACCCGGTCGACCCCAGCAGCGTGACACCCGCAGGACGACGCGTATTCATACGCTGCAACCTTGCTGTATCACGATCGAAGGCATCACAGAGCCAGCCACAGGAAGCCGATCAGAAACATGGGTGCGGCAGCGACCAGGCTGTCGATGCGATCAAAAATTCCGCCGTGACCCGGAATCAGGTTACCGCTATCCTTGACGCCGCTCTGGCGCTTCATCAGGCTCTCAAGCAGGTCGCCGGCCACGGAGAACATCGCCGTCAGTAGCGAGACCGTCATGAATGCCAGTGTCCAGCGCAGGGAATGACTGTAAACCCCCCCGGCAACGGCAGCAAACAACAGGCTCGAAAACAGGCCTCCGTAGACACCCTCCCAGGTCTTGCCCGGACTGATTGCCGGGGCAAGTTTTTTTTCACCCCAGCGGCGGCCTGCAAAGTATGCCCCGATATCGGCCAGCCACACCAGCATCAGCAACATCAGCGTGACGGTCGGCCCACGCTCGGGGCTGGCATGCAGGGTACTCAGTGCTGCCCATGCCGGGAGTATCACCAGTGCACCGGCCAGCATTTTCAGACTGTAGTTCGACAGCGTGGCCTGCACACCGAATTGTGGTTGGGACAGCCAAAACAAGGCAAACAGCCACCATACAAAAGCCACCAGCAACAGAGGCCTGATGAGCGTTTCAAGACCGCTGCGCCAAAGCAACCACATCAGCACAGCAACGGCACCGGTATAGGCAAGCCGCGCAGCCACCGTCCTTACTGGTATCAAGTGGCTCCATTCCCAGGCAGCTGCCAACAGGATGATACCCAGAAGCAGTGAGAACACCGGGTTGTCCAGAAACAGCACCGCACAGACGACCAGCGGCGCCATCACCAGCGCTGAGAGCACGCGCGTCCTAAGCACCTTTTTGCTGCTCCACCTGCTCGCCGGTGCGGCCGAAACGCCGCTGTCGATTTGCATACCATAACAAGGCGGAATCCAGCTCTTTTTCGTCAAAAGCCGGCCACAGTACCTCCGTAAAATAGAGCTCCGTATAGGCCAGCTGCCAGAGTAGAAAATTACTGATACGGCGTTCGCCCCCGGTGCGAATAAACAGGTCGGGGGGTGGCAATTCAGCCAGCGCCACTTCAGCGGCGATGACATCAGGGCCAATGTCCTGCGGCGAGAGTTCACCGTTCTGAACCTGCAGCGCAAGCTTCCTGAGGGCCTGGCTGATATCCCACTGCCCGCCATAATTGGCGGCAATCACCAGATCCAGGCGTGAATTCCCACTGGTTTCCTGTTCCGCCTCCGCGATCAGGTAACGCAGTTTGTCTGAAAATGCGCTGCGATCACCTATGAAACGCAAACGCACGCCGTTCCTGTTGAGCGACGCCACTTCCTTCTTGAGGGTCTGCACGAACAGGTCCAGGATCAGGCTCACCTCCTCGCTGGGACGTCGCCAGTTCTCACTGCTGAAGGCAAACAGTGTCAGCACTTCGATGCGCCTGCTGATGCAGGCCTCAACCGCGCGACGAACCGATTTGACCCCTTCACGATGCCCGACATAACGCGGCAGCAGACGTGCCCGCGCCCAGCGACCGTTACCATCCATAATGATGGCAATGTGTCTTGGCAAACTGCCTGTGCTGCTTTCAGGGGTCATCAATAGCAATTGCCTCTAGATTTCCATGAGTTCGGCTTCTTTGCTGTCCAGCACCTTGTCTATCTGGGCAACATGTGCGTCTGTCAACTTCTGGATGGCATCCTGTGCCTTGCGTTCCTCGTCTTCAGAGATGTCCTTTTCCTTCAGCAGGTCCTTGAAATCACTGTTGGCATCACGCCGGATATTGCGCACCGCGACCTTGGCCGCCTCGCCCTCCTGGCGCACGACCTTCACCAGTCCGCGGCGCGTCTCTTCCGTCAAGGGTGGCATGGGGAGACGTATGACCGTGCCCGCCGTTGCGGGATTCAGGCCCAGATCCGATTTCATAATGGCCTTTTCGACTGCCTTGACCATTGTTTTCTCCCAGGGCGTGACCACCAGGGTACGTGCATCTTCCACACCGATATTGGCGACCTGGGAGATAGGCACCTCGGACCCGTAGTAATCAACCGCTAGATGATCCAGCAAACTCGGGTGTGCACGACCGGTCCGCACCTTACTGAGTCCCTGCTTGAAGGCATCGATACTCTTGTCCATGCGCGCGGCGGCATCCTGCAATATTTCCTCTATCATGTATCAGTTCTCCCGCTGAACCAGTGTTCCAACATCCTGCCCATCAACAATCCGGCCGAGCTGGCCGGTCTCGAAAACATTAAACACCCGCAGTGGCATATCATGTTCACTGCATAGCACCAGTGCCGTCGCATCCATGACACCGAGCTTCTCTGCCAGCGCAGCTTCATAGCTGATGCGCTGGTACAGAATGGCATCAGGGTGCGTCACCGGGTCTGCGCTGTAGACGCCATCAACCTTGGTTGCCTTCAACATGATATCTGCATTGATCTCAATCGCGCGCAAGCTGGCGGCAGAGTCCGTGGTAAAAAATGGATTGCCGGTACCTGCGGCAAAAATGACGACACACCCCTGCTGCAGGTAGCGGATCGCATCACGGCTTGTGTAGGACTCGCATACCTGGTTCATGGTCAGTGCAGACATCACACGACAGGGCGTGCCGGCCTGTTCCAGCGCATCCTGCATCGCCAGCGCATTGATGACAGTCGCGAGCATCCCCATGTGATCGCCGCTGACACGGTTCATGCCCTGCGAGGCCAGCCCGGCTCCACGGAGGATATTACCACCACCAATCACCAGCCCCAGCTGCACCCCGCTACTGACCACCGTGTGTATTTCCTGTGCCAGTCGCTGCAGCACCTGCGGGTCGATGCCGTGAGTGCCCTGGCCCATGAGGGCCTCACCACTAAGCTTCAGCAATATCCGCTTATACATCATAATATTTCCTATATTATCAATGCATTACATACAAAACATGGGGAAATCATGCGGACAACATTGTCTTACTTTTTCCTCGGGATTGCCATAAAAAACGGGGTCGAAAATCGACCCCGTCCTGTAGATAAGCCGCAGATGCATGGGCAATAACCGCCACTGGGCGAGGTCCGTGATCACCCACCCTTGACCTGTGCCATTACCTCATCTGCAAAATTCTCTGTTTTCTTCTCGATCCCCTCGCCAAGCTCAACGCGTTCGAATCGCAGCACTTTTGCTCCTGCCTGTTCCAGCAGCTTGCCGACCGTCAGGTCCGGATCCTTGACGAAAGACTGGCCCAGCAGGGTGATCTCGGCCAGATACTTGCGGATCCTGCCACTGATCATTTTTTCGATGATGTCATCGGGCTTGCCACTCTCCCGCGCCTGGGCGGTAAAGATCGTACGCTCGGCGGCAATCATTTCCTCCGGCACCTGGTCCTCGGAAACACATACCGGGCGCGGGTCATGAGCAGCAATATGCATCGCCAGATCCTTGCCCAGTTGCTCATCCCCGCCGTCAAGCTCCACCAGCACACCGATGCGCACGCCGTGACGGTAACACGCGATGGGATGGTCACTTTCTATGCGAGTAAAACGTCGCACGGTAATGTTCTCCCCGATGGTCGCAACCAATGCCTTGCGAACATCCTCCACCGTGGCGGCATCTCCTTCCTTGAGCGGCATTGCCATGAGCGCATCCAGGTCGGCCGGGTGATCCTGCAGCACGCGCTTCGCAATGGCGGCAGCAAACTCCTGGAAATCTTCCTTTTTGGCTACGAAATCGGTCTCGCAATTGACCTCGACAATGGCGGCCTTCCGGGCATCTGCACTCATCTCGATAACGACCAGTCCTTCGGCAGCAATGCGGCCTGCCTTTTTGTCTGCCTTGGCAAGACCGGTCATGCGCAACGCCTCTATTGCCGCATCCATATCACCGGCCGCATCAACCAGTGCCTTTTTACACTCCATCATGCCGGAGCCGGTACGTTCGCGCAGCTCTTTAACCTGCGCAGCTGTAATCGCCATATTCATATCCTCGTGTATGTTTTCACCTGCACTTTTTCCTGTCCGTTCGATGCCAGGAAAAATGCTGCAAAAGGTAGGGTTTTACTCCTCGCCCGCCGCTTCATCGGCTGCAGTCTCATCAACCGTTTCCGTGTCGGACGCTGCAGTTTTGGCAGACGCTTTCTTTTTCACGGTAACCTTGCTTGCCGGTTTCTTCCTGGCTGTGGCCTTTTTCCTCACCGGCCTGGTTTCTCCGGACTCATCAAGTTCAACAAACTCGTCAGAAGAGTCGGCAACGGCATGTGCAATGCTCAGTCTGCCGCTATCAATCGCGTCGGCAGCCGCCTCGACATACAGCTTGATGGCGCGTATCGCATCGTCGTTTCCAGGGATGATGTAATCGACCCCTTCAATCGAGTTGTTGGTGTCGACGATCCCAACCACCGGGATACCCAGCTTTCTGGCTTCAGTGATGGCAATCTTTTCATGACCAACATCGACGACAAACATGACGTCCGGAATGCCGCGCATGTCCTTGATGCCGCCAAGGCTGCGTTCCAGCTTCTCCATCTCGCGCCGCAGCATCAACCTTTCTTTCTTGGTGATCTTTTCAAAGGAGCCGTCCTCGGACATGGTCTCCAGGTCTTTCAAACGCTTGATCGATGCGCGAACGGTCTTGTAGTTTGTCAGCATGCCGCCAAGCCAACGATGATTCACGTAGGGCATGCCGCAACGCGAGGCGTTCTCCCTGATAATCTGCTGCGCGGATCGCTTGGTACCGACAAACAGTACGGTACGGCCATTGGCAACCATGCTGCCGAGGTAATTCATGGCATCATTGAAGAGCGGCAGGGTCTTCTCGAGGTTGATAATATGGATCTTGCCGCGCTCGCCGAAGATGTAGGGAGCCATCTTCGGGTTCCAGTAACGGGTCTGGTGACCAAAATGCACGCCAGCTTCCAGCATCTGGCGCATAGTGACGTCTGTCATCTTTAAATACTCCAAGTTCAGGGTTAGGCTTCCATGTACCCCAAAACAACAACCCGGTTGACTGTGCACAATCGTTTGCAGCCAACCAGGCACCCTGCTGCCTGTGCCGGTACATGTGTGAATTTTGCAAAGTGCACCTGCAAGGGGCACTTAACAAGCCCGCCTTTATACCATACACTCATCGACTCGACAATCTGCCGGTCCTTTACCGGTCCGGTAGTTGCCCCCCCTTGTTTGGATAATTCAGGATCCAGGATGCCAGTCACCATAAAAACTCCCGACGAGATCGAAAAAATGCGCATTGCCGGCCGACTTGCCGGCGAAGTCCTGCGCATGATCCGTCCTTATGTCAAGGCCGGCATCAGCACCGATGAACTGGACCGCATCTGTCACGACTACATTGTCAATGTACAACAGGCGATACCGGCACCACTCAATTACCGTGGTTTCCCGAAATCGATCTGCACCTCGGTGAATCATGTCGTCTGCCACGGCATACCGAGTGACAAGATTCTGAAGAAAGGTGATGCGGTGAACATCGATGTCACCGTCATCAAGGACGGTTTTCACGGCGACACCAGCAAGATGTTTTTTGTCGGCGAACCCAGCGTGGCCAGTGCCCGACTGGCGCGCATCAGCCATGAATGCATGAAGATCGGGATCGACATGGTCAAACCTGGCATCCGGATCGGTGACATCGGTCATGCCATCCAGCAATATGCGGAGTCGCAGCATTGTTCCATTGTGCGCGAATACTGTGGTCACGGTATCGGCAGGGACTTCCACGAAGATCCGCAGATACTGCATTACGGCAATCCGGACACCGGCATGAGACTGGAACCCGGCATGACTTTCACGATCGAACCCATGGTCAACGCGGGCAAGCGCTATACCAAGCTGCTACCGGACGGCTGGACCGTTGTCACCAAGGACCATAGTCTATCGGCACAATGGGAACACACCATTCTGGTTACGGACTCCGGCCACGAGGTACTGACCTGCTTGCCGGGAGACGACATCTGACATGCACGCAAGCACAACTCCCCTGGCCACTGCTGCGATCATCATGGACGAGGCAACCTTTGAATCCTGGTTCAGGATGCATTGCCTTGACGAGTCCCTTGCCAGCGACAATGCGCCCCTGACGCTGTACAAGGATTGCCTGAAACACGCCAACAAACAGCTCGCTGAGAAATTTACCCAGGGAATCAGTGTGCCGGTGCTGATCCGTGCCCGTTCATGGCTGGTCGACCAGCTGCTGCGGCGCACCTGGTCGCACCTCATGGAAACCGCAGAGGATGACCTGGCACTGGTTGCTGTAGGCGGCTATGGTCGCAGCGAATTGATGCCCGGATCGGATATCGATCTGCTGATTCTGCTCCCCGACGAAGCCGGCAATCTGTACGACCGGAAGATCACAGCGCTGCTGACCTTTCTCTGGGATATAGGGCTCGAAGTCGGGCACAGTGTCCGCAGCATCAATGACTGCGTTGAACAGTCGCTGGCTGATATCACCGTGGTCACCAACCTCATGGAGGCACGCTGGCTGGCTGGCTCCACCAGGCTGTTCCAGCGCATGCAGCAACGCACCGGGGTCTCCGAGATCTGGAACAGTCGTGATTTCTTCAATGCAAAGTGCGAAGAACAGCGCGCACGTTACAGAAAGTTTCACAACACTGCCTACAACCTGGAACCAAACATCAAGGAGGGTCCCGGGGGGCTGCGTGATATCCAGATGATTGCCTGGGTCGCCAACCGGCATTTTGGCACAGCCTCGCTTGATGAACTGGTGGAGCGAGATTTCCTGACCCGGGAGGAATATCAAACCCTGATCAGGGACCGCGACCTGTTATGGAACATACGCTTTGCACTGCATACGCTTACCGGCCGCAGTGAAGACCGCCTGCTGTTCGATTACCAGCGCACCCTGGCGGAACGCTTTGGCTATCACGACGACGACAACCGGCTGGGCGTCGAGGCCTTCATGAAGCAGTACTACCGCACCATCATGGAACTGAGCCGCCTCAATGAAATGCTGCTGCAACTCTTCCAGGAAAACATCCTGCACCCGGAAGGACCCGGTGAACCGGTTGTCATCAACAACCGCTTCCAGAGTCGCCAGGGGTACATCGAGGTCATTGATGAACGGGTCTTTCGCTACCAGCCATACGCACTGCTGGAGATCTTTCTGCTACTGGAACAGCATCCGGAACTGAAGGGTGTACGTGCCGGCACCATTCGCGCCATACGCGAAAACCGTCACCTCATCGATGATGATTTTCGCAGGGATATCCGCTCGCGCAGCCTCTTCATGGAGATCATCCGGCAACCGCGGGGGCTCACCCATGAACTGCGCCGCATGAATACCTACGGCATTCTCGCGGCCTATCTGCCGGTGTTCGAAAATATTGTCGGGCTGATGCAGTATGACCTGTTCCATATCTACACCGTCGACGAACACATCCTCAAGATGGTGCGCAACCTGCGACGCTTTACCGTGCATAAATATGCACTCGAGTTCCCGCTCTGCAGTCACATCATTGCCACCCTACCCAAACCGGAACTGCTGTACCTCGCCGGCCTGTTTCATGACATCGCCAAGGGTCGTGGTGGCGACCACTCGGACCTGGGCAGTGTGGATGCACGTAATTTCTGCAAACAGCATGATCTCAGTGATTACGATACGGACCTGGTGACCTGGCTGGTTGAAAGCCACTTGCTGATGTCCTCTACCTCGCAACGTGAAGACATCAGTGACCCGGTCGTCGTCAACCGCTTTGCGAAAATCATGCGGGATACAGTGCACCTGGACTACCTATACCTGTTGACGGTGGCGGATATCCGCGCCACCAACCCGGAGCTGTGGAATACCTGGAAGGACGCCCTGCTGAAGCAGCTTTACTACAACACGCGACGCGCCCTGCAGCGTGGCCTGCAGGACCCCATGAAGCGCACCGAGCACATCCAGCAGGTACAGCAGGAGGCAGTGAAGTTACTGGGTGAACTGACGTCGGCCATCACCGATCTCTGGGGTGACCTCGGCGATGACTATTTTCTGCGTCATGCACCTGAACAGGTTGCACACCATACCCACCTGCTGCTGGATAATGCGGAAAGCAACACCCTGGTCGATGTACAGCCGGTCACGGAACATGGCGGCACCGAAATCTTTATCGTCACCGCCACCGAGGATGACCAGTTCAGCCGCATCACCGCGGTACTCGACCGGCTCGGACTGAACGTGGTAGATGCCGGTATCATTACGACACAGGACAACAGGACCGTAGACACCTTTCATGTACTGGAGGAGTCGGGCTTTCCCATAAGCGGCGACCGGCGCCTCCAGGAAATCAGGAATACCCTGCTGTCGGAGATCAATGCGGAGGGGCACACCACCTGGAATATATCCCGCCGGATACCGCGTCATTACAAGCATTTTCCCATCAAGACACACCTGGACTTCAAGCTGGACTCCTATGACCGGCGCACGGTAATGGAACTCATCACCGCCGACCGCCCTGGCCTGCTTTCCCGTATCGGGCGTGCATTTGCGGATTGCAAAATCAGGCTGCTGAATGCAAAAATCGTGACCCTGGGTTCACGTGCGGAAGATGTGTATTACATCACCGATCAGCATAACCAGCCACTGACCGATGCCTCGAAAATCGCCTGTCTCGAAAAGGCGATCCGCAAATACCTGGACGAGGAAGACAACCCGGCCAACAACCATCCCTGACACCGGGCCAGCCCTGCTGGAGTCGTCACAGCCTACAGGACCGGGTTAAAGAGGCACGGATCCTCCCCGCTTGACCGGCTTCGCCCCATAGCCAGGTGCAGTCAACGCACGAAGGGCCACTGTCCGGTTTTCACTGGAAATGACTCAATGCCGCACTGCATGGCCAGCGAAGCACAACAGAATCCACAGAGAGAAGGCCCCTCTGTAGTTGTATAAACCATTCCTACTCCTCATAATGGCTCAAACAGTCAATCACTAAGGGGATGATTGATAATGAAAATAACATTTTTCGGGGTGCGGGGTTCGATCCCCTCACCGGGGTATGATACCTATCGCTACGGTGGCAATACTTCCTGTATACACATTGAAACCGCCAGTGGCCAGGATCTGGTGCTGGATGCCGGTACCGGCATCCGCAAGCTCGGCAAACGCCTGGTAGAAAAAAACAACACCATCAATTTACTGCTGTCACATGGGCACTGGGATCACATCCAGGGCTACCCGTTCTTTTTGCCCATCTACCAGCCCGACAGGAAAATCCGTGTTTATACAGGTGCCACAAAAGGTCACGAACAGATCTGCTCACTGTTTGACCAGATTGACGGCGCCAACTTTCCGGTAAAAGCAACGGAATTACCGTCTCAGTCAGAATGTATCACGGCAAACGTCGAGACCGAGCTTGCCCGGCAGAACATTAGTGTCAGACGGATCCCCATTAATCACCCGGGGGGTGGCTTCGGTTACCGCATCGAGGAAGACGGAACATCCTGTGCCTATATCACGGACAATGAACTTGAGCCACCGGATAAGGTGGCTACTACCTACGATCAATGGGTAGCGTTTTGCCATGGTGTTGATGTCCTGATACACGACGCACAGTACCTGGAAGCCGACATGCCGCACAAACATGGCTGGGGACATTCACTGGTGTCACAGGTGCGGCAACTTGCGGTAGATGCGGAGGTTCGCTGCCTGGCCATGTTCCATCATGATCCTGACAGAACGGATACCGAGATTGATTTCATCCAGAAGGAGAATGAACTCTTTTTTCAGGGCAAGCACGCACCGTCAATCAGTCTTTGCGCGGCAGAGAACATGCAAATCAAGCTCACAGCACAGCTGGATAAGCCTACCGTGATTGAAATCGACCGGGCCGGGCCCTGAGCACCAGCGCCGGGAACTACATGCACTCGGGCAATGGTGACTGCTAGGCGGTTGCAAGTTGTCCAGCTACTGGGTGCCCGTCCGGTGAGGCCCTGGGTAGTCGCCGGACACGCAGGGCCCTGCGTGCAACATAATCTGGACAACTCACCAGTCACAGCCGTTGTTGATGACAACTGAATGGCAGGACCAGACTGTACGCGCCTTGCTCAGGGTAACAGCAACCGGATGTTCCCGCTGGCGGTTCCATCCAGCATGACCGCCTCCGGCTCGATATGCAGGTGCACACTGGCCAACTGCAAGGTGGACATGTCGAGCGACATACCCGCTGGTGTGATTTTTCTCAATACCGCCACGAGGCGTTCTTGCAGCAGGTTGAGGTGCTGGGTCAACGCCTGGTTGGCAGCATTTTCCAGCGCCTCGCGGAGATACTCGTGGAATGCATCGGCCAGCAAATTCAAGGTTTCCTCCTGCGCATCATAGCGAAACGTCAGGTCCTGTACTTCAAGCCTTTGCAGCTGTCCATTGTAAGCCAGCTTTGCCTGCAATTCCGCCTTGCCGGCCAGTTCACCCGTCAGTTCCATCTGTGCGCTGACCGCTTGTCCACTACCGCCCAGATTGAGCGTCTTGATACCGGTCTCGCGGTCCTGTATGAAAAAAGACTTGCCGGCGAGGATGTCGGAAAGCCGCTGGTTAAGCGCCGTGAAATCCAGTTTCACACCCAGATGCAGATTCAACCCGGAAGAGCGTGGAAGGTACTGCCCCAGTGGCGGCAACGGCAGCGACTCGCTGTCAGGTTCTGGCCCGGTTAGCAGCACTGGCTGCAAGCTCATTGCCAGCCGTGCATCGAGGTGTTGATCCCGGCCAGCTATTCGGGACAGTGCAACACTCCCCGGCCTGAGCAACAGCCAGTTGTCCTCCCCAAGCGCGACCGGCTCCTGCAATAGCGACCAGCTGTATTGTGCCTGATGCTGCATGGCCCTCATGCCGGGAGCAAGCGTCTGCAGTGCGTCCCTCAGACTGGCCTGCATCTGCTTGCGGAATTCCTTCTCCACCAGGGAGGTGACATCGAGTTTCGCCACGGTCATTTCGCAGCGATCGAGAAAGCGGGTGGGCAGGATGCGGAACGATGGTCTCAGGGTCCAGTCCGGCCCCCACTCCAGCAGGACCTGCATGCCAATCAATGCCTGTCGCGGGGCTTCATTGACGCCGCAACTGCCTTTGAGCTTGACCGCACCCAGTATTTTTTTTTCTGCCCTGATCCAGTAACGGATATGCGCCTGGACCAGGAGCACATTGTCCATGGCAGTCACACTGAGTGGGCCACGCCAGGCACGGTATTGTGACTTGATACCATGCCAGTCCTTCCAGCTGCGCCAGTTACCCGCCTGGTACGGGAGGGTCTTGTCAGCCGCCTGGATCAGGGGCTCGAGAGACAGTCGCAGCGGCAGTTCAATGAGTGAGACGGATGACGGGGTTCCGGCAACCGTCTGTGCGCCGGCACTCACCAGCCGCAACAGCAGTGCCAGTAACACAAGCCCTTTGCCAAAAGCTCGCAACTGCCGGTAACTCATGCGCATAGAATACTTGCAGTCAAGGATCACCCTCTTGCCCAGGTTGTGCTCTTGCAATAAAGCCATGTTAACACGGCCAAGTGGCCAATCCCGGGATTGCAGCAAGTCGCATCATGCTACCCGGCACGTAATCACCCCGAGGCGTCGATGCCAGGCAGCTGTCAGCAGATCTTTGCCCGCTCGACCAGCTCGATTGCATTGCCGTCCGGATCCCGGCAGAACAGTGCACGGCGTCCTGAACGGCTGATTGTGCAGGCGACCCCCGCGGCTTCCAGCTCTGCTGCCACCCCGTCCAGGTCCATGACCTCCAGCGCTATGTGCCGATCACGACCCCCATGCTCCGGCAATTTCGTACCCCGCAATGCGTCGGGGAGTTCCAGCAGGTGAATCTGTGCTGTGCCGACACGTAACCAGGCACCTGGATAATTCATGGCCGGCCGTGTCTCATCGACCTCAAGACCCAGCAGGTCGCGATAGAATCTCAGGGCACGCCCGGTATTACTGACCAGCAAACTGACGTGATGAATCGTCGTGATGTTAGCCATCTTCATCACCGGCATGAATGCGTGCCGCCATGTAGGCAGCCGTCACGATCAGGAAGCCGCCGACCCATTCCCTGTAGAGCACCACCTCATCCGTCAGTAACAGTGATGAAACAGCACCCACCACCAGCTCAAACAGCAGGATAATGGCTGAGCGGTGAATCGGCATGCGTGCCACGCCATAAAGCACGGTCAAGGACATGACCAGAAAGCCGCACAGGCCCAGCGTTGCCGCAGCAAGCACCACAGTAAACCGTACTGCAGGAAAACCGCTCTGGCTCAGCACAATCCAGACAATGGCGACCACGACCACACCCGCCCAGCTGGCGGTGGACTTCAGCAGTACACCGATATTTTGTGTCTGGCGCACAAATACATTACTCAGGGCAAAGGCAAAACCGGACGAAACGGCCAACCAGTCGGCATGATCGCGTGGCCAGGGTATACCGATAGTCTCATTCCAGAGCATGATAACCGCACCCGTTACCGCGATGGCAAACACCAGCATGGATTTGGTATCCAGTCGCTCGCCAAGCAACAGCCAGCCAAGACAGACTGCCCAGAATGGTGACAGATAGAACAACAGCAGCACCCGCACGACATGACCGTCCAGCACCGCCATGAAGAAGGCAACATTACACCAGCCTGCAGACAGCCCCATCAGCAGAAGCGGCCACTTGTTCACAGCCAGCGTTTCACGTTCACGCACCAGCACCCATGAAAACACGCACAGGATTGCGCCATAGCTGATGAGCGCACTCCACAGACCAGCCAGTCCCTGCCCTTCAAGCAGCCTCAACGGGTACCAGACGACACCCCACAGGGTTGCAGTAAACAGCAGACTGAGGACCGGCAGCAGGCGATTATCCTGTTTGGACGTATTCATGGCATCCCTTATACTTTCACCACACTCTCAGTGAAGGTCGGTCAATTCTGTTGACTGCCTATAAAGACAAATCATTGTAGCCATGGAACCCGCCAAAAGACATGGAAGAATAAGCGCATGACCCACACATTGCCTTGTTCTTCCATGGACTCCGTGGCTATGTAATAAACAACCGGCAGTGACCAATCACAGTCCACAAAATAACGAATGAATCCGAATCTATCACAACTGCAACCCTACCCGTTCGAGCGACTGGCAAAACTGTTCGAGGGCCTGACACCACCCGCTGCGCTGCAACCGATCTCCCTGTCCATCGGCGAGCCACAGCATGCAACACCGGGGTTTATCATCGAGGAGGTGATTACCCATTTGCATGGCCTGTCACGTTATCCCGTTACCCGTGGGATGCCAGAACTGCGCAGCGCCATCGCCGACTGGTTGGTACAGCGCTTTGAATTACCCGAAAACTCGGTGGATCCGGAGCGGCAGGTGTTACCGGTGAACGGCACGCGCGAAGCGCTGTTTGCTTTCGCACAGTGCATTGTCAACCCGCTCAGTGATGCCCTGGTACTGATGCCAAACCCCTTCTACCAGATCTACGAAGGTGCGGCGCTGCTTGCAGGTGCGCATCCCTGGTTCATGAATGCCAGCCGGGAGACCAACTTGCTCCCCGATATTCATGCAGTACCCGAGGCCATCTGGAAACGCTGCCAGCTGGTCTACATCTGTACACCGGGCAACCCGACGGGGGCCGTCATGCCAATAACGGCATTGCAACAGTTGATCGACCTGGCTGACAGGCATGACTTTGTCATTGCCTCGGACGAGTGCTACTCGGAGATCTACCGGGAGGGTGACTCCCCCCCAGTCGGGCTGTTACAGGCCGCCGCAGAACTTGGCCGTACTGACTTTCGTCGCTGCGTGGTCTTTCACAGTCTCTCGAAACGCTCCAATGCACCTGGCCTGCGCTCGGGCTTTGTTGCCGGTGATGCCGCCATCCTGAAAAACTTCCTGCGTTACCGTACCTACCATGGTTGTGCCATGCCTCCGGCCAGCCAGTATGCCAGTATCAGGGCGTGGCAGGATGAAGCGCATGTTGCCATGAATCGTGCCCTGTATACCGCAAAATTCAATGCCGTCCTGGGGCTGCTGGCGCCACTGATGGACGTGCAGCAACCGGATGCCGGTTTCTACCTGTGGGCACGCACACCGGTCGCTGATACCGACTTTGCGAGGGAGCTGCGTGCACAGCAGAATGTCATGGTGCTGCCGGGCAGCTTCCTGTCGCGTATGGCTGCTGGCAGTAACCCCGGTGAGAATTTTGTGCGCATGGCGCTGGTGGCACCGATTGAGGACTGTGTGGAGGCGGCAGCGCGCATTAAGTCGTATATTGTCAGCCGCTAGGCAGTTATTATTGCCTGCCATGACCCGTTTTTTACTGTACCTGGAGACAAGCTCACATGAGTGACATGCAATCTATAATAGAAGCCGCCTTTGAACGTCGTGCAGAGATAACCCCGCGCAGTGTCGATACCCATGTCAAGGAGGCCACGCTGGAAGCTATCGACATGCTGGACCGGGGCGTAGCACGGGTTGCCGAAAAGAAAGACGGCAAGTGGGTAGTCAATGACTGGTTGAAAAAGGCCGTGTTACTCTCGTTTCGCATCGAGGATAATGCCTTTATCAAGGGTGGATTCACCAATTACTACGACAAGGTGCCTTCCAAGTATGCCGATACCAACTCGCGCGAATTTCGTGAAGGCGGTGTCAGGGTGGTACCGCCGGCAACCGCGCGCAAGGGCGCCTACATTGCATCCGGTGTGGTATTGATGCCCTCCTACGTAAACATCGGTGCCTATGTCGACAGCGGCACCATGGTAGACACCTGGGCCACCGTTGGATCCTGTGCACAGATTGGCAAGAACGTACACCTCTCGGGTGGCGTTGGCATCGGCGGCGTCCTTGAACCCGTGCAGGCCAGTCCGACCATCATTGAAGACAATTGCTTTATTGGTGCGCGCTCGGAAGTCGTGGAAGGTGTCATTGTTGAACAGGGCTCGGTAATCTCAATGGGTGTGTACATCGGCCAGAGTACCCGCATCTTCGATCGCAGCAGCGGCGAGATCATCTATGGCCGCGTACCGGCCGGTTCCGTGGTAGTCTCTGGCAACCTGCCCTCGAGCGACGGCAGCTGCAGCCTGTATTGCGCCGTGATCGTGAAACGTGTGGATGACAAAACACGCGCAAAGGTCGGCATCAACGAACTGTTGCGCGACATCTAGCCGTTTTTAAACCTGTGAACGAGGGTTGCCGGGCCTGGTTTAACCTCGCCCCGGTTGTTAACTAGCCACGGAATCCAAGTAAGGCGTGGAATGATTTCTGCCAGGGAATTTGCTTTTCGTGTTGCTCATGGATCCGTGGCAATTTTTTTAACGTATAGAACCGGTAGTAATATGTGATGCAGCCATGACCACCCTCTATGGCATCAGTAACTGTGACACGATCAGAAAGGCGCGCCGCTGGCTGCAGGCAAACAGCATCGACTACCGCTTTCACGATGTACGCACGGACGGGATCAGCAAGGCCATGCTAAGTACCTGGATGCAGGTGCTTGACTGGGAATCGCTGCTGAATCGCCGCAGCTCCAGCTGGCGCCAGTTACCGGCCGAAACACGCGAGCAGGTTGACCGCAAGGTTGCATTACGCCTCATGCTGGAACACCCCGCGATCATCAAACGACCTGTACTCGAGCATAACAACCACTTGCACCTCGGGTTCAGCGATGAACGCTATGCCGCAATCTTTCACCCGGATGCATCCACATGAGTCCGACTCTCGAACTTACCAGGACACTGATCGAAAGACCTTCTGTGACACCGGATGACCACGGCTGCCAGCGACTGCTGGCGGCACGATTGCAGCCACTCGGCTTTGCCATCGAGCACCTGCGTTTCGGCGAGGTCGACAACCTGTGGGCACGGCGCGGCAACAGCAAACCGCTGTTTGTCTTTGCCGGACATACCGATGTGGTACCCCCCGGGCCGCTGCACGAATGGACCAGCGCACCCTTTGAAGCAGCCGTCAGGGACGGCTATTTGTACGGACGCGGCGCCGCCGATATGAAAGGCAGCATTGCCGCGATGGTCACTGCCTGTGAGCGCTTCATTGCCGGGCATGCCACTCACAGGGGATCAATCGCCTTCCTGATTACCAGCGACGAGGAAGGCCCGTCGGTAAACGGTACCGTGAAGGTCATGGAGATATTGCAGTCGCGCAATGAGCAGATCGACTGGTGCCTGGTTGGAGAACCCTCATGCAGGCAGACAATCGGCGACACCATCAAGAACGGGCGTCGCGGTTCACTGAATGGCTTGCTGGAAATTCGTGGCAAGCAAGGTCACGTCGCCTACCCACAGCTGGCAGATAATCCGATTCACCGGGCAGCACCGGCACTGGCTGAGCTGGTCACAGTGGAATGGGACGCCGGCAATGAATTCTTCCCACCGACCACCTTCCAGATATCCAATATCGAGGCAGGCAGTGGTACCGAGAATGTCATCCCCGGCGTATTGAAAATCATGTTCAACCTGCGTTTCTCGACGGCATCGACGGCCGACTCGATTCGTTCCCGAATGGAGGAGATCCTGACCCGACACGGGCTCGACTATGAGATCACCTGGAAACTCTCCGGCGCGCCTTTTTTGACCACGGCCGGTGAACTGGTGAATGCCGCGCGCGCGGCCATCCAGTCAACCGTCGGTATAGAGACCCTGCTGTCAACCAGTGGCGGCACCTCGGACGGACGTTTCATAGCACCCACTGGCGCCCAGGTTGTCGAATTGGGCCCGGTGAATGCTACAATTCACCAAATAAATGAATGTGTAAATGCCTCAGAACTTGATAAACTGACTGTTATCTATGAGAAAATACTAATACAGCTATTAGGCTGAATCAGTAAATTCCGAAACACTCACTCAGGAATAATAACAATGGACATACGCCAACTCTCTCACTCGACGCTGTCCCTGTTGCGCAGTGCCTGTTTAATTGGCGTGGTACTGTTCATGACGGCCTGTTCGACCGGCAAGATGGTGGTGCGTGGCTCGCAAAGCATTATGGACAGTGGCATTGAGGCCATGAACAGGGAATCGGACCTGCAACTCGCCCGTGTCGCCATGCCAGCCAACCTGAAATTGATGGAAGGCATGCTGCTGGAAGATCCTGACAACCTGGAATTGCTGTTGTATGCCGCGCAAGGTTTTTACGGCTACAGTTACGGCTTCATCGAAACGGAAGACCGGGCTCGCGCCGGGGCACTGTACCGTCGCTGCTATGACTACTCAAAACGGGCATTGACGCTGCGCGGATTCGAGATCGATCCGGAAACGGCCACCCCGGATGGTCTGCGCACCGCGGTAGCCGGTGCCGCAAAGGAGGATGTACCGGTACTCTTCTGGAGCGCCTCCTGCCTGGGGAAATGGGTCGACATGAACCGGGACAGCGTATCCGGCATCGCCGGCCTCAGCAATGTGGCGATTCTCATGCAGCGTGTCATTGAGCTGGATGAAACCTATTATTACGCGGCTGCCCACCTGTTCTTCGGTGTTTATTATGGTGGTCGTGCTCCCATGCTGGGCGGCGATTTTGCACTTGCAGAACAGCACTTCCAGCGCGCCGCAGAGATCAATGACAACAAGTTGCTACTGGTCGACCTGCTGCATGCAGAATTCCTCGACCGGCAGCAGCTGGACCAGCAAGCCTTCCACCAGAGACTGGTCGGCATCCTGGAGGCGCCCGATGACCTCTATCCGCAGATGGCGCTGATCAACGGCATCAGCAAGTACAAGGCAGCCCTGCTGCTGGAAAGCGAAGAGGACTGGTTTTGAATAACGCAGGCAGCCCTGGCCCTGGCAAACTATTCAGCGCCTTGTTGCTGAGCGCATTCATACTGGCAAGTAGCCCGCTGCAGGCCAAAAAGATCTATACCCTCAAGTTCGCCACACTGGCACCGGCCGGCACCACGTGGGTCAATATGTTGCAGGACTGGGCTGACGAGGTCAGAAGAGAAAGCCAGGGAAGACTGCTGTTCAAGATCTATCCCGGCGGCGTTCAGGGTGATGAACCCGAGGTACTGAAAAAGATACGCTTCGGGCAGTTACAGGGCGGTGCCTTCACCGGCTATGGTATCGGGCAGATCTATTCGCCAACTCGCGTGCTGGAACTGCCATTCCTGTTTCACAACATCGAGGAAATTGACTACGTTCGCAAACAGTTCATGCCCGACATCGAGCAGGGTTACCGTGACAACGGCTATGAGCTGATCGGCTGGATGGAAGTCGGTTTTGTCTACTTCTTTTCACAACAACCGATTCAATCCCTGGGTGACCTGCAGCATCGACGCATCTGGAACTGGCAGGGTGACCCGATGGGCACGGCATTTTTCGACGCCAGCGGCTTGTCTCCGATACCACTGTCCATCATTGATGTCTATACCAGCCTCTCGACCGGCCTGATAGATACCGTGTATGCCCCCCCGCTTGGCGCAATTGCCATGCAATGGTTCACTAAAACACGGTATATCACCGATGTTCCGATGGCCAATGGCATCGGCTCGCTGGTTGTCTCGCGGCGTTTTTACCAGGATCTGCCACAAGACCTGCAGAAGCTTTTGAAGAGAACCGGTGAAGCAACTGGCGAGCGACTGATCGCCGCTACCCGCCATGACAATATTGAAGCACTGGAGATACTGCAGCAGAGAGGCATGCAGCTGGTTAAGGGTGATGAAGACCTGGAAAGTGGCGAGGTGGAGAATATCCGGATCCGTGCCGGTGAATACCTGATGTCTACTGGCTACATACCAAAGGCTGTCATCGATAAGGTCAACCACTGGCTGCAAGAGTATCGCGCCGGGAAAATGCAAGCCCCCGTCAATGTTGCCGAATGAGCCACACTGGGTAACAAGCTTCCGCCATGCGTTGATGCGCATGGAAACCTTCATGGCAGGTGCATCCCTGCTGGTGTTGCTGTCACTGGTGTTCGGACAGGTGCTGGCACGTAATTTCTTCGCTTCCGGCATTCCTCACGCCGACATCCTGTCACGCTACATGGTGTTGTATGTAGCCTTCTTTGGTGCAGCACTGGCGGTAGAGCGGCATAAACACATCCGCATCGATATCGTTGCAGCGCTCATGGAACCGCGCCGTATTAAAAGGCTGCAGCCGCCGTTGTATCTGATTTCGGCGGTACTGTGCGGTGCGATGACCTGGGCTGCCATGCGATTCTGGTACGATGACTGGAACTATGTTGCCGACCATGAACGCTGGTCATCGATACTGGCGCTCATTACCCCCTTCGGTTTTTCCCTGCTGTCACTGCACTTCCTGCTTGGCGGATTATTCGTACAACACCGGGAACCCGTGAACGATTCATGACATTTGTGCTGATCGGATTGCTGGTACTGCTGGCTCTGCTCGGCCTGCCCCTGTTCGTGGCGCTCGCCGGTGGCAGCTTGCTGGCCACCTACAATGCCGGGCTGGACCCGGCACTGCTCGCGGTTGAACTCAACCGGCTGGCGTCCTCACCCTACCTCGCGGCAATCCCCCTGTTCACTTTCGCCGGCGTGGTACTTGCTGCGGGTGGCGCGCCACATCGCATGATCCAGCTGTTTAATGCCACTGTCGGCTGGTTGCCCGGCGGCATGGCGGGCGTTGCAATTGCTTCATGCGCCTTCTTCACGGCATTCTCCGGTGCTTCTGGCGTCACTATTCTCGCGCTGGGGGGACTGATGTTTCCCATGCTCCTGCATGCCGGATACAGGGAGCGCTTTACGCTTGGCCTGCTCACGACTTCCGGTTCACTGGGCCTGCTGTTCGCACCAAGTCTTGCCATCCTGCTGTATGGCATTGTTGCGGGGGTCAGCATTGACGAGATGTTCCTTGCTGGCATTGCACCGGGCGTGTTGCTCATGGTGATGCTTGGTCTGTACGCGATGTACATAGGTCGCAAGGCAGATGTCCCCCAGCACCGCTTTTCGTTTGCAATGTTGGGCAAGGCGGCCAGTGAGGGCATTTGGGACCTGTTACTGCCTGTTGGCATACTCGCAGGCATCTTCGGTGGTTATGTCACCATCAGCGAGGCCTCTGCCTGCACTGCAGTCTACGTGTTATTGCTGGAAAGTGTCGTTCACCGCGAGATTCACCTGTTCAAGCACCTGCCGGGATTGCTCAGGGATACCGCCATTCTGGTTGGCAGCATCATGATCATATTGAGTGTTGCCATGGGACTGACAAACCTGCTAATTGATGCCCAGGTACCCATGAAGATACTCGGCTGGATGAGTACCAATGTCGATTCACAGCTGAAGTTCCTGCTGTTGCTGAATGTGTTCCTGCTGGTCGTTGGCTGCATGATGGATATCTTCTCGGCCATCGTCGTGGTGGTCCCGTTGATCCTGCCAATTGCCGAGAGTTATGGCATCCATCCGGTACACCTTGGCATCATTTTCCTTGCCAATCTCGAGATCGGCTACAGCACCCCCCCAGTCGGTATCAACCTGTTTATCGCCAGCCAACGTTTCGGGCGCCCGATCCTGTCGCTGTTCCGCGCCACCGTTCCCTTCCTGGCACTGATGATTGGCTGGCTGGCGCTGGTCACCTATATTCCGTTCATATCCTTATGGTGGCACTCCTAGTAGAGCCGTGACTGACCGGCTGTATTCCGGGCGACCTATCATGCTGCGATCCGCACACACCCACAGCGCAAACAGTGTCCTGCTGCTGGCCTGTATCGCATGGCTCTGTGCCTGTACCGATAACACGCCACGCATCCCGCGGCTAGCAGAGAACACCGTCATTCTCGCCTTCGGAGACAGCCTGACCTACGGGACCGGAGCCAGCGAAAACCAGAGTTACCCGGCTGTGTTGTCACAACTGAGCGGGCATACCGTGATCAATGCTGGCATACCGGGTGAAGTATCCGCACAGGGCCGGGAGCGGCTGCCCGAGCTGCTAGACCATTATCGCCCGCAACTGCTGTTGCTTTGCCATGGGGGTAATGACCTGCTGCGCCGCATCAATAGCACCATCACCCGCTCAAATCTAGAGGCCATGATTGAAACAGCAAGACAGCGCAACATCCCGGTTCTGCTGATTGGTGTACCAAAACCCGGCTTGCTGTTTCTGGATACTGCAGAGTTCTACAACCAGATTGCAGAGAAATATAATCTTGTCTATGAAGATAAAATACTGCCGGACGTGGAATCTGACAATGCGCTGAAATCCGACCAGATTCACCCCAATGCCGAGGGTTACCAGCGCATTGCGGCTGCCCTCTACCAGTTACTCACCAGGAGTGGCGCCCTGCCCTGACCCTGATTCCGTCTGAAGAAAAGATTTTTTTAGTCACGGAAGCACACAGAAAAA
>JAJDNX010000159.1 GCA_022340485.1 Gammaproteobacteria bacterium | reverse complement strand
TCGGCATGCTGGTCGATCGTGCACAGGAACGGGTTGCCTTGATCGCATCTGCTGCCGGTGGGATGGACATCGAGGAAATCGCGGCCAGCAATCCCGGTGCGATACTCAGGGAGATCGTCAACCCGGTGGTTGGTTTGCAGGCTTATCAGTGCCGTAACCTGGCCTTTGCCCTAGGACTAGAGGGCAAGCAGATCAATGCCTTCTCTAAATTGCTAACCGCTGCCTATCGCCTGATGCTGGAGTGTGATGCCAGCCTGCTGGAGATCAATCCACTGGTGGTCACCGAGTCTGGTGAGCTGATAGCACTGGATGCCAAGGTAGACCTCGATGACAATGCCCTGTTCCGTCATCCACAGCTCGCCGGGATGCGTGATATCCGCCAGGAAGACGTGCGTGAGAATGCTGCGCAGCAGCATGGACTGAACTACATCCGCTTGCATGGCAACATCGCCTGTATGGTAAACGGTGCCGGCCTTGCCATGGCGACCATGGACCTGATCAAGTTGCATGGCGGCATGCCCGCCAATTTTCTTGATGTCGGTGGTGCAGCTACCGCTGAAAAGGTGGCTGAAGCCTTCAAGCTGATCCTGTCGGACCCCCAGGTAGAGGCAATACTGGTCAATATATTCGGTGGTATTGTGCGCTGCGATCTGATTGCCGAAGGCATATTGCAGGCCATCAGTGAGGTGGATGTCGCGGTGCCGGTGGTGGTTCGTCTGGAAGGGACCAACGCGGAAGCCGGGCTGGCGCTGATCGAACAATCCAGTCTCGCTGTATTGACCGCCAGCGATCTTACCGAGGCGGCAGAAAAGGTTGTGTCATCCTTGCAGGAGGGTGGCGGCTAATGAGTGTTCTGATTGATGCCGGGACACGCGTGATCTGCCAGGGGTTTACCGGTGCGCAGGGGACCTTTCATTCACGCCAGGCACTGGACTATGGCACGCGCCTGGTGGGTGGTGTAACCCCGGGAAAGGGCGGTCAGATGCACCTCGACCTGCCGGTATTCAATACGGTTGCCGAGGCGGTCATAAGCACCGCTGCGGAGGCAACCATGATCTATGTGCCGGCCGCCTTTGCCGCCGATGCCATACTCGAGGCGGCGGCTGCCGGTATTCGATTGATCGTCTGTATCACCGAAGGTATACCGGTGTTCGATATGCTGCGCGTCAAGGCGGTGTTGCGTGATAGCGGGTCGTTGCTGATCGGTCCGAACTGTCCCGGCATCATCACACCCGGTGCCTGTAAGATTGGTATCATGCCTGGACCCATGCATACGCCCGGGCATATCGGTATCGTTTCACGTTCCGGTACCTTGACCTATGAGGCTGTGTTCCAGACCAGTCGCTGCGGGCTCGGCCAAAGTACTTGTATTGGTATGGGCGGCGATCCGATTCATGGCATCGGGTTTATTGAATGCCTGCAGCTCTTTGAGGCAGACAGCGATACCCATGGCATTGTCATGATTGGCGAAATCGGCGGTAATGATGAAGAACAGGCGGCCGTCTTTATCAAGCAACATGTCAGTAAGCCGGTGGTTGCCTACATCGCGGGTGTGACGGCACCGCCCGGCAAGCGCATGGGCCACGCCGGCGCCATTATCAGCGGCAGCCAGGGTACGGCTGAGGCAAAGATCCATGCCCTGGAGTCTGCCGGGGTGAAGGTAGTGCATTCGCCGGCAGAGATTGGCTCGGGTATGCTGTCCGTGATGAAGCCTTGAGTCGCGGTATCGACAAAGGCGTGGTAATCCCGGCAAGGTGTCCATGCTGGCTTGCCCATGTCGTGAAGTGAGCACATGACTTCCAGAAACAACGCCGATCTGCGCATTGTAATGGCGCAACAGAATTACCTGGTTGGAGATGTCCATTCCAATGCACGTCAAATACTGGCGGCCTGCAAGCGCGCACGTGATGAAATGGATGCGGATGCCGTTGTTTTCCCGGAGCTTGCGCTGACGGGTTACCCGCCGGAAGACTTGCTGTTTCGGCCGCATTTCATCGAGCACGTGGATGCGGCGGTTGAACGGTTGCGCCAGGACATCAGCGGCATTACCGCGATTATCGGTTACCCCTTGCAGTGCCAGGATGGGCTCTACAATGTCGCCGGCGTATTTCAGGATGGCAGGATTACGACCTATCGGAAGCAGCACCTTCCGAACTACAGCGTGTTCGACGAGCAACGTTATTTCAGGCCTGGCACTGAAGCATGCATCGTACAAATCAAGGATGTGCCGGTTGGGATTACCGTCTGTGAGGATATTTGGGAGCCGGGTCCGGCACGCCAGGCCGCTGCTGCCGGAGCACGGCTGTTGGTTAATATCAATGCCTCACCGTTTCATGCAGGCAAGCGTGCGGTACGGGAACAGTTACTTGCACTGCGTAGCCAGCAGGCCGGTTTGCCAATCATGTATGTCAATCTGGTCGGTGGACAGGATGAACTGGTATTCGACGGCAGTTCCTTTGTAGTCAGTCGGGAGGGAGAGGTGACACAGCACGCACCCGCCTGCGAAGCCGGTTTGTACCCGGTGGACTTTCGTCTGGATGCGGATGTGGTACCGCTACCAGGAGTCTGCATTCCTCTGCAAGCACCCGAGGCGGCCATTTACGAGGTGCTGGTGCTGGGTGTGCGTGACTATATCAACAAGAATCACTTTGACGGGGTAGTCCTTGGCCTCTCCGGTGGGGTTGACTCCGCATTGACGCTGGCACTTGCGGTGGATGCGATTGGTGCCGAGCGTGTCGAGGCGGTCATGATGCCGTCACGCTATACCGCGGACATGAGTCTGGAAGATGCGCGTGCCGAGGCAGAGGCACTGTCGGTGGGATACCACGTGATTCCAATCGAGGCACCTTTCAGCAGCTTTCTTGAGGTGTTGCACGATATCTTTGCCGGGCTGGAGGCGGATACCACAGAAGAGAATATACAGGCGCGCTGCCGTGGGGTAATCCTGATGGCAATCTCGAACAAGAAAGGCAAGATACTGCTGACGACAGGAAACAAGAGTGAAATGTCGGTGGGTTATGCCACGCTCTATGGTGATATGGCCGGCGGTTTTGCGCCGCTCAAGGATGTGCCGAAACTCCTCGTTTACCGCCTGTGTGAATACCGCAACCGTCTCGGTGCAGTTATTCCGCAGCGGGTGCTGGAACGCCCGCCGTCGGCAGAGCTGGCTCCGAATCAAAAGGATGAGGATAGTTTGCCGCCTTACGAGGTGCTCGATCCACTGCTGGAGCGTTACATCGAGCGGGATGAAAGCATCGAGCAAATCATTGCCGCTGGCTTCGATGCTGCGGTGGTGAAACGGGTTGCGAAGCTGGTTGAACGCAATGAGTACAAGCGCCGCCAAGCACCCCCAGGGGTGAAGATTACGCAACGGGCCTTCGGGCGTGACCGGCGTTATCCGATCACGTCAGGTTATATAAATCTAGCGCATATAAATGGCATATAAAACAAATATTTAAATACAAATAATGAGCTGTTTTCTAGGCTCGTTTGTGCTGTTTCGTGATCTCATGTATCAAGCAGCTATCTAGGGGGTGGAAAACGATAGGGTGGGCGAATCCTTAAAAGCTCGCCTTGTGGTAACCGCTAGGCAAGCTCGATCGCTTACCAGAACTTCCATGACTGTGCCTCTTTCCGGGCCTTTTCATAACCACGCGGGTCTTCCAGCCAGGCAACCTCAGGCCTGTCCGGGTAGTTGAGGCGCAGTACCCGCAGGGCATCATCGGCAAGATCATCAACACCCAGCTTGCGGTAGGCACGGGTCATGATTACCAGCGCATCAGGAACTGCCGGTGTTCGCTGATAATTTTCAATAACGTATACGCCGCGGTTGGCGGCGGCAATATAGGCCTTGCGTCGCATGTAATAATCAGCCACATGAATCTCGTATTCCGCCATATTGTTACGCAGGTGGATGATGCGCTGCGCTGAGTCGATGGCATAGATGCTGTTCGGATAGAGTTTGATCAACTGACTGAAGTCATCGTAGGCGGCACGCATGGTAAAGGTGTCGCGCTCGGCCGGTTCCTGGGGCAGGAAACGCCCAACGATCGATTTACCGCGGTTGTAATTTATCAGTCCCTTGAGATACCAGGCATAGTCAACGTTGGGGTGGCGGGGGTATACCTTGATGAAGCGGTCGGCAGCAGCGATTGCCAGGTCGGGTTCTTCATACTTGTAGTAGGCATAGGCAATTTCCAGTTCCGCCTGTTGTGCATAGCGCCCAAAGGGGTAGCGTGCCTGCAGGATTTCGAAATACTCGATGGCCTTCTCGTAGTTCTTCTCGTTGAGTTTTTCCTTGGCCTCGGAATACAGCTGATTGGCAGACCAGCCCGAGGTCTCGTCGATCGCGTCCTTGAACCAGGAGCAACCCGAGGTGGACAGGATGATTACCGCCAGTAAAAAACTCGACAAACGCATGGGCTTATTGTGTCAAAATTGTTGGCTAACAAGAGGCCTGCAGCGGCAGGCGGCGAAAGTATAACCCAAAGTTGAATAAATAATGCCGCAACAAGTACAGATTGAACTGACCGTCCCCGGGGAGATGCGGGGCCGGCGTCTGGACCAGGTTCTGGCGGAGCTGGTTAATGAATATTCTCGCAGCCGCCTGCAGCAATGGATCCGCGGCGGCCAGGTGCTGCTTGATGGCCGACTGCCACAAGCGAGGGAAAAGGTTGTGGGTGGCGAGAAGGTCTGCATTAATGCGGTCGTCGAGGAGCAGACCACCAGTGAGGCGGAGCCCATCACGCTGGATATTGTTCATGAAGACGCAGATCTGCTGGTAATCAACAAGCCGGCAGGGCTGGTGGTACATCCGGCGGTCGGCAATCCGGCGGGTACACTGCTGAATGCCCTGTTGCATCATGATGCCCGGTTGGCGGCTCTGCCCAGGGCCGGCATTGTGCATCGGCTGGATAAGAGCACCAGCGGACTGATGGTGGTGGCCCGCAACCTGGCTTCGCACAAGCGGTTGGTTGAGGCATTGCAGTCGCGCGAGGTGAAACGCGAGTATTTGGCCGTGGTGAACAGTGTGCTGACGGCCGGTGGTTCTATTGATGCCCCAATTGGCCGTCACCCGGTCGATCGCAAACGCATGGCGGTAGTGAGTGGGGGCAAGGAGTCCCGGACGCACTACCGGGTGGAGGAACGTTTCCGCGCACATACCCTGGTGCGGGTGCAGCTGGAGACCGGGCGCACTCACCAGATACGCGTGCACATGGCGTACCGGCACTATCCCATTGTCGGTGACCCTGTCTACGGGGGGCGACTGCGGTTACCAAAGTCCGCAGATGAACACGTGATTGCCGTGCTGTCAGGTTTCAGACGGCAGGCGTTGCATGCTACCCGTTTGTCACTCGATCATCCGGGGCGTGACGAGCGGCTGAGCTGGCAGGCAGAGGTTCCACCGGATATGACTGAATTGGTCGAGGCATTGCGATACGATGCCAGGCAGCATGCCGGTGATTGAAGACTGGATCCTCCCGGATTGGCCAGCGATACCCCGGGTGCGTGCTGTGTGTACGACGCGTCAGGGCGGTGTCAGTGCTGGGCCCTACCGCAGTATGAATCCGGCGGATCATGTTGGCGATGCCATGGAAGCCGTATTGGCCAATCGCAGCACGCTCCAGCAGGTGTTGCAATTGCCTGCACCGCCATGCTGGTTACAACAAGTTCATGGCACGACCGTGATTGATGCCGCAGAGGCTGTTGCAGCCGATGAAGTCCCGGTTGCCGATGCGGCCTGGAGCTCACAGTCGGGTGTTGTCTGCGCGGTGCTGACGGCAGATTGCCTGCCGGTACTGCTGTGTGACACGGCCGGCCGACAGGTTGCTGCCCTGCATGCCGGCTGGCGTGGACTGGCGGCCGGGGTGATCGAGCAGACGATTGACGCCATGCGGCAACCGGGGGAGCGCTTGCTGGC
>JAJDNX010000040.1 GCA_022340485.1 Gammaproteobacteria bacterium | reverse complement strand
CCGATACAATTCGCCGCATATTCCATGTTTTAGCCGGTTGTCCACAAACGGGAAGGTTCCTTGGGAACCCTCCCGTTTTCTACGTCAGACGCGGAGGTCCTGTTGAAAAAAGCGGCCCTGTTGGCCCTTGCAGACGGAAGTGTTTTCCGCGGTACCGCTATTGGTGTTGATGGACACATCCGTGGCGAAGTGGTTTTCAACACCGCCATGACCGGTTATCAGGAAATCCTGACGGATCCCTCGTACGCACAGCAGATCGTAACACTGACCTACCCGCATATCGGTAACGTCGGGACCAACCCGGAAGACGAGGAGGCTGCAAAAATTCATTGTGCCGGCCTGGTGATCCGCGATCTGCCTCTGCTCGCCAGCAGCTGGCGCAGCCAGTCATCCCTGAGCGATTACCTGAAGGCACACGGTGTCATTGGTATCGCTGATATCGATACACGTCGCCTGACCCGTATCCTGCGCGACCGGGGTGCACAGGCTGGCTGTCTCATGGCCGGTGCTGTGCTTGACGAGCAGGAGGCCGTGGCGCAGGCACGTGCATTCCCGGGATTGCAGGGCATGGATCTGGCGAAGGTCGTTTCGACCCAGGCAGCCTATTCGTGGCAGCAGGGCACGTGGTCGCTGGCCGAAGGGTTGCCGGAGGCGGCCGGAGCCGGGGAATTACCGCTGCACGTGGTGGCCTACGATTTCGGTGTAAAGCGCAATATCCTGCGCATGCTGGTCGATCGCGGCTGTCACCTGACAGTGGTGCCGGCGACTACGCCTGCCAGCGAGGTACTGGCACTGCAGCCGGATGGCGTGTTTCTGTCGAACGGGCCCGGCGACCCGGAACCGTGTGTGTATGCGATTGACGCCATTCGTGAATTGCTTGCCCGCAGGCTGCCGATTTTCGGTATTTGCCTGGGTCACCAGTTGCTCTCGCTTGCCAGTGGTGCACGCACAGTGAAGATGAAATTCGGTCACCACGGTGCCAATCACCCGGTGCAGGATCTGGAAAGCGGCCGGGTCATGATCACCAGCCAGAACCACGGTTTTGCCGTCGATGACAGCAGCCTGCCGCAGAACCTGGTCGCTACGCACCGTTCCCTGTTTGACGGCTCGCTGCAGGGTGTGGCGCGCACGGATTGCACGGCATTCAGTTTTCAGGGGCACCCGGAGGCGAGCCCCGGGCCGCATGATGTGGCGCCCTTGTTCGATCGTTTTGTAAATGCCCTGCGGGCAAGGTCGAGCTAGCTCATGCCCGGACGTACCGACATCCACAGCATCCTGATTATCGGTGCGGGCCCGATCGTCATCGGACAGGCATGCGAGTTCGATTATTCCGGGGCGCAGGCCTGCAAGGCCTTGCGTGAGGAAGGCTACCGGGTGGTGCTGGTGAACTCCAACCCGGCCACCATCATGACCGATCCTGACATGGCGGATGCTGTATACATCGAGCCGGTTCTGTGGCAGTCCGTGGCACATATCATTGAAAAGGAACGGCCGGATGCGCTGTTGCCGACCATGGGCGGACAGACCGCACTGAACTGTGCACTCGACCTGGTAAGAGAAGGGGTGCTGGAGAAATTCGGCGTGGAGCTGATCGGTGCCAGCCGCGAGGCCATCGATATGGCCGAGGATCGTGGCCTGTTTCGCGAGGCCATGAACGAGATTGGTCTGAGGACACCGCGCGCGAGCGTTGTACACAGCATGGAGGCTGCACACCAGGTACAGGCCTCGATCGGCTTTCCGATTATCATACGACCGTCTTTTACCATGGGTGGCAGTGGCGGCGGGATTGCCTATAACAAGGAAGAGTTCGTCGGTATCTGCGAGCACGGCCTGGACATGTCACCGACCAGCGAGGTGTTGCTGGAGGAATCGATACTCGGCTGGAAAGAGTTCGAAATGGAGGTGGTGCGGGACAAGAATGACAACTGCATCATTATCTGTTCTATCGAGAACCTCGACCCCATGGGCGTGCACACCGGTGATTCGATCACCGTTGCACCGGCGCAGACCCTGACAGACAAGGAATACCAGTTGATGCGCGATGCCTCGCTCGCCGTACTGCGCAAGATTGGCGTGGAGACCGGTGGTTCCAATGTGCAGTTTGCGATCAATCCGGTAAATGGCAACATGATCGTGATCGAAATGAATCCACGTGTCTCCCGATCCTCTGCGCTGGCGTCGAAAGCGACCGGTTTCCCCATTGCCAAGGTGGCCGCAAAGCTGGCCGTTGGTTTTACCCTGGATGAACTGAAGAATGAAATTACCGGTGGTGCCACGCCGGCCTCGTTCGAACCAAGCATCGATTACGTGGTTACCAAGGTGCCGCGTTTTACCTTTGAAAAGTTTCCGCAGGCCGAGCGGGTGCTGGGCACGCAAATGAAGTCCGTGGGCGAGGTGATGGCTATTGGCCGCAGCTTCCAGGAGTCCTTGCAAAAGGCACTGCGCGGACTGGAGACCGGTGTGGACGGACTCGACGAAGTCTTTGACCTCACACTTGCCGGGGCACGCGCCGAATTGATCAAGGAGTTGCGCATCGCGCGCCCGGAACGGCTGTGGAATGTTGCGGATGGCTTTCGCGCCGGGCTGACGCAGCAGGAGTTGTTTGAGCTGACGGCAATTGACCCCTGGTTCCTGTCACAGATCGGTGACCTGGTTGCTGAAGAGAACAGCCTGCGTTCCCTGAGTATCGAATCACTGCAAACGGAACGGCTGCAACTCATGAAGCGCAAGGGTTTTTCCGACCGCCGGCTGGCGCGGTTGCTGGATTGTACCGAGGGGAAGGTGCGCCAGCGCCGTCATGAACTGAATGTGCGGCCGGTGTACAAACGGGTAGATACCTGCGCTGCCGAGTTCTCGACATCAACAGCCTATCTGTATTCCACCTATGAAGAGGAGTGCGAAGCAGCACCAACAGGGAATGACAAGATCATGGTGCTGGGCGGTGGTCCGAACCGGATCGGGCAAGGTATCGAGTTTGATTACTGCTGCGTCCATGCCGCGATGGCCTGCCGTGCGGATGGTTTCGAAACCATCATGGTCAACTGCAACCCGGAAACCGTGTCAACCGACTATGACACCTCTGACCGGTTGTATTTTGAACCACTGACACTGGAAGATGTGCTTGAGATTATTCATGTCGAACAGCCAAAAGGTGTCATCGTGCAGTATGGCGGGCAGACACCACTGAAATTATCCCGTGGACTGGAGGCAAACGGCGCTCCCATTATCGGTACCTCGGCTGACGCCATCGATCATGCGGAAGATCGCGAACGTTTCCAGCAAATGGTGCAGAAACTGGGTCTGATGCAGCCATCCAACCGGATTGCTTCCGATGCCGAAGAGGCGCTGGTGCTGGCGGACGAGGTTGGTTATCCACTGGTGGTACGTCCCTCATATGTACTCGGTGGGCGTGCCATGGAAATCGTCTACTCGGAAGACGAGCTGGCGCGTTATATGCGCGAGGCGGTGCAGGTCTCCAACGATTCGCCGGTTTTGCTCGACCGTTTTCTCGACGACGCCGTCGAGGTTGATATTGATGCGATCTGCGATGGCGAAGATGTGTTGATTGGCGGCATCATGGAACATATCGAGCAGGCCGGTGTGCACTCGGGGGATTCCGCCTGTTCGCTGCCACCGTATACCCTCAGCAAGGACATCCAGGCGCGCATGTGTGAACAGGTTGCACAGATGGCGAAAGAGCTGAAGGTGCTCGGCTTGATGAATACCCAGTTTGCAGTAAAGGGGGATGATATTTACCTCATCGAGGTCAACCCGCGGGCATCGCGCACCGTACCTTTCGTATCCAAGGCGACCTCAAGACCACTGGCAAAGATTGCGGCCCGGGTCATGACTGGCAAATCCCTGAAATCCCAGGGATTGGCAGGCATCAGTGTTCCAGGATTCTTTTCCGTCAAGGAAGCGGTGTTTCCGTTTATCAAATTCCAGGGTGTTGATCCCCTGCTGGGCCCGGAAATGAAATCCACCGGTGAAGTCATGGGCATAGGCCTAACCTTTGCCGAGGCCTTTGCCAAGGCACAGCAGGGCGCCGGCAATGCCATCCCGGTTAGCGGAACGGCGTTCCTGAGTGTGCGCAAGACCGATCGCAGTGACGTGGTTGCACTGGCGCGTGATTTGCACCGCAAGGGATTCAAGCTGGTGGCAACGCGTGGTACTGGAACTGCGATCAGAGCCGAGGGTATTGAATGCGGGATGGTCAACAAGGTCATGGAGGGCCGTCCCCACATTGTGGACATGATCAAGAATGGCCAGATTGACCTGATCGTCAATACCACAGAGGGTAAACAGGCGATAGCCGATTCGTATACGATTCGCAGGACCGCCCTGCAAAACAAGATTTCCTACAGCACGACGATTGCCGGCGCGCGAGCCACCTGTATGGCGCTGGATTACCTGGATACCGGTAACGTCACCAGTCTGCAGAACCTGCACCAGGAGCAAGGAATATGACGAAGAAAGTACCGATTACAGCAAAAGGCGCTGAAAAACTGCGCGAGGAACTGTTACGCCTGAAGACGGTGGAGCGTCCCAGAATCATCCAGGCCATCGCAGAGGCGCGAGCCCATGGTGACCTGAAAGAAAATGCTGAATACCATGCTGCCCGCGAACAGCAGAGTTTCACCGAGGGTCGTATCAAGGAAATTGAAGGCAAGCTCAGCCATGCACACATCGTGGATGTCAGTACGCTAGCCCCCAGTGGCAAGGTCGTGTTCGGTTGTACGGTCGAGATGATCGATGAAGATACCGAGGAGACCATTGTCTACCAGATCGTGGGCGAGGATGAAGCTGATATCAAGGTGGGTATGATCTCCATCAATTCGCCCATTGCACGTGCCCTGATTGCCAGGGTCGAGGGGGATGTGGTGTCGGTCATCGTGCCGGGTGGCGAAAGAAGCCTTGAGATTGTCGAAGTCCGATACATATAAAGTCCTGCAGGGGCGGGTTGTTTATGCCCGGAACGTTATCGGGTACCTCCACAAAGGATCTTGGCATTGACCGGAAAACTGCTTCCTGCTGCGGAACGCATCCTGCTGACCCTGTGGGTCGGTGCCTTGTGGGTGGCGGGCTTTATCGTAGCGCCGCTGCTCTTTTCTGAACTGGATGAACGTGCCCTGGCGGGCAGTCTCGCCGGCAGTTTATTCACTGTTACCAGCTACCTAGGACTGCTTTGTGGTGCTGTGCTGCTGCTGATGAATGGCTTTAACTACAGGGCAATCAACTGGCGTGCCGTCACGATCATTGGTATGTTGTTGTTCACCATGGTTGGCCAGTTCGTAATTACCCCGATGATAGCCGAATTGCGGGTGGCGGGGCTCACGCAAACGCCAGGCTTTGGCCGATTGCATGGCATTGCGAGTGTGCTGTTTGTTGGTACTAGTGTGCTCGGCTTGATGCTGGTTGCTGCAGGTGCGGGGAACAGGCGCTAGTCCTGCCTTTCATGGTAGATGAGTGCAATGTGTCCGATGGACTGCACCAGTTCGGCTTCGCAACGGGTGCAGATTTCACTGATGATGGCCTGGCGTTGTTTGCGGTCGCCAGCGCCGATCCTGATCTTCATCAACTCATGATGGTCAAGGGATAAATTGATTTCCCTGAGAACGGCCGCATTGAGGCCGGCGTTGCCGATGCTGACAACGGGTTTCAGTGTGTGTCCGCGACGCCGCAGCTCGCGTTTCATTTTTTCAGTCAGTGACATGCCGGAGTAGAAGTGTTTTCATGAACTGTGGTGTGATTATACGGGTAACCATCTACCGGTAGACAGTCTACGATGGGCAGAAGCAAAAGCAGCCAGCAGTGGCTGAGAAAACACTTTGATGATGAATTCGTCAAGCGTGCGCAACGCGAAGGCTACCGTTCGCGGGCGGCCTACAAGCTAGATGAGATACAGCAAAAGGACCGAATCCTGCGAAGTGCTTCCGTGGTGGTAGACCTGGGGGCAGCACCCGGCGGCTGGTCACAGTATGCCGCACAGACGATCGGCGACAAGGGCCGTATTATTGCACTCGATATCCTGCCCATGGAACCCTTGCCCGGTGTTGAGTTCCTGCAGGGAGATTTCCGGGAGGACGATGTCCTCGTTGCGCTGACGGAACTGCTAGGTGGTGATACGGTCAATCTTGTAATGTCCGATATGGCCCCCAATATTAGCGGAATGGAAGCGGTTGACCAGCCGCGCAGCATGTACCTGGCAGAACTGGCCAGCGAGTTTGCAGCGACTGTACTGGGCAAGGGTGGGGATCTGCTATTGAAGGGTTTTCAAGGGGAGGGCTTTGATGCGCTCCTCAATGATTTACGAAGACAGTACCATAAGGTATTGATCAGAAAGCCTAAAGCTTCGCGACCAAGAAGTCGTGAAGTGTATGTGCTGGCAAAAGGCCGTATTCATGCGAATGTGTCATAATATTTAAAGCCACGCTTTTGACGCGCCGTCATACAGGTGTTGCAGCAGCGTAAATGTCTTATAGCTAAATTGAGGACTCCGGTTTGAACGATCTGGCAAAAAATCTCATGCTCTGGGTTGTCATTGCAGTAGTGTTGATGACCGTGTTTAATAATTTTGGTCCGAAAACCACGGGTAGCCAGTCCATTAACTACTCCGACTTCATCAATGAAGTACAGCAGGGCCGTGTAAAACAGGTAGAGATAGAAGAACACACCGTCAAGGGTACACGCATGGACGGCACCCGATTTGCCACCATCACGCCACCGGATGATCCCAAAATGGTGGATGACTTGTTGTCCAACAACGTCGAGGTCAAGGTCACCGGTCCGAGTGAACACGGTCTGCTGATGACCATCTTTATCAACTGGTTCCCGATGCTGCTGCTGATTGGCGTCTGGATCTTCTTTATGCGCCAGATGCAGGGCGGAGGCGGTGGTCGCGGGGCCATGTCATTTGGCAAGAGCAAGGCCCGCATGCTTGGTGAAGACCAGGTGAAGACCACATTTGCCGATGTCGCCGGTGTCGAAGAGGCCAAGGAGGAGGTTGGAGAACTGGTCGAGTTCCTCAGCGACCCGAGTAAATTCCAGCGTCTTGGTGGCAAGATTCCGCGCGGCGTGCTGATGGTCGGGTCACCCGGTACCGGCAAGACGCTGCTGGCGAAGGCCATTGCCGGTGAGGCAAAAGTGCCGTTCTTCACGATCTCCGGTTCCGATTTTGTGGAAATGTTTGTCGGTGTCGGTGCCTCGCGCGTACGTGACATGTTCGAACAGGCCAAGAAGCATGCCCCCTGCATCATCTTTATTGACGAGATCGATGCCGTGGGTCGCCATCGTGGTGCTGGCCTTGGAGGCGGGCATGACGAGCGTGAACAGACCCTGAACCAGTTACTGGTCGAAATGGACGGTTTTGAAGGCAATGAAGGTGTGATCGTGATCGCGGCCACCAACCGCCCGGATGTGCTGGACCCGGCGCTGCTGCGTCCGGGACGCTTTGACCGCCAGGTCGTGGTGCCGTTGCCGGATGTTCGTGGCCGTGAACAGATACTGAAGGTCCATATGCGCAAGGTGCCGCTGGCAGACAATGCCAAGGCCAGCATCATTGCCCGAGGTACCCCGGGGTTTTCCGGTGCTGACCTTGCCAATCTAGTGAACGAGGCCGCCTTGTTTGCCGCACGTGCCAACAAGCGACTGGTCGATATGGAGGACCTGGAGAAGGCCAAGGACAAGATCATGATGGGCGCGGAGCGCCGTTCCATGGTGATGAGCGAGGATGAGAAGAAACTCACCGCCTACCACGAAGCCGGGCACGCCATCGTCGGTCGTTCCTTGCCTTCGCACGATCCGGTCTACAAGGTCACGATTATTCCGCGCGGCCGTGCACTGGGTGTCACGATGTTTTTACCTGAGGCAGACCGTTACAGCCACAGCAAGGAATTCCTGGAAGGCCAGATCTGCAGCCTGTTTGGCGGGCGCATAGCCGAGGAACTGGTCTTTGGTCCTGACAAGGTGACCACGGGTGCCTCCAACGACATCATGCGCAGCACCGAACTGGCACGCAACATGGTCACCAAGTGGGGGCTATCCGAAAAACTGGGTCCATTGACGTATAGCGAAGACGATGGTGAGGTATTTCTCGGTCACTCCGTTGCACAGCACAAGGCGGTTTCCGACGAAACGGCGCACGATATCGATCAGGAAATACGCTCCATCATCGATCGCTCCTATTCGCGTGCAGAAGAAATCCTCAAGACCAATCTTGACAAGCTGCATTTGATGGCCGAGGCGTTGATAAAATATGAAACCATCGATAGCGACCAGATAGACGACATCATGTCCGGTAAACCACCGCGGCCACCGGCTGACTGGGATGCCTCCGAACCCACCACCGGCACGGGGGGGAGTAGCTCAAAGAACGTCGATGAGAAACCGGACACCAAGATAGCCGGTCCCGCAGGCCAGCATTAACAGCCTGCCGGGTAAATATTGCTGCAGCAGCAGCTTGTGACCGAAACCGCGTTATTTCTTATTGCAGGGGTAGCCGTGTGGTCGCCGGGCGCAAACATCCCGCTGCTGCAGCGTGCGCAACGCATGAATGAGCCTGCCTGCCTCGACCCCTGAAATGACCCTAGACTGTGCCGGCAAGACACTCGATCTGTCGCGGCCACAGGTCATGGGTATCCTCAATATCACCCCCGACTCCTTTTCGGACGGGGGTATTTTTTTTGCAAAGGAACAGGCCGTCGCCCATGCCAGACGTATGGTCGAGGAAGGGGCCGCCATTATCGATGTCGGTGGTGAGTCGACCCGCCCCGGTGCGATGCCAGTACCCGTCGAGGAAGAGTTGCGGCGGGTCATCCCGGTAATAGAGGCACTGAGAACAGTGCTTGCAGTCCCCGTTTCAATCGATACCCGCAGGCCTGAGGTCATGCAGGCGGCAGTGGCGGCTGGCGCAGGACTGATCAATGACGTCAGTGCCCTGCAGGCGCCGGGTGCCGTCGAGGTCGCTGCACGGCTGGGTGTGCCGGTATGCCTGATGCACATGCAGGGTTCGCCGGAAACGATGCAGCAGCAGCCCGAGTACCGGGACGTGGTGACCGAGGTCAGGGACTTCCTGATGGAACGCGCGAGCCTCTGTATGCAACAAGGCCTTGCGCGAGAGCAGATCCTGCTGGATCCGGGCTTTGGCTTTGGCAAGACCACGCTGCACAATCTGTTGTTACTGCAGCATCTGGAGCAACTGGTGGCGACCGGTTTTCCAGTGCTCGCGGGATTGTCCCGCAAGTCAATGATCGGTAAGACCCTGGGACTGGCAGTGGATCAGCGGCTCTATCCCGGCATCGCACTTGCCGTGCTGGCCGTCTGGAAGGGAGCGGCTATCGTGCGATGTCATGATGTACGGGGAACCCGTGAAGCCGTCCTGATGTGTCAGGCCGTGAGGGATGCCGGTCAGTAGGAAACTCATATCCCCGTCAAGACAGGACGACCGCCTGCCGACAGGTGCAAGCAATGCCCCAGATGTGGCTATAATCGTTATCAGTAGAATAATTAGGAGACCAACATGAATAAAAAATACTTTGGAACGGACGGAATCCGTGGCCGGGTCGGTGAGTACCCGGTGACGGCGGAATTCATGCTGAAGCTTGGTTGGGCGGCCGGTCGTGTACTGAAGAGCAACCACGGTGATCGTGTCATTATCGGCAAGGACACGCGCATCTCTGGTTACATGTTTGAATCCGCACTGGAAGCCGGGCTGTCTGCTGCGGGCGTGGACATACGCCTGCTTGGCCCGATGCCAACCCCTGCCATTGCCTACCTGACGCGTACCCTGCATGCCTGTGCCGGAATCGTGATCAGTGCCTCCCACAATGCCTACGCCGACAATGGGATCAAGTTTTTCTCCAGTGCAGGAACCAAGCTGCCGGATGAGGTGGAACTGGGCATCGAGGCAGAAATCGACCGCGATATGTCGACCGTGGAGTCCAACCGGCTGGGCAAGGCGGAACGTGTCAGCGATGCCGCTGGCCGTTATATTGAGTTTTGCAAAAGCACCATCCCGCTATCAATGAGCTTGAAGGGGCTGAAAATCGTTGTCGATTGTGCCAACGGAGCCACCTACCAGGTAGCGCCCTGCGTGTTCGATGAACTCGGTGCCGATGTCATTGCCATAGGTGTGGAGCCGGATGGCCTGAATATTAACCGGTCCTGCGGCTCGACACAGCCGCAACTGTTGCAGAAGGTTGTGCGGGAACACGAGGCGGATATCGGTATTGCGCTGGATGGAGACGGTGACCGCGTCATCATGGTGGACCACAAGGGTGAGTTGGTAGATGGTGATGAATTGCTGTTTATTATCGCGCATTCGCGGCTGCAGGAGGGCAGGTTGCAGGGTGGTGTGGTCGGCACCCTGATGAGCAATCTTGGCCTGGAACACGCGCTGCGGTTCAACAAGATCGACTTTGTCCGCGCCAATGTCGGCGACCGCTATGTACTTGAAATGATGCAGCAAACCAACAGCATGCTTGGTGGTGAATCCTCCGGGCACATTATCTGCCTGGACCGGACCACCACGGGTGACGGTATCGTCTCCGCCTTACAGGTGCTGGCCGCCCAGGTCCACTCCGGGAAAACGCTGCATGAGCTGAAAGGCGGCATGATGAAGTATCCACAACTCATGATCAATGTACCGGTGAATGGCAATGTCGAACTGCACAGTACCTCCACCGTTCAGGATGCCGTCAAGTCGGCTGAGCAACGGCTCGCCGGCAGGGGGCGGGTGCTGTTGCGTGCATCCGGCACAGAACCGCTGGTGCGCGTCATGGTGGAAGGGGAGGATGAGCAGCAGGTGATTGCAGAGGCCAACGAACTGGCCTCGGTGGTCGCAGCGGCCGTTTAGAAAACCACTCGCCCGGACAGCTGGTTTCCGGCTGTGATTTGACAACCCATGCCACAAAGAGCCACTGCGGGGCTGCTCATGGCACGGACAGGACTCACCAGTCCCGGATTTACCCAGGGGGCTCAACTGGCGAAAGTTTGCGGCGATGACATTGATTTTCCGCTCCCGGATGGCTAAGCTACGCGGCTCGTTGTTAGCAAGGAACTCGTGAAATGCGTCAGCCACTGATTGCCGGTAACTGGAAAATGAATGGTTCGCTCGACAGCGTCAGCACGCTCGTTGAGGGGATCAAGGCCGGTCTGGACTCGGTCACCACTGCAGAAATGGCGGTCTGCCCTCCCTATGTCTACCTACCCGCTGTCGCCACCCTGATTGGTGGTACCTCGATATCACTGGGTGCCCAGGACGTCAGTGACCAGGAGGCCGGTGCCTACACCGGTGAGGTTGCACCCGGGATGTTAACGGATGTCGGCTGCAAGTATGTCATCGTCGGTCACTCCGAGCGGCGCAGTATCTATGGAGAGAGTGACGCATTCACCGCCAGTAAATTTGCCGCTGCCCGCAAGGCGGGTCTGGTGCCAATCCTGTGTGTTGGTGAACTTCTGGAGGAACGCGAGCAGGGGATCACCGAACAAGTGGTCTCGCGTCAGCTGGATGCCGTGATTGACCTCGAGGGTGTCGACGCCCTGGCAGGCGCCGTGATTGCCTATGAACCGGTCTGGGCCATTGGCACCGGCAAGACGGCCAGTCCGGACCAGGCACAGGACGTGCATTCCTACATACGTGCCAAACTCGCTGCGCTTGACAGCGGTGTCGCCGAGAAGGTACGGATACTCTATGGCGGCAGTATGAATGCAGGCAATGCCGCCGAGCTGCTGGCAATGACGGATATCGACGGCGGGCTTATAGGTGGCGCTTCCCTGAAAGCGGCTGACTTCCTGGCGATTGGAACCGCGGCTAACCGTTAACCTTCATCTTCATGTACTGACACAAGCGGTCATTCTTCTATGTTTTCGTTCCTACTGGTTCTACAAATCCTGATATCTGTCTCCATCATCGTGCTGGTGATGCTGCAACAGGGCAAGGGCGCAGACATGGGGGCCGGTTTTGGTGCCGGTGCATCGGGTACCGTCTTCGGTGCGCGCGGGTCAGGATCTTTCTTCACCCGTGCGACAGCCATCCTGGCGGCCATATTCTTTATCAACTGCCTCCTGATTGCCTCGCCGTTGATACGTGAGCATCACCGGTCTTCCGATACCATTGCCGATCAGCTGGAACAGCAGGCCGTTCAGCAGCAGGATGCTGAGCAAACCGGTGCCGTGATGGGAGCTCCGGAAGCGCAGCAGGCCACAGAACAGGGTGCGGCGGGGGAGATTACAGAGACGGTCACCACCACTGGTGGTGATGTCCCGGATGTTCCTGGCAGCGAGGCGGTGGTGCCGGCTACGCCTGCGGCAGATGACCTGCCCGAATAGCAAAAAAGGTAATAGCAGTTCTGGTTGTATATCCCGGCCGATGTGGTGAAATTGGTAGACACGCTATCTTGAGGGGGTAGTGGCGCAAGCCGTGCCGGTTCGACTCCGGCCATCGGCACCAGGCATTTCAATAGCTTGGCACAGGATCGTGCTTCTGGTTGCACTCCTGCCGGGCATTCAATAGTTACTTTTTATGCCCCTAAAAATGCAGTTAACTTACTGAATAATATAATAAATATTGAAGCCATCCAACTTGACAGAAATCATGGGCTAGCCTAGACTGCAGCTCTTTTGTTGCGCCTCTGTGATCCTGAAAAATCGTATGGTGACCGGAGGTTAGTTGCACCCGGCGCAAGAGACAAAAACGATGCTGGAAAACTATCTGCCCATCATGATTTTTATCGCCATCGGTATCGCCATTGGTGTGGGTCCCATCGTCATGGGATTCCTGCTGGCCCCCCACAAACCGGACAGCGAGAAGAATTCCCCCTTTGAATGCGGCTTCGAGGCCTTCGAGGACACGCGCATGCGCTTTGACGTGCGCTACTACCTGGTGGCCATTTTGTTCATCATTTTCGATCTCGAGATAGCCTTCCTGTTTCCCTGGGCCGTGGTGCTCGAATCCATCGGAATGTTTGGCTTTGTTGCCATGATGGTGTTCCTCGGCGTCCTGGTGATCGGCTTTATCTACGAGTGGCAGAAAGGGGCTCTGGAATGGGAATAGAGGGACTGCTCAAGGAGGGTTACATTACCACCTCGGCCGACGCCTTGATTAACTGGGCGCGTACCGGATCGATGTGGCCCATGACCTTTGGTCTTGCCTGTTGTGCCGTCGAGATGATGCAGGCCGGTGCATCGCGCTACGATCTGGATCGCTTTGGCATTATCTTTCGCGGCAGTCCGCGTCAGTCGGACGTGATGATTGTGGCGGGCACCCTGTGTAACAAGATGGCGCCGGCGTTGCGCAAGGTGTATGACCAGATGGCCGAGCCGCGCTGGGTCATTTCCATGGGCTCCTGCGCTAACGGCGGTGGTTATTATCATTATTCCTATTCCGTAGTGCGTGGTTGTGATCGCATCGTCCCCGTTGATATCTACGTGCCGGGTTGTCCGCCAACTGCAGAAGCGCTTTTATACGGCATCATACAGCTGCAGAATAAAATCAAACGAACCAATACCATTGCCCGTTAGCGGGCTGCCAGGCTTATCACCGTGACTGACTCTTCCCGCCAGCTTGCCGAGCAATTACAACAGCGCTTTGCTGATGAACTGCCGGCGATTATTGATTCACTGGGTGAAGTCACCGTAGAGATACCCCCCGATGCGCTGCTGGCTGTGGCCAGTGCCCTGCGCGACGAGCCGGCATTCAGTTTTGAAATCCTGATGGATGTCTGCGGTATTGACTATGCCAATTATGGCTGTGACGAGTGGGCTACCGTGGAGACCAGTTCGTCCGGTTTCAGTCGCGGGGTCGAGGCGGTCACGGCCGGGCGCCTGCGGGCCGTTACCGAAGACCTGGTGGTAGAGAAGTCCCGCCAGCCAAAGCGTTTTGCGGCGGTATACCAGTTGCTGTCGATCAGCAAAAACCGGCGCCTGCGACTGAAGGTGTTTGCACCGGATGACGAGCTGCCGGTGATCCCGTCGGTGATCTCCATCTGGAACAGCGCCAACTGGTACGAGCGCGAGGCATTTGACCTGTACGGTATCCTGTTTGACGGCCATCCGGACTTGCGCCGCCTGCTGACGGATTACGGTTTTGTCGGTCATCCGTTCCGCAAGGATTTTCCGCTCAGCGGCAACGTCGAAGTGATCTACGATGCGGAAAAACGGCGTGTGGTCTATCAGCCGGTCAGTATCGAGCCGCGTGTACTGGTGCCGAAAGTCATTCGCCCCGGCGAGGTCGATTTCGTTGACCTTGCGCAGCCAGTCGAGGCGTCGGATGAGGCGGCTGCCGGGGAAGAGGCGCAATAAGCGATGCCAGAAATCCGCAACTTTACCCTGAATTTCGGACCACAGCATCCGGCTGCCCACGGCGTATTGCGCCTGGTGCTGGAAATGGACGGCGAGGTGATTGAACGCGCCGATCCGCATATCGGCTTGTTGCACCGCGGCACCGAAAAGCTCGCCGAGAGCAAGCCGTTTAACCAGAGTATCGGTTATATGGACCGGCTCGATTATGTGTCCATGATGTGTAACGAACATGGCTACGTACTCGCCATAGAAAAGTTGCTTGGTATCGAGGCGCCGCTCCGTGCACAGTACATCCGTGTCATGTTTGACGAGATTACCCGCCTCCTGAACCACCTCCTGTGGCTGGGCGCTCACGGTCTGGACATCGGAGCCATGACGGTGTTTCTCTATACCTTCCGCGAACGCGAGGACCTGATGGACCTGTACGAGGCCGTGTCGGGAACGCGTATGCATGCGACCTACTACCGCCCCGGTGGCGTCTATCGCGATCTCCCGGAGAGCATGCCGCAGTACCAGGCATCCAAGTGGCATAACCAGAAGGAAGTGGACCACAAGAACGTGCACCGCCAGGGTTCCATGCTGGATTTCATCGAGGCGTTTACCGATCGCTTCCCGGGATGCATCGACGAATACGAAACCCTGCTGACGGACAATCGCATCTGGAAACAGCGTACCGTGGGCATCGGCGTGGTCTCTCCGGAGCGTGCCATGCAGCTGGGTTTTTCCGGCCCCATGTTGCGTGGCTCCGGCGTTGAATGGGACCTCCGAAAGAAACAGCCCTACGAAGTCTATGACCGCTTGCAGTTCGACATTCCGGTGGGTGTCAATGGCGATTGCTATGACCGCTACCTGGTCCGGATCGAGGAGATGCGCCAGTCGAACCGGATTATCCGCCAGTGTGTCGAGTGGCTGCGCAACCATCCCGGTGCCGTGATGCTCGGCGATGCCAAGCTGGTGCCCCCGCGCCGCGAGGCGATGAAGGCCGACATGGAAGCGCTGATTCATCATTTCAAACTGTTTACTGAAGGCTACTGTGTGCCGGCCGGCGAGGCCTACGCGGCAGTCGAGCATCCGAAGGGCGAATTCGGCGTGTATCTGGTCTCGGACGGCGCCAACAAGCCCTACCGGCTGAAGGTACGCGCACCGGGTTTTGCGCATTTGTCTGCGATGGATGAAATGGCGCGCGGCCACATGCTCGCAGACGTGGTTGCGATCATTGGTACGCAGGATATTGTGTTCGGGGAGATCGATCGCTGATGAGCAAGGCTACACAAACACCCGGCACCGAACTGTTGAGTGCTGAGTCCCGTGCCACCATTGATGCATGGCTCACCAGGTTTCCGGCCGAGCAGAAAAACTCGGCTGTACTTGCGGCACTGCAGGCAGCGCAGCAACAAAATGGCGGCTGGGTGACACGCGAGCTGATGGATGCCGTCGCCGACTATCTCGATATGCCGAAGATGCGTGTGTATGAGGTTGGTTCCTTCTATTCAATGATCGAACTGGAACCCGTGGGGCGCAACATGGTGGCACTGTGCACCAATCTCTCCTGCATGTTGTGCGGTGCAGAGAGCCTCGTCGAATATGTCGAAAAGAAACTCGGCATCCGCCTCGGCGAGACCACCGCGGACGGCCGTATCACGCTGAAACTCGAGGAAGAATGCCTGGCCGCCTGCGCCGGTGGTCCGATGATGACGGTCAACGGCCACTATCACGAAAAGCTCACACCGGAAAAGGTGGATGAGATCCTGGACGGACTGGAGTAACCCATGAGCGTACAAGTCTGTTTCGATACCCTGCAGTTTGACGAGCCGTGGACACTGGAAAACTACCTCAAGGTCGGTGGCTACGAGGCGTGGAAAAAGATCCTCAAGGAAAAGACGTCACCGGAAGTCGTGATCGAGGAAGTCAAGAAGTCCGGCCTGCGCGGCCGCGGTGGCGCCGGGTTCCCGACCGGGCTGAAGTGGAGCTTCATGCCGCGCACGGCGCCGGTGCAGAAATACGTGGTATGCAATTCGGACGAATCCGAACCAGGTACCTGCAAGGACCGCGATATCCTGCGATTCAACCCGCATGCGCTGATCGAGGGCATGGCGATTGCCGGTTATGCCATGGGTGCCACCGTGGGCTACAACTACATGCGTGGCGAGTTTCATCACGAGCCGTTCGAGCGTTTTGAGCACGCCCTGCAGGAGGCGCGCTCGGCCGGTTTTCTGGGCAGCAACATCCTCGGTTCCGGGGTGGATTTTGAATGCCATGGTCATCTCGGCGCCGGTGCCTATATCTGTGGCGAGGAAACCGCACTGCTCGAATCGCTGGAAGGCAAGAAGGGCCAGCCACGCTTCAAGCCGCCATTCCCGGCCAACTTCGGTCTTTATGGCAAACCGACAACCATCAACAACACCGAAACGCTGGCCTCTGTGCCGGCCATCATGCGCAATGGCGGTGACTGGTTCATGAAACTGGGCAAGCCGAACAATGGCGGTGTTAAAATCTTTTCCGTGTCCGGGCATGTGAACAACCCGGGCAATTTTGAAGTGCCGATGGGTATCCCGTTCCGTGAATTGCTGGAGATGGCCGGTGGTGTCCGTGAGGGCCATCAGCTGAAGGCCGTTATTCCCGGTGGTTCGTCGATGCCGGTACTGCCGGCCGACATCATCATGAAAACCGACATGGACTATGACTCCCTCTCCAAGGCCGGTTCCGCACTCGGTTCCGGTGCCGTGATGGTGATGGATGATAGCACCTGCATGGTGAGGGCGCTGATGCGGGTATCGCGCTTCTATTACGCGGAATCCTGCGGCCAGTGCACGCCGTGTCGTGAAGGCACCGGCTGGATGTACCGCATCATCAAGCGCATCGAGGAAGGGCAGGGGCATCCCGGTGACATCGACCTGTTGCTCAGTGCCGCTGGACAGATCGAGGGCAAAACCATCTGCGCCTTCGGGGAAGCCGCGGCCTGGCCGGTGCAGGGATTCCTGAAACATTTCCGCGAGGAATTCGAATATCACATCGAACACGGCTGCTGCATGGTCGGAACCGATGGAGCCTCGAAAGGTGTGGCAGCATGAGTGCGCGTCCTGACATTCCGGCCGAGGAGATGGTCAATATCGAGATCAATGGTCAGCCTTGCCAGGCGCGCAAGGGCGCCATGATCATCGAGGTGACGGATGCGCTGGGGATCAGCGTGCCACGCTTTTGTTACCACAAGAAACTCTCGATCGCTGCCAACTGCCGCATGTGCATGGTCGAGGTAGTAAAGGTGCCAAAACCGCTGCCTGCCTGTGCCACACCCGTTGCCGAGGGGATGAAGATCTTTACCCAATCGGAGATTGCCACCGGTGGCCAGAAGGCCGTGATGGAATTCCTGCTCATCAACCACCCGCTGGATTGCCCGATCTGTGACCAGGGCGGTGAATGTGAGCTGCAGGACCTGGCCGTCGGGTATGGTCGTGATGTATCGCGTTTCTCCGAGGGCAAGCGCGTTGTCAAGGACAAGTACATCGGTCCCCTGATTGCGACGGACATGACACGCTGTATTCATTGCACCCGTTGTATCCGCATGTTGCGCGAGGTGGCTGGCAAGATGGAACTGGGTGCGACCGGTCGTGGCGAGCACATGCAGATTGGCACCTATATTGAAAAATCGCTGGAATCCGAGTTGTCCGGCAATGTCATCGATGTCTGTCCCGTCGGTGCGTTGACCTCCAGGCCGTTCCGTTTCAAGGCGCGTGCCTGGGAATTACAGCAGCACCCGACGATAGCCCCGCATGACTGTGTCGGTTCCAGCCTGTTTGCGCATACGCGGCGTGGCCAGGTACTGCGCATGGTGCCGCGCGAGAATGAAGAGATCAATGAAGTCTGGCTTTCTGACCGGGATCGCTTCAGCTACGAGGGCCTCTACAGTGAGGACCGTCTGCAGTCACCGATGATCAAGAATGATGGCGAGTGGCAGGTAGTGGACTGGGAAACCGGCTTGCAGGCGGCGGTGGATGGACTGCGCGCTGTCATCGATACACACGGTGCTGAGCAGGTCGGTGTGCTGGTATCGCCGACGGCCACACTCGAGGAAATGTCCTTGCTGCAGGGGCTTGCCCGCGGCATCGGCGTGAACAACATTGATCACCGCCTGCGGCAGGTAGATTTCAGCGACCAGGACAATGCCCCGCTGTGCCCGACGCTGGGACAATCGCTGGCTGAGCTGGAGGGTGTCAGTGCGGCATTCCTGATTGGCGCCAATCCGCGCAAGGACCAGCCGATCATCGGCCATCGCCTGCGCAAGGCGGCACTGGCCGGTGCGCAGCTCATGGTTGTCAACCCGGTTGATTACGAATTCCTGTTTGACGTGCATGCCAAGACCATCGTGCCGCCCTCGCAGATGGCGGAGGCACTGGCAGGTGTTGCTGCGTGCTTCCCCGACGCGGGCCATGGTGCGACTGATGCAGTCAAGAAGGTGATCGCCAATGCCACTGCAGATGAGGCACAGCGCAGTATGGCCGCAGCACTCAAGGCCGCCGGTGTCGCTACCGTGTTGCTGGGTAATGCCGCCATGGCGCATCCGCAGTACTCGATGCTGAAGGCGCTGGCGGCCGTGATTGCCAGGGCGAGTGGCGCAACCCTGGCCGTGCTGACCGAGGGTAGCAATGGTTGCGGTGGCTGGCTTGCGGGTGCGTTACCGCATCGTGGACCTGCCGGCGGTACCGTGGCGGCAGCCGGACTGGATGCGCATGCCATGCTGGCTACACCGCGCAAGGGCTATCTGCTGCTGGGTGTCGAACCAGAACATGATTGTGCCGATGCCGCCGCCGCAAGGTCTGCCATGAAACATGCAGAGTTCGTCATCAGTCTCACACCCTACGCGAGTGATGCCATGAAGGCCTGTGCCGACGTGTTGCTGCCGATTGCGCCGTTTACGGAGACCTCCGGTACCTATGTGAACACCGAGGGCCGCTGGCAGAGCTTCGCCGGCATTGCTGCGCCCGTCGGTGACAGTCGCCCGGGGTGGAAGGTACTGCGTGTGCTGGGTAACCAGTTCGGGCTTGATGGCTTTGAACAAAGCAGCAGCGAGGAAATCCGTGATGCCCTGCGCGAGCAGACTGGTAGCATCAAGCTGGATAACCGCCAGGCTGCCGGAGCGGTTGCCGGGGCGATGCAGATATCCGGCCTGCAGCGTATTGGTGACGTGGCGATCCTCGCGACCGATTCACTGGTACGTCGTGCCACCTCCCTGCAGGCGACACCGGACGCGGAAGCAGCCACACGCTGTCGGATGAATGCAGCGCAGGCGGAGGCCTCCGGTTTGCAGGATGGCCACACAGTGACGGTGAAACAGGGTGAGGCCAGCACAACGATGACGGTTGAAATCAGCGAACGGGTACCGGATGGCTGTGTCTGGCTGCAGGCGGGAACCGAGCAGTCCGCGGCACTGGGAGCCAGCTTTGGTGAGGTATTCCTATGATCGACCCGACCACCGGCGAAATGATCTGGAATGTCGTTTTTATCGTGCTGAAGATTGTTGCCATCCTCGTGCCGCTGTTGCTGGCGGTGGCCTACCTGACCTATGCCGAACGCAAGATCATCGGTTATATGCAGGTGCGCATCGGTCCTAACCGGGTCGGTTTCCGGGGCTGGCTGCAGCCCATTGCCGATGCGCTGAAGCTGCTGATGAAGGAGATCATTTTACCCACCAATGCCAACCGCTTCCTGTTTGTTATTGCACCGATGTTATCGATTGCACCGGCCATGGCGGCATGGGCGGTGTTCCCGTTTACCGACAAGCTGGTGCTCGCCAATATCGATGCCAGTTTGCTGTATATCCTGGCGCTGACCTCCATGGGGGTCTACGGTGTCATCATTGCCGGCTGGGCATCCAACTCGAAGTACGCCTTTCTCGGTGCCATGCGTTCGGCGGCACAGATCGTTTCCTATGAAATCGCCATGGGCTTCGCACTGGTGGGGGTGCTGATCGCCGGTGGCAGCCTCAACCTGGTAGAGATTGTCGAGGCACAACAGGGCAGCCTGCTGCACTGGTTCTGGCTGCCATTACTGCCGTTGTTCCTGGTGTATTTTATTTCCGGGGTAGCGGAGACCAACCGTGCACCGTTCGATGTCTCGGAAGGCGAGTCGGAAATCGTCGCCGGTTTCCACGTCGAATATTCCGGTATGGCATTTGCCGTGTTCTTCCTGGCGGAATACGCCAACATGATCCTGATCGCCGCGCTGGCCTCATTGATGTTTCTCGGTGGCTGGCTGTCACCCTTCCAGGGCAGCTGGATTGAGTCCTGGTTCGCCTGGGTACCTCCCATCTTCTGGTTGCTTGGCAAGACGGCCCTGATGTTGCTGTTCTTTCTCTGGTTCCGTGCAACCTTCCCGCGCTACCGTTATGACCAGATCATGCGGCTCGGCTGGAAGGTGTTTATCCCCATCACCATTGTGTGGCTGGTCATTGAAGCGGCTGCCGTCATGGCCCGCATCGGCCCCTGGTTTGTCTAGGGGGATCTGACTATGTCCAATTTTGCTAATTTCCTGAAAAGCCTGACCCTGATGGAACTGCTGAAGGGGATGGGCGTCACCGGACGGCGTCTGTTTTCACGCAAGATCACGGTGCAGTACCCGGAAGAAAAGACACCGCAATCGAACCGTTTTCGCGGGCTGCATGCGCTGCGCCGGTATCCTAACGGTGAAGAACGCTGCATTGCCTGCAAGCTGTGCGAGGCCGTGTGTCCGGCGCTCGCCATCACCATCGAGGCGGAAGAGCGTGAAGACGGTACCCGGCGCACCACGCGTTACGATATCGACCTGTTCAAGTGCATCTACTGCGGCTTTTGTGAGGAATCCTGCCCGGTGGATTCCATTGTCGAGACCCGTATTTTTGAATACAGCTTTGAAAACCGTGGCGAAAACATCATGACGAAGGAGATGTTGCTGGAAATCGGCGACCGCCACGAGGCCCAGATAGCAGCAGACCGCGCCGCAGACGCGGCCTATAGGTAAGTTAGGTATGGATTTTCAACGCCTTGTCTTTTACGTGTTGGCAGCAATTCTGGTGTTCGCGGCCGCACGCGTGATCACGGTGCGCAACCCGGTGCACGCGGCACTGCACCTGGTGCTGGCGTTCTTCACCTGTGCCGGTCTGTGGCTGTTGCTGGAGGCAGAGTTCCTGGCGATTACCCTGGTGCTGGTGTACGTCGGCGCAGTGATGGTGCTGTTCCTGTTCGTGGTGATGATGCTCGATATCAATACCTCGCCATTGCGGGAGGGCTTCATCCGCTACCTCCCGGTAGGACTCAGCGTTGCCGCCCTGATCCTGATCGAAATGTACCTGGTAGTACGTGCACGCAATTTCGGTGTCGAGGTGATGGCGATTCCGCAGCGTCATGCGGAGGGATATAGCAACGTCAGGGAACTGGGTGCAGTGCTGTACACCGATTATGTATACCCGTTCGAGATTGCCGCGGTGATACTGCTGGTGGCGATAATCGCGGCCATTGCGCTCACCATGCGCAAGCGCCCGGAAACCAAGTACCAGAACCCGGCGCAGCAGATCGCGGTGAGGAGCAGGGACCGTGTGCGCATCGTCGAGATGAAGGCGGAAAAGAAGCAGTAAGGTGAAGATTTGAATCCCCTCTCACTGTTGGAGAGGGAGAAACAGAGGATTTATTGAGTCCATTAAAATGATTGCACTGTCAGACTACTTGATCCTTGGCGCCATCCTGTTTGGTTTGAGCGTCGCGGGTATCTTTCTGAACCGCAAGAACGTCATTATCCTGCTGATGGCGATCGAGCTGATGCTGCTGTCCGTGAATATGAACTTCATCGCCTTCTCCTATTTTCTCGGTAACACCGCCGGTCAGGTATTCGTGTTTTTTATCCTCACGGTGGCGGCTGCAGAGGCGGCTATCGGACTGGCGATCCTGGTGGTGCTGTTCCGCAACCGCCAGACAATCAACGTCCAGGACCTGGATACGCTGAAGGGGTGATGGCATGAGTATGGAAAACCTGTTGCTCGCCGTCCCGCTGGCGCCCTTGCTGGGTGCCATCATCGCCGGCCTGTTCGGCAGACAAATCGGGCGCGTTGGCGCACACACCGTCACGATCCTGGGGGTCGCCGTTTCCTTTATCTTGTCGGTGCTGGTGTTCAAGCACTTTGCCATCGACGGTGCATCACCCTACAACGCCAGCGTCTACACCTGGATGGTGTCCGACGGTGTGCGCTTTGAGATCGGTTTCCTGGTTGACAACCTCACAGCACTGATGATGACCGTGGTGAGCTTTGTTTCGCTGATGGTGCACATCTATACCATCGGCTACATGCACGACGACCCCGGTTACCAGCGTTTCTTCAGCTACATTGCGCTGTTTACCTTCTCCATGCTGATGCTGGTGATGTCCAACAACTTTCTGCAGCTGTTCTTTGGCTGGGAGGCCGTGGGGCTGGTGTCCTACCTTTTGATCGGCTTTTGGTACACCCGGCCGACGGCCATTTATGCAAATCTCAAGGCCTTCCTGGTAAACCGTGTTGGTGACTTCGGATTCCTGCTGGGGATTGCCGCCATCTACACCACCTTCAACAGCCTGGATTATTCGACCGTGTTCGCTGCGGCCCCGGCACAGGCCGGCACGACCTACCAGGTATTCCCGGGCGTGGACTGGTCATTGATGTCGGTAATCTGCATCTGCCTGTTCATCGGAGCCATGGGCAAGTCGGCACAGGTACCGCTGCACGTGTGGCTGCCGGATTCCATGGAAGGTCCGACACCGATCTCGGCACTGATCCATGCCGCTACCATGGTGACCGCGGGTATCTTCATGGTGGCACGCATGTCGCCGATGTTCGAGCTGTCCACCACCGCACTGTCCTTCGTGATTGTGATCGGCGCCATCACGGCGTTC
>JAJDNX010000135.1 GCA_022340485.1 Gammaproteobacteria bacterium | reverse complement strand
GGCGGACCTTGCTCCGACCTAGCCGGGACCAGGCATGAAGGTGCACAGCTATGGAATTCTGCTGTTCCGACGTACCGCCGGTCACTGGCAGGTACTGCTGGTTCATCCGGGGGGACCCTTCTGGGCAGGAAAGGAGGCCGGGGCATGGTCGATACCCAAGGGCTTGCCGGAAGGCGACGAGCCGGAATTGGAAACGGCCCGGCGGGAATTCCGGGAAGAGACCGGATTCGAGGTCGATGGGGAATTCCTCGAACTCGGTTCCCTGCCGCAGCCAAGCGGCAAGACCATACACGCTTGGGGGCTGGAAGGCGATCTCGACGCAAGCCGGATCCGCAGCAACACCTTCACCCTGGAATGGCCACGCCATTCCGGCACGTACATGGAGTACCCGGAAATCGATGCAGGTGACTGGTTTTCGCTCGCGGTGGCGCGTGAGAAGATCCACCGCGGACAGGCCGAATTTCTAGACCGGCTGCTCGAACGACTGGAAGGGGCCTGATGAAGCAGAAACTTGCTCCCTTCCATCTTGCCATCCCGGTGCACGATCTGGCCAAGGCGCGCGCCTTCTACAGCGGCCTGCTGAACTGCCCGGAGGGGCGCAGCGCAGCGCGCTGGGTCGATTTCAATCTCTACGGTCACCAGCTGGTCTGCCACCTCACTCCCCTGGAGCCCGGCCGCGACGCTGCGAAGCATCTCAACCCGGTGGATAACCACGATGTACCGGTGCCGCACTTCGGAGTGGTGCTCGACCGGGTGACCTGGGATGCACTGGCCAGACGGCTGCAGGACGCCGGGGTCAAGTTTCTGATCGAACCTCACGTCCGCTTTCGCGGACTTGCGGGCGAACAGGCCACGATGTTTCTCCTCGACCCGAGCGGCAACGCACTAGAATTCAAGGCCTTCGACGATGTTGCCTCGGGGCTGTTCGCCACCTGAACCGCTGGATGAGCAACAGCTCAATCTCTATCTCGTTCTTACAGACAGCATCCGTATCGTCCCCTCAAAGGATGCACACGGGCACGCACCAACTATATAATTCATTGGCAACGATACTATCGAGCAGGAGTGGCTGAGGTATCAGGATGACAAAGCGGTGGAATCCACGGCGTTCAGGCTGCAAAGGGTAGAACAGTTATGATGAGAATACGGGCACCGCAATGTATCGCAATGGCACTCACAATCATCAGTTATGGCGCATTTGCCGGTGGGATCGACCTGGACTGTGAGACATTATCGGAACAGATGGTTGATCGCCTGGACGCAGAAGGTCTGCTGTTAGCAACCGAATCGGGCAGGCAGCGCGCCCTTGCCATAACCCTGGATTTGTGTGGGGGCGCCGAGGAATCCGCAGAGCAACAGAGCGAGGTCGAAAAGCAGCGGGCCCTGGACAACTGGTTCTTTGAGAACCATCCCGAGAAGGCCGGCAACAAGCGGCTGAAAAATCTGAAGCGTTGAGCCAGTCTAGTCAACGGACCGAACAACAAGGAAAGGGCCCGGTATTCCCTACTGCAAACCGTAACCGGGCCCTATCCCTGTTTTTCGAGTCTGACCCATTACTGTCTGTCGGATTGAGGTATCGCATGGAAGACACTCTGCAAGGCATCCTGTTGCGGATGCGGTTGTTTTTCCTGCTGGCCGTTTCTGGAAGCACCGCGGCAGCCGGGGAGCTGCCTGCCGGGTTTGTCTATCTCGACGAGATGATCCCGGACATCGTCCTGGAGATTCGCTACTACTCGGAGGACAATTTCACCGGCCGCCGCGTCAAGGGTTACGAACAGCCGGCAGGCATCCTCACGGAACAGGCCGCGGTGGCATTGCAGCACGTTGCAATGGAACTGGAACGATTCGGCCTCGGGCTGAAAATCTTCGATGCCTACCGGCCACAGCGTGCCGTTGACGACTTTGTGCAATGGGCAAAGGACCCCGGCGAACAGGACATGAAGTCACGCTATTATCCGAACGTCGACAAGGGGAATCTGATCAAGGAAGGCTACATTGCCGAACGGTCCGGGCACTCCCGGGGCAGCACGGTTGACCTGACCCTGGTTACCCTGGGACCAGAAGGCCCGCGGGATCTGGACATGGGCACCAGTTGGGATTACTTTGGCCCGGAATCCTGGCCCGACAGCAGCCGGGTAACACCGCTCCAGCGAGCCCACCGCCTGCTGCTGCGATTATTGATGGAAAAGCACGGGTTCGAGCCCCTGCAGCAGGAATGGTGGCATTTCACACTGCGGGACGAGCCATTCCCGGACAGGTATTTCGATTTTACGGTCCGTTAGATCAGGATGTGATACGGGATCCGGTCCCGGTATTGGCAATTCATTTCAGACTGGGCTGTCCTCAAGATCTTCATAAAGATTGCTCGAAAACCGGGGTGTGCAAATTGCCAGGAAGACTAAATCCTCCGAGCCGATGTTGGTGATGCGTTGACGACACATCGCCGGTACGAGTATGCAGTCTCCAGCATGTACTTCCTGTGGCGGCAGTTTCCCAACCTCTACACGACCCCTGCCATTGAGGATGTAATAGCGTTCCGCGGTCTCCCTGAGCCGATGCCAACGGGTTGTTACTCCAGGCTCCACTCTCGCCCTGGCGATGGATGCATCTCGATCGTCAGGCGTGTTCGATAATTCAGTGATGTAACACCGCTCGGGGGTATAGAACTCATTGCACGAATTTTGGAGTTTAATGGCTTCTTTCATTTGGTTCACCAAATCACCTAAGGGTTAAAACCATGAGGGCGCCGCAGCAGCGCCAGCAACGTACTTCTCCGGCCAGATACATTATTTTTTGGGGGGTCGGTGACAAACCGGAATACGATGTATTTGTCACCGGCACCTCTACGCACAGCTACGCGACAGGTTCTGTCACCATGACCGGGATACGTTGTGGCACCATACCATCATGAACGCCACCACTCTCAGCTTTTGGGTCTACACGCTGTTCATCATGGGTGTAGGCATCTACAGTGCCCGTTTCTGCCGCTCCGGCTCCACCGATTTCTATCTCGCCAACCGCGGCATCGGTGCCTGGGTGGCTGCCCTGTCTTCTTCTGCCTCGGCAGAGAGCGGCTGGGTGACCCTGGGTCTGGTCGGCATGGCCTTCCAGACAGGCATCGGCGCCCTGTGGATTATTCCCGGTACCGTACTGGCCTTCCTGTTTAACTGGCTGGTGCTTGCCGAGCGCCTGCGTAAGGTCTCACGTAACCAGGGATCCATCACCCTTCCGGATGTGCTCGCGGGCAAATTCTCCGGCAGGCAGGCAGATCTCATTCGGCTGCTTGCCGTACTCATCATCCTCGTCATGCTCGGTACCTACGTGGCAGCACAGTTCAATGCCGCCGGAAAGATGTTCTTTGCCTTGCTGGGCTGGCCGTACCATGCCGGGGTCATCGCAGGCACCCTGATTGTCCTGATCTATACCGTCAGCGGAGGATTTCGTGCTGTGGCCTGGACTGATGTCATTCAGGCACTGTTCATGATTGGCGCAGTCATCATTCTACCGGTCGTCCTGCTGGTCGAACTCGGCGGTATCGATGCCATGTGGCAGCATCTCACAGCGCTTGATGCGAACGGCACGCTCACACATCCCCTGGCCGGCAAGGCAGGTATGGCATTGACCGGCTTTCTGGCCGGGTGGCTGGGCATTCCTCTGGGATACTGTGGTCAGCCGCATATTTTGATCCGCTTCATGGCTACGCGGGATGAAAACGCGATCAGACGTGGCACCCTCATATCGACACTCTGGGTGTTCCTGCTGTTTAGCGGGGCCGTCCTGCTGGGTATCTTTGCCCGCGCCTACTATGGTGTGCTGGATGACCCGGAGACGGTACTGCCACGGGTCGCTACGGAACTGCTGCCCGGTGCCATCGGGGGGATGATGATTGCTGCCGTACTGGCAGCCATCTGCTCGACGGCCGACTCTCAGTTACTGGTCAGCGCCTCGGCAGTCAGCCACGATCTTTACGTGCGTCTTCTGGGCCGGCATCTGGATGATCGCAAGGTTCAACTATTCAACCGCATGGTCGTACTGGCGATAGGCCTGATCGCCATGGGGTTCGCCCTGGGGGAAGTGCGGGTCATCTTCGATTTTGTACTCTATGCATGGGCGGGCCTTGGTGCCGCCTTCGGTCCGGTGCTCATCCTGGTCCTGCTGTGGAAGCGTACCAGTGCAGCAGGTGTCATCGCTGGTATGACGGTGGGTTTTGTCACCGCCATCATCTGGCGCCAGATGTTGCACGACCAGCTCTACGAACTGCTGCCGGCCTTCCTGTTGGCATTCATCGTCACGGCCTGGGTTAGCCGGTTGTGGCCGGACGAAATAGCACCAGGCAATTCAAAAGTCCGGTGAGCAGTCGTTCGAATGCTCATTAGTTTCCGACTCCATTCACTGTTGACTTGACGCTTCCTTGACGAAGCACTCGAGTCGGCGCCTGTTGATTCTCACGGAAAACAGGGATCTGACCCCCTTTTTTGAGTCACAGCTCACAGACTTCAGCCACCTGCCCGTGGCTACAATTGTGACAGGTGCTTGCTAGCCGTATGTTGATGCAAGGGTCAGCTTCTGCTGCGGCTCGAAAGGGCTGGGCAGACAGACCGTGCAGCAGATCCACACCGCTAACAGCCCAGCCGCTCAGATTCGCAACACGAGATGCAGCCAACAGTACGGGTAAAACAGTACTGGAAAATCACGCTTCCCAGAGGTGCCTGATAATGCAGCAACACAGTAACCACACAGCACGATCGATTGGCATGCACATCCTGTTGGTATTTGTTGCCAGCCTCGCGACAACGGCAGCCGGGGCAGCCACTGCCGTGCAACAACCTGCAGCCACACTTCCGCTTTCCGCCAGCCCCGTTATCAGTGGTATTCCGAAAAACCGCTCACTCCCTCCCCGGATTGCGACAAGTCACATCCTTGTGGAACTGGAATCCGCTACAACGGAAGCCGTATTTTTGGATGAGGCCCGAGGGCTCGGTCTGGGTAGGACCAAGCGACTCCATGGAACAAACTGGTACACAGTGCAAATCGCGTCACCCGGAGCCAGCCCACGGGATATGGCGGATAGTGCCAGGAGACTGCCGGGCGTTCTGCGTGCAGCCGCTGACCCAATTCTCCGTATCAATGACCAGATCCCGCCGCGGGATCCGTACTACGTGGATGATCCCGATCCCGGAGATGACTGCGACATAATCGAAGACACCAACTGTGACCCGGAGTCACTGCTGGACCAGTGGGGATTATTTAAGGTCGGTGCGGAAGGTGCTTGGAACGGGAGCCCTGGATCACCAGAAACCGTCATTGCAATCATCGACAGTGGTGTTGATTTCGATCACGATGACCTGTGGGCGAACATCTGGACCAACCCGGGCGAAATTGCCGGTAATGGTATCGATGATGACGACAACGGTTTTGTGGATGACACCCACGGATGGGATTTCTCCGGGAACAACGTCGGTGCCCCTGACGACGATCCGGCTTCGGAAGACAATAACCCGGACATTACGGCAGGCGGCGAATGGATCTACGATCCACTCGCCATTCCCTTCGGTTACCGCTTTAACGGAGACCCGGCCGTCGGAGATGGCATTGACAATAACCTGGAATACTACCCACTGTTCTTCACCATGGATATCGGCGTATTCCACGGGACCACCGTTGCGGGAATCGTTGCGGCAATGACCGATAATATCCTTGTAGAAACCGGTTTGTACGAGGGCTTTGCAGGTACCTGCTGGCATTGCTCTCTCATGCCCCTGCGCATTATCAACGCAGAAGGTGATGCCTTTGGTTCAGATGCAGCGGAAGCAATCTACTATGCCGTGGACAACGGTGCGCGTATCATCAACGCCAGTTGGGGCATTCCAGCGGGTGGCGCCACGCAGGCAGAGCTGGCCGTGCTCGAACAGGCGATCCAGTATGCTGCCAGTCATGGGGTTATCGTGGTGGCTGCCGCCGGTAACAGCGGGACCGAGGGTCTGTACTTCCCCGCGAGCATGCCGGAAACCATTGCCGTCGGCTCCTCTAACTGGCTGGACGTGCGCTCAGATTTCTCGAGCTATGCAAGCCCGGCCGACCAAGAAATCCTTGACGTCGTCGCACCGGGCGAGGCCATCTGGAATGCCGGCGTACTCAGTGCCTACGACGCCTGGATACTGAATGACTGGTTACTGTTTCCGGAATTTGACTGGGAACCCTGGCATCCCGGAGATGACGTGTATATCGGTGGAGACGGCACCTCCTTCGCAGCGCCACTCGTTTCCGGGTATCTGGGGCTGATTCTCTCCAGAAACCCCTGTGCAACGCCAGCGCAGGCCCGGGACATTCTGCGCAGCAGTGCGACAGACATTGAAAGCACGGGTTATGATGTTTTTAGTGGTTATGGTCGTATCAACATGGTCGTTCCCGACCTTGGCTGTTCGACTTCGAACAACCAGCTACCGATCGCCGGGTTTACCTTCCTTGCCAATGCCCTGGAGGTAAGCTTCTCTGACCAGAGCAGCGATCCGGATGGCAGCATCTCTACCTGGCACTGGGACTTCGGGGATGGCAGCAGCTCGAACGCACAAAACCCGACCCATACCTATGCGGCAGGTTCCTATGCCGTCACCCTGACGGTGACCGATGACGGGGGCGCGTCTGCTTCCCGCACACAAGGCATCAGCGTTGACACAGGCGGGACAAGCAATGAACCACCCGTGGCTGCTTTCACGTATTCCTGCAATGGCAAAACATGCAGTTACGATGCCGGTAATTCTACCGATGACACCGGGATCGTCAGCTACGCCTGGGACTTCGGAGATGGCAACAGTTCCACCGGCGAGGTAACACAGCACGACTATACCAGTCAGGGAACTTACCGCGTCACGCTGGCAGTAACGGACGAAGATAACCTCACCTCAAGCGTGGGCACCTCTTTACGGGTCAAGAACAGGGGGAGCACCTCTGGCAGCGCGGGAAGTGATGGCGGTAGTAGCGGTACCACCACCCTAGAGGCGGAAAAAGGCAGGCGCAAGTGTACAGATGGAATCGATAATGACGGCGACGGCTTTATCGATGCTAACGATACCGACTGCCGCTGAATATATCAGGGGTCAGATCCCGGTTGTTGCTTATACACGAGGACAAATTCACCCATCCAAAACCTTTCTTACCCTTGGGCGGCCGTCCACGCCACGCCGTACCTGGCGTCCCGTCCTGCGCGCAATTACATCCTTAAAATCTTCCCTGCCCAGTACCAGCTCTTGTGTAAGGGCTTCCCGGATTGCGTGAACCTGATTCTCATCCAGGCAACGCTGGAATAATTCCCGATAGGCGAACAGACGCTCATCCCGTGTGGTTCCCAGAGCGAGATACAACTCATGAGGTTTGAGGAACGGTGCGTCCTTCCCATAGGCATTTACCCTGTAGCTTGACCACTGGTATTCATGGGGATGTAACACCATGCCGGCACGGACGGGGTTCATTTCGATGTAACGCATACAGGTCAAAAGCCAGGCATCGCTGTCAACAACGCATGCCTTGTAACGCCCCTCCCACAACGTGCCGGTACGTCGGTAGCTCCGGTTGATGTACTGTACAAATTTCCGGCCGGTGTCTTGCATCACCCGGGAAATACCGAACTCGCGCATCGGTGTGACAAGCAGATGCACATGGTTGGTCATCAGCACATAAGCATGCAACCGGCACTCATGACTCAGCAGGGCCTCACCCAGCACATCCAGATAGTACGGGTAATCGGGTTCCGTATAAAAGCAGGGGTTACGGTTGTTCCCGCGCTGGATAACATGCTGGGGCACGCCCGGCAAATGGAAACGTGGCCTTCTCGGCATGGCATACCTCCTGTATACCATCAGCCTGCCGTAGCGATCACCTCAAGTCATCAGATTTTGACGACAATCTTTATCAGCAAAAACCAGGATCTGACCCCCATTTTTCGATCGGGTAAAATGTCGCCCATGACTACCAGGAAAACCGTTCTGATTCTACAACTGCGCCCCGAAGACGCCACGTCCAACAGTGAATATGCCTGCATGATGAAATACGGCAGATTACAGGCCGGTGATACTTGCAGGAAACGCATCGAGCAGCAGGGCATCCCCGATGATCTGAACCTGGAGGAATACTCTGCAATCATTGTCGGTGGCAGCCCGTTTGATATCAGCACCCCGGAAGACAGAAAATCCGGCATCCAGAAAAAGATCGAGGCCGACTTCAACCGGCTACTGGAACAGGTAGTCACCCGGGACTTCCCCTTTCTTGGCGCCTGCTCCGGCAACGGCTTGCTGGGCAACTACCTTGGCACCAGTATCTCGACAAAGTATGGCGAAGCCGTGGGTTGCGTACTGCTGGATCTCACCGAAGCCGGCAAACAGGACAAATTGCTACGGGGTTTTCCGGATCGAATAGACGTACTGCTCGGCCACAAGGAGGCCGTCGATACCCTTCCCGAGGGTGCGACGTTACTGATGACGGGCGCCGACTGCCCGGTACAGATGTTTCGTATCGGCGAAAACGTCTATGCCACCCAGTTCCACCCGGAAGGGGATGCCGAGGAATTCATATTACGTATCGACACCTACCGCAATCACGGCTATTTCGAACCGCATGAAGCGGAAGAACTGAAAATGAGGGTCAGCCAGAAGCCCACTCCGCATGCCCAGGAAATTCTAAGGCGCTTTGTTGAAAGGTATTACCGCTGAGCATACTGCACAACCTGACCGCTGCCAGCTAGCTACCTCACACCCCCCGATGGATCGGCCTGCAGCGACATTCACCTCAAGTCATCAGATTATGGCAACCATCTCTATGAACAAGAATTGGGATCTGACCCCTGTTTTTCCAACACCAACTTCAAGATGCCGGTAGTATACTACTCAACCTTGATGTCTGTGGCCTATGGCGGCAGTGGCAAAGATGCAACTCTCGATGGCCAGGTCATCAAGGCCAAGCAGCTCGAAGAGATCGCTTCGAAGTAGTGTTATTATTCGGGAGCCTGTGGCCAGTCCGTCATACCGGGCACAGCACAGCGAACCTTTGGCATGATGGGAAATAAAACAACCAGACCATCACAGGGTGGCTTGGTTAGCTGAAAGCCCCTTGATCAGGGGCTTTTCATTTGGAAACGGATATTCCTTTGACTGCTGATAATGCAATTAGGATAGAGGAGAACATAATGGCGAATGCACAAAAGAACATTAATGATGTAACTGTCGGCGAAGTAATGCAGCGCGATGTGCTTGCTGTCGATGCAGACTGGCCACTGGACAAGCTGGCAAGATTTCTGGTTGATAACAGTATTTCGGGAGCGCCTGTGACGGATGAGAACGGTGAACTGGTCGGTGTCGTGTCGATGACGGACCTGGTACGCCATAACAGCATAACCGAAAAAGATACCGTTGCGAGCCAGACCCATGATGTCTACCTGTATGAACTGGAACGTCATATTGGCAACGAAGAACTGCAGGTATTTCATACCCAGTATGAGTCACCGGTCCAGGTTCGGGAAATCATGACGCCGATGATTTTCAAGGTGAGTGAAGAAGACAGTATCCGGGAGGTCGCAGATATCATGCTCAAGGGGAGGATCCATCGCGTCTTCGTTACCCGCGACACCCTGCTGACCGGGATTGTCACCGCACTCGACATGATGCAGGTGATCAGAAACCTGTAAGTTGCTAAGCGGGGACAGATCAAAATCACCTGATCCCCCACTGCAATTCTTTTCATACACTGGCGACGATTCCTGCCCGGGGCTGAATCGCTTTACGGGTAGGGCGTTGGACCTGCAAGTGCGTTACAAACTGACCGCCGCCGGCGGCAGTAACCGTGGGACAAACACCGCCAAGGCATACAGATTACTGATAACCTAATCCTGTCAATTGAATAAAGTTGACCTGCGGTCACCGCAAGTGGTTTTATTGACTGGTCACGGCAGCCCCCGGTCCAGGCGACAAGCTGTGAAGGGTGTCCAAGAGGATGGTAACCACTAGAATAATAATTACACAAATAATTCAGATAGTTACTATACTTCTGTGTTATTTCCTGAGCTTTCTGGCCGCGCTTTGGCCCACCTTGCTGGTCGCTGCTCCCTTGCAGCAGGATGCGGGTACGGGACATATCGTAGTTGAGGCAGAACATGCCGATGCGAATATTTCGCGCAGTGATTACAGCTGGGTCGTCAATTACACGGCGGGTTATTCAGGAGACAGTGCGCTGCGGACAAGTCCGACTTCAGGCTCAGCACTGGTTGCTCCGGGTTATTCACAAACCAGTCCGCAACTGGACTACCAGGGGAACTTTCTGCAGGCAGGTATCCACTATGTTTGGGTGCGAGGCTATGCAACTGCCGGCAATAACAATTCAGTGCATGTGGGTCTGGATGGGGCAGAGATTTCGTCCAGTGAAAGCCTGAGTTTTCCTGACAATAGTACGTGGACATGGGCGGGTGGTGCGGGCGTTTCAAGCTTTGAGGTACCGAGTCCCGGCATTCATACAGTCAATGTCTGGATGCGGGAGACAGGTTTCAGAATCGACAAGCTGATCGTGACAAGCGATGCCGGTTTCACACCAACCGGCTTCGGGCCAGCGGAGAGTCCGCGCGGTACCAGCACGAGTATTTTTGAAGATAATTTTAATGATGGTGATGTACTGGGCTGGACGGTGGTTAACAACTGCTTAAAGGGCTCACCTGATTGGCTGTGGGTAAACAACACCTACCAGCAGGCCGGCGAGTGCCGGGGTTTTTCCGTAGAAGGGGCAGCCATCGCCTCCTACGCGCTGTCCAGCGCCGTCCTGCCGGGAGATGTGGATATCCAGCTAAGGCTGCGCTCGGAAGATCCGGCGCTGGATGCGGTCGTATCCAATGATGCGAGCATCTGGAAATTCGACACCATAGGGATTTTGTTCGGCTATCAGGATGCGAACAACTACTACCGCTTCGAACTCGATGGCAACAAGGGCCATCGCAAGCTGTGGCGCGTTCAGGACGGTGTATTCAAGGAACTGAATACCAGCCCGCAGAGCTATGTGCCTGGCCAGTGGCTCAACCTCCGGGTAATTTTCCAGAACGGATACCTCCTGGTCTTTATCGACGGCCAGCAGGTCATGGCCGTTGCGGACAGTACCTTTAGCAGTGGCAAGCTGGCGCTGTTCTGTGCGCGCAACAGCTCCTGCAGTTTTGATGATATTCTTGTCGAAGCCGCGCCAAGCACACCCCTGCTGGGCATGAACCTGCCGGATGGTCTGGACCACGTTTCCAGTGAATATTTTGTCGCTGGCGATGCGACGGTCGATGTGTCGGCATTCACGACCGTAAGCAGCGGCATTGGCGGTGTTGAATTCGTCGCCGACGAGGGGACTGCCGAGGAAATCATCCACAGAGACCTGACGGCCCCCTATCACACACAGTTCATACTGCCTGCCGGTGAGCATTCGCTGGCGGCCCACCTGCTGGACAACAGTGAGGTTCGCCTTCCTGCACCGGAAACCAGCAGCATATTTTCAACGGTGGGCAGCGGCGGCATTCACCTGGTCGGCCTTGGCGACAGCATTAGCAATGGCCTGTTCGATGATGTATTCACGGACAACACTTCTGCAGATGGCCGCAATACCGGCGGCAGTTACGAGCCCATACTGAACAACCTCCTGACGGCGGCTAACGGGGTGCCGGTCAGCATCGTGAATGAAGGTAATCCCGGAGAAGAATCCTGGCAGGGTGCCGCTCGGATCAATGCCGTGTTGGCGAGTACCCCCGAGGCACAGGGTTATCTGGTCTTCTACGGCGCCAACGATTCCGGAGGGTCGCTGCCGACCCCCAGTGGATTTGGGCTGGACCCCGGAGAAGAGGGTTATGCGGGTTCCTTCAAGGATTACATGCAGCAGATCATCGATGCGGTGACCCTGCCGCAGCCAAGTGGTGCCGGGAAGCTGATCTTTCTGGCGAAGGCGCCACCCTACCTGGCGAATGCGAGACGTAATACTGCCGTAGCGGAATATAACCTGGTGATCGACGAGCTGGTGACAGAGGGATTGAAGGTCGATTATCCGGCGAGCTATGTCGGCTATGTTCCACCGGATTTCTATCGCTACTTCACGGCCAATCCCGCGGAAATGTCCAGTGACGGGATCCATCCGGTGGGTACCGGTTACCAGTCGATGGCACGCCTGTGGTGTGAAGCACTCAATGGTCAACAGGGATGGCGCTGTCTCGACGATGACGCTGATGGGCTGGTCAACTCGCTTGAAGCCACGCTGGGTACTGATCCGGAACAGGCGGACAGCGACGGCGACGGACTCGTCGATGGTGCTGACGGTATCGTTCCGGTGGGTGCCGTTGCCGGCGGTGTAGACAGCAACGGGGATGGTTTTGCCGACGGGGAGCAGTCGCTGGGTACCTACCCGCAAGTGGCCGACAGTGACGGTGATCGACTCGATGACGGTCTCGAAGTGGCCAACCATGCTGACCCGCTGGATCCTGACAGCTGGCCCGGCCTGGCTGACGGTGATCTTGCCCCGCTGGGTGACCCCGACGGCCAGGTAAATGCGGGGGATTACCTCATCGCACTGCGAATCGCCCAGGGACTGCTGACGGCCACACCACTGGAACTGGCCCATGGCGACCTGTATCCGCCCGGTGCACCCGATGATCGGATCAACATTCAGGACTTGATCCTGATGCAGAAGCTGCTGCTTCCGTAAGCGGAGAGAAGTACAGCGAGTGGTGGATGTCCCCCAGTCCGCTGGCGCTGACACTCCATCTAGGTAACAATAACCCATAAACCTGAGTAACGCAGTTGACTGATATCATGGGCATGTCACTGTGTTTATTTTCTCAAGCTGCGACAGCGTCTATCAAACCAACATGCGTTATAGAATCGGCGAGACTCCGGGCGAACAGGTCACCGCCCTTGACCAGGGTGCCTTCCTGACAATCGCCGTTTTCAGCCTGATCATCGGCATCGGTTTTGTAATGGCCGGTATGCGCAGCAGACACTACTGGATGGCCATCTGGGGGACAGGGCTGTCATTATCCAGCCTTGCCTACATCCTGCTCGTTCTGGTCATCAGGTAAGCGTACCGCCATTGTACCGGCGAAGTTGACTCACACCCTGCAAGGAGCCTCATCATGCTGACCACCAGCCTGGACGAGCAACACCGTATCGCGATACTGGAACCCGATGGCCCATTGAGCGAGACAGACTTCCGCTCGGCTGCCGCCATCATTGACCCGTTTATCGAGGCTGCCGGCCACATCAAGGGCCTTATCATTCACACCCGTTCCTTCCCTGGCTGGGGTTCGTTTTCTGCCTTGCACTCCCACCTGACTTTTGTCGAAGAACATCACAAAAAAATACCCCGGATCGCGTTTGTGACCGATTCAATCATCCGTAACCTGGCTGAGACCATCGGCAGTCACTTTGTCAGCGCAGACATCAAGTCGTTTCGTTATGACGAGATGAACAAGGCACGTGCATGGATCCTTGGCGAGTGACCTGGCCATTGATCGTATCGAAAAATCCTCAGGCATTCTGTATCGCCGAACAAAAACAGCACAGGGTCATGCCTGTATTGCAGCATCATGGAGTGCCACAGCGGCCTGCAGTGACCTTGCTGCATATCAACAAATGCCTGGGTACACCTCGTATAGACTATGATTACGTAGACCAATCCACACTCACAGGAAAACGGACATGCACACAGACATCAGCACATTGCTGGAGGAGATGCGTGGTATCCAGGAACAGCTTGAACAGTTCTTTGACGACACGCGCGAGAAGTTCCGCTGTACCCTGGAGGGTGGCCGGGTACGTTTCTCCCGTGAGGTCCGGCAATTGCAGCGGCGTTACCGGATCAGTTCGTTCCGCTACCTGCTGGGTGCCGACTGGCGCAGCGTGGTCACCGCACCCGTGATCTACAGCATGATCGTGCCACTCGTCATCATGGATCTGAGTTTCACTGTCTACCAGCATATTTGCTTTCGCGCCTATGGCATACCACGCGTGGCACGGCGGGACTACCTGGTCAATGACCGGCACCAGCTGGCCTACCTGAACAGCATCGAAAAGGTGAATTGCACCTATTGCGGCTATGGCAACAGCGTTATTGCCTATGCACGCGAAATCATCTCGCAAACCGAACAGTACTGGTGCCCGATCCACCAGGCCAATCGTGTCAGGGACGCGCACCGGCGCTACCCGCAATTCTTCGCATTCGGCGACGCCAAGGGCTATCAGCAGGGTCTGTTGAACAAGCGACAGGAATTGAGAGAGGCACAGCATGACCGACCTGCATGACGGGAAGCGACTGGAGATTCCTGTTCAGCCAATCCCTGCACAACGACGTGAACCACTGCCGACATGCCCGCCAAAGACCCTCGAAGAAGACCCCAGCACCCCGGCATGTGTACAAGCACTGCTGGCTGCCCCCCAGCTACCGGCGTGCCGATCAGGATGTCGATTTCCGGGAGCGCGACGAGGCACATGGCCTGCGACTGCACCTCGATTACCTGAAGCCCGAACGGCTGCTGATGGAACAGGGTGTCCGATAAACCGTGGTAGTATTCGGCAGCACCTGCATCGTCGAGACGGTCACGGCACAGCTTCGTGTTGAGCGTTTGCTGCAAACGCTGCAGTCGGAACCGACTTTGGTACCATGGATGAGTTGTTCGAGACACTGATTCAGACTCGCACCATAAAACCGGTGCCGGTGATTCTGATGGGTCGCCGCTATTGGGAACGGGCTGTCAATTTCGAGTTTCTTCTCGACGAGGATTTCATTGCCAGCGAGGACCGCGAGATTTTCTGGTTCGCAGAGAACGCCCAGGAGGCCTGGCAAGGTATCATTCACTGGTATGAACAGTCAGATGAACCCTTAATCCCCAACGACTCCCCGAGCAGGTGAAATAAGATGAAACTATCCTTTCACGGTGCAGCACAGGGGGTCACTGGCTCCTGCCACCTGCTGGAATGTGCCGGCAAACGCATCCTTGTGGACTGTGGTTTCTATCAGGGCGGACGTGAACTGGAAGAGGACAATGCCAACGACTTCGGTTTTGACCCGGCCAGCATCGATTACCTGCTGCTGACGCATGCCCACCTTGACCACTGCGGACGCATACCGCTGCTGGTGAATCGTGGTTTCAACGGAGAGATCATTACCACGGCCGCCAGCCGCGAACTGGCACGGCTGGTCATGCTGGATGCCGCTGGCCTGCAGGAAGAGGAGGCACGCTACCTGAACCGCAGGGCACACAAGCACGGCAAGTCGTCGGATGTCATTGTGCCGCTGTATACCATCCTTGATGCCCTGAACGCGCTGGAGTTCTTTGGCCGTAGCGCGCACTATCAGGAGACCATGTCACTGGCTCCCGGTATCCAGGCTACCTTTATTGATGCAGGACATATCCTGGGATCGGCCTGTATATCCTTGCAACTGACTGAGGGCTCCAGGCAGCGACGCATCCTGTTTTCCGGCGACCTCGGACTTAGTGGCCGACCGATCCTGCGCGACCCGGACAGGCCACCCGAGGTTGACGTGGTGGTCATGGAAACGACTTACGGTGACCGCCAGCACAAGCAACTTGAACCCTCTGTCGAGGAACTGTATGCGGCTATCAACGACACCCTGGATCGCGGCGGCAATATTGTCATACCCACCTTTGCGCTGGAACGCGCACAGGAGCTGCTGTTCTACCTGCAAGCCGGCAAGACCGAGGGTGCTCTGCCCGACTTCCTGCAGGTATTTCTCGACTCCCCCATGGCGATTTCTGCAACGGAGATCTTCCGCCGGCATCACGAATGCTATGACGAACAAACCGCGAGCCTGTTTGCCAGCGGTCATGACCCTTTCGAGTTTCACGGTCTGCATTTCACCCGCGAAACGGCCGATTCCATGGCCATCAACCAGATCAGTGGCGGTGCCGTGATCATGGCTGGCTCCGGCATGTGTACCGGCGGCCGCATACGCCATCATCTGAAACGCCATCTCAGTCATGACCGTAGCAGTATTGTGTTCGTGGGCTATGCTGCACGCGGCACCCTGGCACGCCGCATTGTGGACGGGGCAAAAAGCGTCAGGATTTTTGGCGATGAATACCCGGTACGGGCAATGATTCATACCATCGGTGGTTTCTCGGCACACGCCGGCCAGACCGAATTACTTGCCTGGCACGGGCACACGGGTAATCCGGATATTACCTTTTTGGTGCATGGTGAAAAAGACAGCATGACCACCTTTAGTCAACTGCTGCAAGGTACCCGTGTGGAGATGCCGGAGTTGCACCAGGTATTCGAGCTGTAGCACATATCACCCCATCCCAGCGGGAGAGGGTTGCGCAGGGGGGATACAGAAAGATCACCGCCTGATTTATATCCCCTCATCCTTTCCTGCCCCCGAAGGGAGAAGGGACGCTCTTTTGTAATATCGTGGTATAAATTGAAAAATCCCCTCACAATCCCAATTAGAACCCTTAGAAATAGAGTAAAGCGGCAACCAGGAAAACAAACAAGCCATGGAATTCAAAGACTACTATCAGGTAATGGGCGTCAAGCGGGACGCCACCCAGGACGAGATCAAGCGCGCCTATCGAAAACTGGCGCGAAAATACCACCCGGATGTCAGTAAACAGCCCGATGCCGAGGCGCGCTTCAAGGAAGTCGGTGAGGCCTATGAGGTCCTCAAGGATCCGGAAAAGCGGGCTGCCTATGACCAGCTGGGTGCCAATTGGAAAGCCGGTCAGGATTTCAATGCCCCACCGGACTGGGACGCCGGTTTTGAGTTCAGTGGCGGAGGCTATACCGGCGGATTCGGTGACGGCTCTGGTGCCTTCAGTGATTTCTTTGAATCGTTGTTCGGCCAGGGTTTTCGCGGTACCGGCGAGGGTGGCTTCCGTGCCCAGGGGGGCTTCCAGGCACGTGGCAGCGACCATCATGCCAAGGTCCTGATTGACCTGGAAGACGCCATGAATGGCGCCACCCGCTCGTTTAGCCTGCGCGTCCCGAAGGTAGACGCACAGGGCCACGTCACGACCAGTGAACGGGTACTCAAGGTCAATATTCCCAAGGGTGTCAAGCAGGGCCAGCATATCCGCCTCGCCGGACAGGGCAATCCTGGCATGGGCGGAGGCAAGCCGGGTGACCTTTACCTGGAAATAGAATTCAACCCGCACAGCATTTACCGTGTCGAGGGGCGTGATATCTATCTTGATGTACCGATCACACCCTGGGAGGCCGCACTGGGCGCCACCATCAAGGTGCCAACACCCGCCGGTCGGGTCGATTTGAAGATCAAGCCGGGTGCTGCCAGCGGCAACAAGTTGCGCCTCAAAGGTCGCGGCATACCCGGCAACCCCCCTGGCGACCTGTATGTGATCCTGGGTATCTCCCTGCCGGCAGCTACAACGGACCAGGCAAAGAATATCTACAAGGACATGCAGCGGGCACTTGATTTCAACCCGCGCGCACGACTGGGGGTTTAACCATGGCAACACCACACACTGACAGCCTTACCGGCATCATACTGGAGGAAGAGACCCGCCTGAGTCTGCGTGAACTCTGTGATGCCTGCGCCGTACAGGTCGAGTTCATCACCGAATTGGTGGATGAAGGCGTGATCGAGCCATCCGGCTATAAAAAATCCCACTGGTGCTTCTCCGGCATCAGTCTGCAGCGCATTCGCAAGGCGAAACGCCTGCAACAGGATCTCGGCATCAATCTGGCAGGCGTTGCACTGGCGCTTGACCTGATGGATGAAGTGCAACAGCTGCGCGCACAACTACGTAAACGATCGGGCACCGATTATGAGTAATCCTATACACATTGTCTGTCCAGCCTGCACTGCGACCAATCGCATCCCCGCAGACAAGCTGAACGCCGCGCCCAAATGCGGCAAATGTCACCGGCCGCTGTTTACCCGGTATCCACTTGAACTGAATGCCGGGAATTTTCAGCAGCATATCAACCGCAACGACATCCCGGTCGTGGTGGATTTCTGGGCACCGTGGTGTGGACCCTGCAAGATGATGGCGCCAGCCTTTGAGCAGGCCGCCGCGCAGCTTGAACCCGGCGTACGCCTGGCGAAACTCAATACCGAGATTGAGCAAGGTATCGGTGCCCGGCTGGGCATCCGCAGCATCCCGACCATGATCGTTTTCAGGAACGGCCGTGAGCTTGCACGCCAGTCGGGCGCCATGTCTGCGCATGACATCGTCCGCTGGGTACAGACATATACCTGAGTAACAGGCAGGCATCATTTGACCAAGCCTGTCAGTGGAGAGTTTTTGCATGAATAACAAACACCTGGAGAACTGGCCATGAAGCGACCAACGACTATCCTGCTGCTGATACTGCCCTGCATCTGCGTCGCACAGAACGATCAGGACATGAGCGACACAGACACACAGAAGATGATGCAACAGATGCAGCAGGCGCAAGCCTGCATGGCTAGCATTGATCAGGCCGAGCTGAAAAAATTCGAGCAGCAGGCAACCCAGATGGATACCAGCATCAAGGCACTGTGTGCCAGTGGCAAGCGTGACGAGGCCCAGGAGGAAGCCGTGGCATTCGCCAGGGATGTGAGCAACAATCCGTCCATGCGCAAGATGCAGGAATGCAGCAAGATGATGAGCAGCATGCCCGGGATGCCGGCAATTCCCCAGAGCGCTGCTGGCGAGGATAACAATCGCCATATTTGTGATCAGTGAACGGTGGCTGCATGGCACTTGCCTGAAAGGTGCCTTTGTCTACAGGGCGAATTGGCTCCGCAAAGACCCACCTTGTTTACTGTCAATTTCCATGCCTTCCCTGGCAGGCAACCAGGATTAAGGCGCAAACCGGTGCCATGCTACCATAGCCCGGCTTTTTGCTGCGCCGTGTTGATGGCACGGTGAGCAACAAACTTATCCCACCGATGGACCATGCCAAACAGTCAGCCTGACTATCTGTCTACCCGTCATTACGGGACCTATGCCTTGATTACACTGGTCATGGTCGCTGCCATGCTGGCATGGCACGCCTGGAAGAGCACCGGGAACTTCAGGGAATATCATCAGCAACTGGCGGTGACCTCGGTCACCGGAGCTGCGGATGAACTGGAGTTTCTGCTGAGTGAATTACAACGTTCCATGCGGGTGTTTGCCAATGACAAGCGCTCACTGCTGGAGGAGGTCGCCAGCGACCCGGACAACGATGCGATCTGGGCACGGCTGGAAAGCACCGTACAGGGTCATTTCCCTGAATATTATGGCCTGACACTCACGAACCGCAGCGGCGATGTCATGCGACCGGATTTTGATAACGAGGTTGACGAACTCTGCCAGCGTGACATACACACCTTTATCGAGGATGGCTACTCGCAACAGGGATATATCCACCCGAACCCGATGGGCTATCATTTCGACGTCATGGTGCCCTGGGGCGATGCAGACAATCCACAAGGTGTCTTTTTTCTCAGCTTCCCCCCCGACATTCTGGCCCGCGTCCTGAAACGGATCCAGTCACCGGGGCATGCACTGCTGCTATTGCGAACCGATGAGGTGGACCTGATCGAGGTGAGCGGCGAAGGGACACGCACGGAACTGCAGCGTGACTTCACCCTGAGCAGTGATGAACTGGCACGCATCCTCTATTCACGGAATATCCCGAACAGTCGCTGGGATCTTGTGGATTTACCCGATGAACAGCTGTTTCGCAGTGAGGCGCTGCGTAATGCCGGCTATGCTGCCGTTGTCTTCTGTACCTTCGCAGCCGTTGGCCTGTTGATGCTGCAGCAGCTCAGTCGCAAGGAGCAACGCCGCCTGCAGGCCGAGGAACAGGCACTCCAGCACCAGGCGGACCTTGCCCATGTCGATCGAATCAATATCATGGGGGAAATGGCCTCCGGGTTGGCCCATGAGCTGAACCAGCCTTTATCCGCGATTTCCACCTACTGCCAGGCCGGATTGCGTATTATCGACAGTTTTAACGACAAACCAGCCAAATTGGTGCACGCCCTCGAACAAGCCTCCATGCAGTCACAGCGTGCCGGTGAGATTATTCGTCGCATACGCCGCTTCACCGGCAAGGGCATGGTGCGGCGCAAACCGATCGATATCAACCGGGTCATCCACAATGCCGTGAGCTATATCGACACAGAGCAGAAGCGAAAAGGAGTCAAACTGGTCCTGGAGCTGGCAGACGGGCTGCCAGCGGCCATTGCCGACGAGATCCATATTGAACAGGTCATTCTCAACCTGTTGCACAATGCCATCGAGGCGATGTTTTCCGGAAGCGATAATACGCGCATACTCCGGGTCTCGAGCAAGCTGGCCAGCGCAGATACCCTGCAGGTTACCGTCAATGACACTGGCCCTGGCCTGGATGCAGCAATGCACAACAGCATTTTTGATACCTTTTATACGACCAAAAAGAACGGCATGGGGCTGGGTCTGGCCATCAGCCGCTCCATTATCGAGGCGCATGGCGGGCAGCTCTGGGCAGATCCCGGGGCCGGTGCAGGGGCCACTTTCCATTTTACACTTTCTGTAGCTGCGGCATGACAGTCCAGCAACCCACGGTGTTCCTTGTCGATGACGATGATGCCGTCCGTGACGCACTGGAATTACTGCTGGACTCCACGGGTCTCAGGACCGCCGCCTACCCGTCCGCGGCAGCCTTCCTGGAAAATTATGACGCTGGCCATCCCGGTTGCCTGGTGCTGGATATCCGCATGCCGGCCATGAGTGGCATGGAGCTGCAGGCGGTACTGGCAGAAAATTCGGTAAACATTCCCATCATCTTTCTCAGCGGCCATGGCAATGTACCCATGTCTGCACGGGCATTCCGCAGCGGTGCCGTGGATTTCCTGGAGAAGCCGTTCGATGAGAGTGTACTGCTAGAACGAATCGAGGAGGCGATTCAACTGGACCAGTCGAACCGGGATGCGCTGGCACGCCAGACCGAAGCGAGCACCCGTGTGGCGTCGCTGACCGCGAGGGAACGTGAAGTCATGCTGCTGATTGTTGCCGGCCATGCCAATAAAGAAATTGCCAGAAAGCTGAAGCTTAGCATCCGTACCATCGAAACCCATCGGGGACACATCATGGAGAAGACCGGCGCGCAGTCGCTGGCGGACCTGATCGAGCTTTCCCATGCGAGCGGCACTCGCTAGCTTAGATAACAATCCATCGTACGTAGTAACACGGATGTTCAGTACCCGGGAAAACCTATAAGGTGTCATTGCTGTAAAAGTCTCAGGTAATTCAACCCATAAAAAGGATACTGGCGAACCATGAATGTAAGAAAAGCACCTCGCAACCAGGTGACCGAGCGGCTAACGGAGGACATAGCCACCCCCCTTGCAGAGGCAGCTCCCCGGAGCCGCGCAGAAGCGACACCCGTGTTGTCCGCCAGTGGACCCGCCAGGGTTCAAATTCGCATCCACAGGGAAGGGTTGCTGATTGCAAAATGTCACGCCATTGGCCTGGCGCCGTCACGGCTGCTCGTCGAGATCGATCCCCTGCACTACCCGGTCGACTCCCGACT
>JAJDNX010000134.1 GCA_022340485.1 Gammaproteobacteria bacterium | reverse complement strand
GCCGCTCCTTTGCATGACCGGATACAGAGCAGCATCAACCACCTGCAGGCACTGGGCGTTTCCAGGGAGCAGCTGCGCAGCTCGCTGCGGAAACTGCACACTATGACCCCGCGGCTCCAGGAGCTGCAAAGCTGGCGCGCCTGGGGCGCCGATGAGGTACGGCAACGTTTGTGCGAAGAGATGGAGGCGCTGATCGGCAGCGAACAGCCTCCCGCGGAACTGGCCAGCGAGATACGCCGTCTGCGCAATGCGTGGCAGCAGCTGCCAGCTAGTGGCACGGCGGGCAGCAGATCCCTGCGCAAGCGTTTCGACAAGGCTGCCAGCGAGGCATACAAGCCCTGTGCACTGTTTTTCAAACAACAGGTGGCGGAACGCAATCGCAATCTGGAGCGAAAACTTGCCCTGTTGACACAGTTGGAGGAATTCCTGGCCGCAGCAGAATGGTCCCACATGGACTGGCACGCGGCGGTCAAATTCCAGCGGCAGATCAGCAACGACTGGCGACGCGCAGGGCCGGTAGACCGAAGCAAGGGCAGAGAGCTCGAGGCTCGCTACAGGAACAGCATGGGGATAGTGAACGAGTATCTCTCGATGGAGCGCCAGCGCAATCGGTTGCAGCGAGAGGCACTGATCGAACGGCTTCGTGGGCTGCTTGCAGTCGAGGATATCCACGCGGCAATTGATGAATGCAAACGCCTGCAAGGCCGCTGGCAGGTTACCGTAGCAGGCAAGCGCCAGCAGGAAAACACTCTCTGGCAGGAGTTCCGTGCTGCGTGTGATGAGGTGTTCGCGCGCCGCAAACAACAGCACGAGGCCCGCCACCAGCTGGAAAATCAAAACCGGGCACACAAACAACAGCTGTGTGAACAGCTTGAAGGACTCACGAACAGTACGCTGGCAGCACTGGATGATGCCGAGCGTCAGCAGCAGCGGATACTTGATGCCTGGCAGGCATCAGGTCCGGTTGCAAGGCACGAAGCCCCGGCACTGGAGAAGCGTTTCGAAAAGGCACAACAGGCATTCCGGGCCCATGCCGCGATGTTACAGGAACAGCATGCACAGACTCAGCTGCAGCAGTTACAGCAAAAGGCCGCATACTGCAGGGAGCTGGAGCAACTGCTGGAGCATATGGATCCGGCTACAGCCCTTTCCAGTCTCGGTAGGCAGGAACAGCAATGGCTGGATCTGCCCCCCTTGAAAGATGCTGCCACAGAACAGGCCATGCAGGCGCGCTTCGAGAAGGTCAGGCACGCGCTGCAGCAGGGTGGTGAACTGCGAGAGCGATTGTTAAGCGAGCTCGCTGCCAATCTGAATCAGCGCAAGGAGCTGTGCCTGTGGATGGAAATTCTTGCCGGTGTGGATTCACCCGCGGAGGCACAACAGGCGCGCCTGGAATTACAGGTCAAGCGACTGGCCGGAGCCATGGGTCAGGGTTCCGAGGACACGCAGGATAGAATCGCTGAAATCCGCCAGCAGTGGTATCTGACAGGGGGAGGGCCGGCCGGCGAGGAAAGGATCTTGCAGCAACGATTCGAGAAGGCCTCCAGAGCGGCCGGCGGGACGGGGACATGAGGCAATCACGAACGGATCGTTACACCGCTTACCGCGCCGATATCTGAGTCCTTTGTGCCGGCACCGTGCGACTGCAGGCACATGACTACGTTATGAGCGGCCTCCGACCCTATGGGCGGACGGGGAGGGCAGGTACAATGGCGCGATGAATAATCCGCGCCACCCGACTTCCGGGGACCTGCATGACACCCTGCGAAGGGTGTTCGGGTATGACCGCTTCCGTCCCCGTCAGCAGACCATCATCGAACAGTTGATTGCCGGGCAGGATGCCTTTGTGCTGATGCCAACCGGTGGTGGCAAGTCGCTGTGTTACCAGATTCCGGCCCTGCATCGAGCCGGAGTGGCCGTCGTGGTGTCGCCGCTGATCTCCCTGATGAAAGACCAGGTAGATGCGCTGCAGGCCAATGGTATTGCGGCGGCTCTCTATAATTCTGCACAGGGTGCGGAGCAGGCACGCCAGGTGCTGGCGCAGTTGCATACCCAGGAGCTGGACCTGCTTTATATCAGCCCGGAGCGTTTCATGAGTACGGGCTTTCTGGAGCGGCTGGCGGACATCGACATTGCCCTGATTGCCATCGACGAGGCCCACTGTGTTTCCCAGTGGGGTCATGATTTCCGTCCCGAGTATCAGCAACTGGGTGCTCTGCGTCAGTATTTCCCCGGTGTCCCGCTGGTCGCACTGACGGCGACGGCAGACGTTCAGACGCGGGATGACATCGTGCGCGTGCTCGGCCTCGGCAGCGCCAACCATCACGTCACCGGCTTTGATCGCCCCAACATCCGTTATACGGTACTGGAAAAGCACAAGCCTTTCGATCAGCTGCTGCGCTTTCTGCAGCAGCGCGAAGGGCAGGCAGGCATTGTCTATGCCCTCAGTCGCAAACGGGTCGAGGAGATCGCCGGGAAACTGCAGGCACGGGGCGTGCGTGCACAGCCCTATCATGCCGGTCTGTCGTCCGATCATCGTGAAGATGTTCAGGAGGACTTCCTGCGTGACGAGTTGCAGGTGGTGGTTGCGACGGTGGCCTTTGGTATGGGGATCGACAAGCCAAATGTGCGTTTCGTTGTGCATTATGACCTGCCCAAACACATCGAGGGCTACTACCAGGAGACCGGTCGTGCCGGCCGCGATGGTCTGGAAGCGGAGGCCCTGCTGCTGTTCGGTGCCCAGGATGTGGGAACCGCGCGACGCCTGATCGAGAACAATGACAATGCCGAACAGAAACGCATCGAGGTGCACAAGCTGAATGCCATGGTGGGGCTGGCGGAAAGTGTCACCTGCCGGCGCCGGGTTTTGCTGAACTATTTCAATGAACGGTTGCAGCGGGACTGTGGCAACTGTGACGTCTGCCTGGACCCGCCGGAGCAGTTCGATGCGACCGAGGATGCGCGCAAGGCGTTGTCCTGCGTCTACCGGCTTGGCCAGTCTTTCGGTATCGCCTATGTGGTGGATGTGCTCAGGGGCGCCGATAATGAACGCATTCGTTCACGCCACCACCAGCAGCTGTCCACCTATGGCCTGGGTAGTGACAGGAGTGAACAGGAATGGACCTCCATTTTCCGCCAGCTTATCCATCATGGTTACCTGATTCAGGATATCGCCAATTACTCGGTCCTGAAGCTGACCGAGGCCGCCCGGCCGTTGTTGCGTGGTGAGCAGACCTTGCAGCTGGCAAAACCGCGTATCCGTGAACAGACGAGGAACAAGCGTCCCCTGGCCACTGCTGCACACGGACCCTACGACGAGCTTTTGTTTGATCATCTCCGGGCGTTGCGCAAACATATCGCCGAGATACAAGGGGTGCCGCCCTATGTCGTGTTCGGTGATGCCAGCCTGGTACAGATGGCACGGGACAAGCCGGCAGCTGCAGAGGAATTTCTGGCGATTACGGGGGTGGGCCAGCACAAGCTGGAGAAATACGGCGGGGACTTTCTCACGGCAATTGCGGTCTACCAGATGGAGCAGGCACAACGCACGGGGTGAAGAAGCATCCGATATTGACAACCTTGAAGGTAATACCCTTCCTTGCGCATAGTCCCGCGCCCGATGCCGCAGAACGGCTGGCGTGCTCCCGGTTGCTTCTCCCGGAAGCGGCGGGATATGCTTTCTGGCTCATCCATCGACCCCACTGATGCCGCGATCTCCCGATGACAATGACAGCCATCCACGAAAGGACGAAGACCACTGTGATGGCCCTGCGGATGATGATTTTGCTGGCAGCCATCACGCTTCCATTCCCGGGCGTGGCGGGATCCAGCAGCGACAGCGACTGGCGGAAACCGGCACACGAGTCCCTTGCGGCGGCCCAGCAGCTCCTCCAGTCATTTGACCCGAGCACGGGTGATACGGGCGCACTCGATCCCTGGGACAACGTTCTCAGCGAGATCCGCCTGAATGCCCAGAAGTGCGTCGAAACGCGGCAGGAGGAAATCAATAGCTTCAAGGGACCGCTCAACTCGCCGGACGATACTGCACTCGCCGCGCCGCAGACACGGAAGCGACTGGACGAACTGGAAACCGAAATGGCGGACTGCCAGACCCTCCTGCTGAAGGCCCGGACGCTGGGCGATGAAATTCTTTCAGCACGGCAGAATGTGCTGAAATTCCGGCTGCTCGGGCGCGGCCCGGATCTCTGGAGCGTAGGCCTGGCCAACCTGCGCCAGGCAAACACTCTGCCTGCCGCAGTGCAGGCCTTTTTACAGGATCGTGTAAGGGTGAATCGTCTGCAAGTCAACGGCTGGATCCTGTTGGCCATACTGACCACCCTGGGCGCCATGCTGGGCCTTTGGTGGCGTCGCCGCTGGCGGAGCCGGCTTATGCAGGGGACAAGGGAGGGCATCAGCGCGAAGTTGAGCGCATCACTGCAGGCC
>JAJDNX010000048.1 GCA_022340485.1 Gammaproteobacteria bacterium | reverse complement strand
AGTTCCCAGCCGATACGGGTACCGCGCGGCAGGTCCAGTAACAGAAAATAGTAGGTATTGACAAGCCGTGCGGTATTTTCAGCACGCTCGATGTAACGCGACATCCAGTAGATGCGACTGGCAACCCGTGACAGCATTATCCGCCCTCGTTATCCACCACCCAGGTATCCTTGCTGCCGCCGCCCTGGGAGGAATTGACCACCAGCGAGCCTCTCTTCATGGCCACCCGTGTCAGGCCACCGGCCGTGACATAGGTTTCCTTGCCCTGCAGGATGAACGGCCGCAGGTCGAGATGGCGCGGTTCGAGTGTGTGCTCACAAAGCGCCGGTGCCGTGGACAGGGTAAGCGCCGGCTGGCCAATGTAGTTGCGCGGGTTGCTGCTGATTAGCCGCCGGAATTCCTCGCGTTCCGTGGCCGTTGATTGCGGTCCCACCAGCATGCCGTAACCGCCCGATTCATTTGCCGGTTTGATCACCATGGATTCCAGGTTGGCCATGACGTGCTCGCGCTGTGCTTTATCGTTGCAGCGGTAGGTCGGCACGTTCGGCAGTAGCGGGTCTTCGTCGAGATAGTAGCGAATGATCTCCGGTACATACGAGTAGACCACCTTGTCGTCGGCCACGCCGCATCCCGGCGCATTGGCCAGTGCGACATTACCTTTGCGCCAGGCTCGCATCAGTCCGGGGACGCCAAGCACCGAATCCGGATTGAAGACCTCCGGATCAAGGAACAGGTCATCGACGCGCCGGTAGATTACATCGACCCGGGCCAGGCCCTGGATGGTCTTCATGTATACGCAATCGTCCCGGTCCACCAACAGGTCGCTACCCTCGACCAGCTCGGCGCCCATGCTGCGTGCCAGAAAGGCGTGCTCGAAATATGCCGAGTTGTAGATGCCGGGCGTAAGCACCGCCACCTCAGGGCGCGTGCGCCGACCGGGTGCAAGGGACTGCAGCATTTCCAGTAACCGGTCCGGGTAGTCGTCGACCGGCAGGATGTTGTTGTTCTCAAACAGTTCCGGCAGGACCCGCTTGGTCACCTCGCGGTTCTCGATCATGTAGGAGACACCGGATGGTACGCGCAGGTTGTCCTCCAGCACATAGACGGTGCCGTCACTGTCACGTACCAGGTCGCTGCCGCAGATATGTGCCCAGACCTTGTGGGCCGGGGTGATGCCGACACATTCCTTGCGAAAGCCCTTCGACTGTGCGATCAGTGATTTCGGGATCACCCGGTCGCGAATGATCTTGCGCTCATGGTAAAGGTCGTTGATGAACAGGTTGAGGGCCTGCAGGCGCTGTTTCAGGCCGGCCTCGATGATACGCCATTCGCGTATCGGCATGACGCGTGGAATGATGTCAAATGGCCAGGCGCGATCGATGTTCTCGCCGTCACTGTACACCGTGAAGGTGACGCCCTTGTCTATGATGGCGAGTTCGGCATCCACCTTGCGAGCCTCCAGTTCTTCGTCTGATAGTGCGCGCAGCCAGGCAGTAAGGTTGCGTGCCGCAGCACGCGCATAACCCGGGGTACTGATGAGTTCGTCATAGAACTCTCCCGGGTCATAATGTTTCCAGTCTATGCTCATGTCATTGCAGGCTCTGCAGGAAGCCGAGTCCATCGTTGCCGCCGAGTGTCACGCTGACGGGCGACAGCTTCCAGATATCGTCACAGTATTCGCGGATCGAGCGGTCTGAAGAAAACCATCCCATGCGGGCGGTGTTGAGAATAGACATTCGTGTCCAGCGCTCTTCATCCTGGAACGTTGTGGAGACCTGCTGCTGGCAGGCGCAATAGGACGCAAAGTCGGCACAGACATAAAAGGGATCGTGATGCAGCAGTGAATCCAGCAGCGGCTGGAACAGGGATGAATCTCCCCGCGAAAACAGGCCGCTGCGGATCAGCTGTATGACCTCCTGCAGTTCCCGGTTGTTTTCGACAAAGTCGGCCGGGCTGCGCTGTTCCCTGATCATGGTCTGGATCTCTTCCGCGGTACAGCCAAAAAGAAAGAAGTTCTCCCTGCCCACCGCTTCCCGGATCTCGATATTGGCGCCGTCCAGCGTGCCGATGGTCAAGGCCCCGTTCATGGAAAATTTCATGTTACCGGTCCCGGAGGCCTCCTTGCCCGCCGTGGAGATCTGTTCCGAAAGGTCGGCCGCCGGGTAGATGCGCTGTCCGTTGCTGACATTGAAGTTTGGCAGAAAGATCACCTTGAGGCGCCCGTGCACGGCAGGATCCAGGTTGACGACATCTGCAACACCGTTGATCAGGCGGATAATCAGTTTGGCAATGCGGTAGCCTGGCGCCGCCTTGCCAGCAAAGATAAAGGTTCGCGGCTGGATGACAGCCCCGGGATCCTTTCTGATGTGATTGTAGAGTGCGATAATATGCAGCACATTGAGGTGCTGGCGCTTGTATTCATGGATGCGCTTCACCTGTACATCGAACAGCGAGGCGGGGTCGGCCGCGACGCCGGTGTACTGTCGCAGATAGTGGGCCACCTTGACCTTGTTGTGACGCTTGATGTCCCGCCAGCGTGCACGGAATTCCGCATCTCCCGCCAGAGGCTCCAGTCCCCGCAGCCTCTCCAGGTCTTTCGCCCAGCTGTCACCCAGCGTGTCATTCAGCAGTGCTGCAAGACGCGGGTTTCCCAGTACGATCCAGCGCCGCGGGGTCACGCCATTGGTCTTGTTGCTGAACTTGGCCGGTGAAATGCCATGGAAGTCCTTCAGGACACTGGTTTTCAGTAATTCCGTGTGCAGTCCGGCAACACCATTGATCGCATGACTGCCGACACAGGCCAGGTGTGCCATGCGTACCGAGCGTGCCTCGTCTTCGCCGATGATCGACATGCGTGCAACCTTTGCGGGATCGCCGAGACACCAGATGCGCACCTTGTCGAGAAAGCGTGCATTGATTTCGTAGATGATCTCCAGGTGACGTGGCAGCAGGCGCTGCAAGAGTGGCAGCGGCCAGCACTCCAGTGCCTCCGGTAGCAGCGTGTGATTGGTATAGGCAAAGCTGTTCTCGGTGATGTCCCAGGCAACCTCCCAGTCCATGCCATGCTCGTCAACCAGCAGCCGCATCAACTCTGGAACGGCGATGGCAGGATGGGTGTCATTGAGCTGTATGGCAAACTTCTCATGAAACTTGTCCAGTGGCAGTCGTTGCCGGAACAGGATGCGGATCATGTCCTGCAGGGCACAGGAGACAAAAAAGACCTGTTGCTCCAGCCGCAGCTGCTTGCCCTGTACCGGTTCATCGTTGGGGTAGAGCACCTTGGTGAGGTTTTCGGAAACCACCTTGTTTTCCACTGCACGATAGTAGTCGCCTTCGTTGAAGGCGGCGAAGTCAAAGGACTCCGGCGCATCGGCGCGCCACAGCCTGAGCGTGTTGGCGGTATTGCAATGGTAGCCAAGTACCGGCGTGTCATAGGGCACACCCATGACGATCCTGTCCGGATGCCAGCGCACCCGGTCCCTGCCCTGTTCGTCGACATAGCGCTCGGTGTGGCCGCCGAACTTCACCTCAACCGTCCATTCCGGCCTGACGATCTCCCAGGGGTTGCCGTAGCGCAGCCACTTGTCGGTCAGCTCGACCTGCCAGCCGTCGCGGATCGCCTGGTGAAAGATGCCGTATTCATAACGGATACCGTATCCCAGTGCGGGCATCTCCAGTGTCGCCAGCGAGTCGAGGTAACAGGCAGCGAGTCGTCCCAGCCCGCCATTGCCGAGCCCCGGTTCTTCCTCCTGTGCTAGCAGCTGTTCCAGATCCAGGCCGAGTTCTTTCATGGCGTTGTGGGTGGTATCAAAAATGCCCATATTCACCAGGTTGTTACCGAGATGTGGCCCCATCAGGAACTCGGCAGAGAGGTAGGCCACAGTGCGTGAACCCGCCCGCGTGTAGGTTGCTGCGGTATTGATCCAGCGGTGCAGCAGACGGTCTCGAACCACATAGGCAAGCGCCAGGTAATAGTCATTGAAGGTTGCAATGGAAGGGAATTTCCCCTGCAGGAAAAACAGGTGATCGAGAAACGCACGCTTGATGGAGGCTTTATCCAGACCGGTGCGATTGACGTCACTCGTCAAGTCCGGTGCAATTGATTCTGGTTGTGCGCTCATGTCCCGAGACTCTGGATTTCTGGCAAACGTTCCTAGCCCATGTCACGTCCCAGCCAGTTTGCGCCTGCCTCAACATTGAGCAGGTATTCCTGTCCGTAGCCAGGGTAGGGGGCCATGGTATCCAGAATGACTGCATGAACTGTGCCGACTGCCAGCAGGAGGGTGGGCGCTGTGTTGAACGACTGGGGTCGTGGAGGCGTAATGGCAGGATTAATCACCACTTAGGCTGTTCACCCACGGGGTTGGCGGTACTCACGTGTGCCTGCGCTCAGTTTTATCCTGTTCGCTACCGGCGTGCTGACGCACAATTTTGGTGCTCCCTGTTTTGTTTATGCACTCTAATCTGGCAATTTACGAATCATCGGTCTTCGCTTCTAGGGCAGTGATGTCGCGGCTGCCGGTTCGGGCAGTGCGCGATGCCGCAATCAAGTGATTGTTTGGATGAGGCAATACCCTGCGGGCAGTTGTTTCAGGAGGATGGTATGGGTCGCATCATGCACTCCTGTCGACGCTGTGGCGCATTCCTTGCTAGGTTTATCTCCAAAGCAATTCAGACATGAGAGTGTGTAACCATAAACCTAATTGAGGACGGCGCCAGCCACGACGATAGCCAGCAGTTGCCCGTTGCAGGGCTGAGAGTCTGGCTACGCGAGGTACCGGGTGCCGGAATCGACTTCAGCAGGAACAACCGATGAGTTTTAGTGTTCAGAATATCCCGGGCGAGGAGGAAGCGGCTCGTATTGACTCGCCAATTATGGACTACCTGCATGATCTCAGGGAACGATTTGCCGGCCTCGACGCGGGAGACATTGCCGACTACATCCCTGAGCTTGCCAAGGCGTCCAGTGGCTCGTTCGGTATCTCCATGGCTACCACCGAAGGTCACGTCTACGAAGTGGGTGACAGCCGGCACGAGTTTACCATCCAGTCGATCTCGAAGCCGTTCGTCTACGGTCTTGCCCTGGAGGACAATGGCCGCACCGATGTTCTGAAAAAGATCGGTGTGGAACCGACCGGTGATGCCTTCAATTCCATCAGCCTCGACCCGCTAAGCGGCCAGCCGGCAAACCCGATGATCAATGCCGGTGCCATTACCGCGGCGGGAATGGTCATGGGGCATAGCAATGACAAAAAGATCAATCGCATCATGGAGATGCTGTCAGCCTATGCCGGGCGGCCCTTGTCGCTGGACGAGGCCGTCTACCTGTCTGAAAGCCACACCGGGCATCGCAACCGTGCCATTGGTTATATGCTGAGAAATTTCAATATCCTCGAGGAGGATCCGTCAGAGACGCTCGAACTGTATTTCAAGCAATGCTCGGTATCTGTCAGTTGTCGTGATCTCGCCATCATGGGCGCTACCCTGGCAAACGCTGGTATCAACCCGCTGACACAGGAACGCGCTATTCGTGGCGAGTATGTCGAAAGCGTACTCAGTGTAATGGGCTCCTGTGGCATGTATGACTATGCGGGAGAATGGATCTACAAGGTCGGGATGCCGGCAAAAAGCGGGGTCGCCGGCGGTATCGTTGCCGTGCTGCCGGGGAAGCTGGGCATTGGTGTGTTCTCACCGCCACTGGACAAGCGTGGCAACAGCGTGCGTGGTATAGAGGTTTGTAACCGGATTTCAATGGACTTCAACCTGCATATGTTCAATGTCGTGCAGCCCGGCAAGTCCGTGATTCGAAGCGCCTATGATGGCAGCCATATCACCTCGAAGCACCTGCGCAATGCAGCGGATCGCAGACGTCTGCAACAGCGGGCACAGTGTATCCGCATCTATGAGATTCAGGGTGATCTGAATTTTTCCACTACCGAAGTGATCGTCAATGAAATTGTCAACCGCAGCAGCGATGCGGATTATTTCATTGTCGATCTCAAGCGTGTGCTGACGCTCGATCAGAGTGCCTGTCGCCTGTTCTTCCAGCTGCTGCTGAAGCTTGCGGATCGTGATAAACAGCTGCTGTTCACCAATGCCGATGCCTGGCCCGTGCTTGGCAAGTACATGCAGAGGAGGCTGAAGGCGGATGATAAGGCACGCTGGCAAAGCTTTGAGGATGACTATGCACTTGAGTATTGCGAGAGCCGGATTCTGGACACGGGGGAGGTCACGCCTGTTGAGACAGAAATCGACTCATTCGAGCTGTTTGACGGCCTCACTGCAGATGAGATTGATGTCATTGGCAGCAAGTTGAAGAAACAGGCTTACCGGCAGGGCGAAATCATTATCAACCAGGGAGAGCCTGCCAGTCAGTTGTACCTGCTGGCACAGGGGCAGGTCAGTATCAAAATTACCCTGCCTGATGGCAAGGTCAAGCGCCTGGCAACCCTGTCACCCGGGCTGGTGTTCGGTGAGATGGCCTGGATAGAGCGTTCCGAGCGTTCCGCGGCAGTAACGGTCGATGTGGAGGCATTCTGCTACAAGCTGGATATTGCTGACTTCGATGCAATGATGGTCGACCACAGTGCGATCAAGGTCAAGGTACTGGAAAACCTGTGTCGACTATTCAGCAGGAACCTGCGCAAGGCAAACACCGAGATCGGTGTGCTCAGCTGATTGTCGCAACTGCCGGGAATCGCCGTTTTGCGATAACCGCTAGCCGCCGCGTTTTTCTGCGGTGGTTCATGAAGGGGAATGCTTGCGGTCCAGTTGACGGTAACCAATGGCTTCACCGAGATGGCTGCGCTCAATGTTTTCGCAACCCGCCAGGTCTGCAATGGTACGTGCCACCTTGAGAATGCGGTGATAGGCGCGTGCCGACAGTTGCAGTCGCTCCATCGCCTGTTGCAGTAGCCGGCTGTCCGCCTCCTCCAGGTGGCAGAAACTTCCTAACTGCCGGTTTGTCAGACGACTGTTTAGTACATTTCCGCGCTGCTGCTGCCGTTCACGGGCGCGGCTGACCCGGGCACGTACGGCCGCACTGGCTTCACCCGGTGGTCCCTGCAGGTCTGCATACGGCACCCTTGGTACCTCGACATGCATATCGATACGATCCAGCAGCGGGCCGGAGAGTTTGCGTCGGTAACGCTCGACCTGGTCGATGTTGCAGCGGCAGCGACCGGAGGGATCGCCGAGGTACCCGCAGGGGCAGGGGTTCATGGCAGCGATCAACTGGAACTGTGCCGGGAATTCTGCCTGGCGTGCAGCACGCGAGATTATGATGCGCCCGCTCTCCAGTGGCTCGCGCAACACCTCCAGCACCTTGCGATCGAATTCCGCAAACTCATCCAGGAACAGCACACCGTGATGTGCCAGCGAGATCTCGCCCGGTCGGGGAATGGAGCCGCCACCGACCAGTGCCACCGCGGAGCTTGTATGGTGTGGTGCGCGAAAGGCGCGACGTTTCCACTGCTGTGGATCCACCGGCAGCCTGCTGATCGAGGCCAGCGTTGCCGCCTCCAGCGCCTCGGTCTCGTTCATCTCCGGCAGGATGCCGGGTAGACGGCTGGCCAGCAGGGATTTTCCGGTTCCTGGTGGTCCCAGCAACAGCAGGCTGTGGCTGCCTGCTGCCGCGATTTCCAGCGCGCGTCGGGCATGGTGCTGGCCGCGAACATCGGCAAGATCCTTCACCGGGTTGCCCGATGGTTGAGGTCGTGCGGGTAGCTCGCAAGCCAGCCTCTTTGTTCGCATCAGGTGGGCAGTGAGACTCAGCAAATGGGTACCGGCAAGGATCCTGGCAGTTTTCACCAGTGCCGCTTCGGCCACGTTGGCGCTGGCAATCACCAGTGTCCGCCGTGCCTTGCAGGTTTGCAGTGTCATCGGCAGGATCCCCTGTACTGCACGCAGCTCACCCGAGAGCGCCAGCTCGCCGGCAAATTCATACTCCTGTAATTCTGCATCGGGAATCTGTCTTGATGCCGCCAGTATCCCGAGCGCGATGGCCAGGTCAAAGCGGCCGCCCTCCTTGGGCAGGTCAGCCGGCGCCAGGTTGATGGTGATGCGACGCGCGGGAAAGTCGAACTGGGAGTTGAGGATGGCGCCACGAACCCGGTCCTTGCTTTCCTTGACGGCCGTCTCCGGCAGCCCAACGATGGAGAGTGACGGCAGGCCGTTGGAGAGATGTACCTCGACCGTGACCAGCGGGGCGTCCATACCGACGCAGGCACGGCTGTAGAGGATGGCAAGCGACATGCGTGATTCCCGGGAGTAGGGGAAATCAGGATAACCGCAGCTGCCTGCTGCGGGCGTTCGCTGACTACGTCAGTCGCTGTAGGAGAATTCTGTTTGTCGGGTAGCGGGTGCAGGGAACCGCGAACGGGTCCCTACCTGCAGGAAGTGCTTGGTACAGGCCTGCGGCTGGTCGGTCCGGGGAGTGATATGATCCGCTGCCTGCGCGGTTGGGCGCTCAGGATTTCCTTGCTTTTAGCTCGGCAACCATCTTTTCCAGTTGCTGCAGTTTTTCGCGGCTGCGTAACAGTACCTGCGACTGGGCATCGAATTCTTCACGGGTGACAAGGTCAAGCTTGGCGAAGGCACCCTGCAACAGCGTGCGGATATTTTTCTCGAGGTCCTGCTGCAGTCCTTTTGCACCGGACGGGATACTGCCGCTGATCTGGCGGGCAAGGTCATCAATAAATTTGGTATTCAGCATAGCGCAACCATAGACGATTCAGCCGCCTTCCGTCCAATGTTCCGTATAGGGCATCTCTAGTGCGCTATTGTGGTGCATTAGTGGTTTTAGATGCACCATGATGATACTCATGTCCCTGGGGATTTGCTACTGTACGCTTTCTACTGATTGAAAAATAAAAGAAAAACAATGTTGGCATAACCTGTGCTAGTGAGACAGGTGATTTTCCCCTATGCACAGAGTTGTAGTCATTGCACAGCTACATTCTTTTGCAACGTTAACCTTTGGAGATTTGACATGATCAAGAAAACACTTATTGCATCAGCGCTGCTTGCAAGTACTTCACCCGCACTGGCAGAAATTTCTGCCAATACGACTCTGGCAACCGATTATGCCTTCCGTGGCATTTCCCAGACGAACAACCAGTTCGCCATCCAGGGTGGTTTTGACTGGTCTTCCGACATGGGGATCTACCTCGGTACCTGGGCCTCCAACGTTGATTCCCAGTTCTTTGGTGGTGCCACCGATCCGCAAATCGAGCTCGACCTGTATGGCGGTTACGCGAATGAAACCAGTAATGGGTTTGGCTACGACATCGGCTACCTGCGCTACCAGTATCCGGGTGGCAGTGATTTTAACACCAACGAGTTCTACCTCAAGGGCAGCTACAAGGGCTTCAGCGCCTCGGTGAACTACTCTGACGAGCTGGCGTTTGTTGGTTCCGACAGCAGTGCCTGGTACTGGGCGGCAGGTTATGACTATACCTTCCCGTACGAGATCGCCTTCAGTGCCCACGTGGGTTACAACGCCGGTTCCGCCTATAGCGACGACGATGCACTGGGAGGTACCTACACCGACTGGAGCCTGGGTCTGTCCAAGAATGTTGCCGGGGTTGACCTCGGTCTGACCTATGTCGACAACAACGTCAGCAAGTCAGACTGTGGTGGTAGTAACGTCTGTGAAGCCCGGGTTGTAGCCAGCATCGGCAAATCTTTCTAGGGGATCCGAACCGCCTGCCCTGTGTTCCAGGGCAGGCATTTTTAAGGAGTAAATTGCTATGAAGTTAGTAACTGCAATCATCAAGCCGTTCAAGCTCGATGATGTCCGCGAAGGCCTTTCAGAGATCGGTGTGCAGGGTATTACCGTGACCGAGGTGAAGGGCTTCGGGCGTCAGAAGGGCCATACGGAGCTTTATCGTGGTGCGGAATATGTGGTTGATTTTCTGCCCAAGGTAAAAATCGAGGCCGCCGTGGCAGCCGATATGGTCGACAGGGTCATTGAAGCAATTTCCAAGGCAGCTAACACGGGCAAGATCGGTGACGGCAAGATTTTCGTCTCCAGTCTTGAACAGACAGTGCGGATCCGTACCGGTGAAACCGGTCCGGACGCACTCTGATTGCTAAGGCGGAGGAACTACTGTGGATGCATTAACTGAACTGAGTTATGCGCTGGACACCTTCTATTTTCTGGTAACTGGCGTGCTCGTAATGTGGATGGCCGCGGGCTTTTCGATGCTTGAGGCCGGCCTGGTGCGTGCGAAAAACACCGCCGAAATCCTGACCAAGAATATCTCCCTGTTTGCCGTCGCCTGTATCATGTATATGCTGATGGGCTATGGCATCATGTACCCGGCCGATGCCGTGAACGCCTGGTGGCCGGGTCTGGGCGGTATCCTCGGCAGCACCGATAATACCGTCGAGGAAGTACTGGCCAGCGGGGGTGATACCTATTATTCCGGCCTGTCCGATTTCTTCTTCCAGGTCGTGTTCGTGGCAACGGCCATGTCGATTGTCTCCGGTGCCGTGGCGGAACGCATGAAGCTGTGGGCGTTCCTGTTCTTTGCGGTGGTGATGACCGGTTTCATCTACCCGATGCAGGGTTACTGGAAGTGGGGCGGTGGTGCACTGGATGCGCTCGGGTTCCTGGACTTTGCCGGTTCCGGTGTGGTGCACCTGTGTGGTGCAACCGCAGCCTTTGCCGGTGTCCTGCTGCTCGGTGCACGCAAGGGCAAGTACCGTCCGGATGGAACCATCAGCCCGATTCCGGGTGCGAACATGCCGCTGGCGACCCTGGGAACCTTTATCCTGTGGATGGGATGGTTCGGATTCAACGGTGGTTCCGAGCTCATCATTTCCAATGTAGCGGAGGCCAATAATGTCGCGCTGGTGTTCGTCAACACCAATATGGCGGCAGCCGGTGGTGTGATTGCCGCCATGATCACCGCACGCCTGCTGTTCGGCAAGACGGATCTGACCATGGCACTGAACGGTGCACTGGCAGGCCTGGTTGCCATTACTGCTGAGCCGCTGACGCCCACACCGTTGCTGGCTACCGCGATCGGAGCGGTTGGTGGCGTGCTGGTCGTGTTCGCCATTGTCTCGCTGGACAAGATGAAGCTGGATGATCCGGTCGGCGCCATCTCGGTCCATGGGGTCGTTGGCATGTGGGGCCTGCTGGCAGTGGTATTGTCCAACGAAGATGCCACGCTGGTTGCACAGCTGACAGGACTGGGTGTCATCTTTGCCTGGACCTTTGTGGCCAGCATCGTGACCTGGTTCGTCCTCAAAATGGTCATCGGTATCCGTGTCAGTGAGGAAGAAGAGTACGCGGGTGTCGACTTGTCCGAGTGTGGACTGGAGGCCTACCCGGAATTCGTGGGCTCACAGGGTTCTGGCAAGTAATTCCTGCATTACACATCGTGCTGGCAGTTTACGGGCGCTTCGGCGCCCGTTTTTTTTGCCTGTAGCGTCGTAGGCTGGACGTCCTTGCTCATCCCTGTGTTCCACGGCACCCGGACGCGATGTTCCACGTCACCGGGGGTGTGGATGACGTACAGGGCGGTACCCGTGTCACGAGAGGGGGGGTACCCGGAGCGACTGCCAGCCGCGGCGTCTCTGCGCGGCCGTAGTAGTCGGATCATTCGCGTCGTGAACAGGGTTCTTGTGCACCAGAATAATGCACTTGTACCGTATGAGGTCTCTTGGGAAATTTATAACCTGTTGTTTTGAATATTAATTCATCATTGGCACGCAATATGCTCAATGGTCTGACGACTGTCGACAACAACGTCAGCAAGTCAGACTGTGGTGGTAGTAACGTCTGTGAAGCCCGGGTTGTAGCCAGCATCGGCAAATCTTTCTAGGGGATCCGAACCGCCTGCCCTGTGTTCCAGGG